>NZ_MUNE01001158.1 GCF_002154605.1 Streptomyces milbemycinicus | reverse complement strand
CCGCCCGGCCTGCCGGCCTGGGCCGGCCGCTGCGGACCGGCCTGATCGGTGTCGTCGCCTCCTTGCCACAGCTGGCGGGTGGTGGACTGCCCGGGCCCCTGATGGCGGCGGCCGGACGGCCAGCGTCTACAGGCGGGGTTGGCCGGCGAGGACGGCGCGAAATGTTCGACGAGACGAGAGCTTGCAACTGCCGGGACCGTGCGTGAGACCGACGAACCGGGCGGCCATGACACTCCGCCAGCCGGTCGCATTACCCTTCGTGTTTCGCTGTCTTGAGTGATCAGGTTCCGGCGGTGGCCCGCGTGAAGTCCACGGCCAGTTTCTGCTGCCTGGTGCGGGAGGTGGGCAGGCGCCGGCTGTCCACCCGTGGTCCGTACCGCCTGCTCCACGAGGCCACGTCCACGCTCTGTGCGACCCAGTCCGGATCCGCGCAGGTCAGCGCTTCCAGTGCGGCGCGAACCGCCTCCCCGGCCAGTTCCAGCCGGTTCAGGTCCCGCACCGCCGCGACCACGTGGGTGGAGTCCGTGCGCTGCTTGCCTCCTGCGGCCAGCAGGTCTTGCTCGACCAGCCTGGCCACCAACAAGTCCAGCACCTTCTCTTCCAGGCCATGGGCGGCAACCCGGGTGCGGAACTGGGAGAGGACATGGATGTCGAAGCCGGGATCCTCCAGGCCCAGTCCGAGCGCGTAGGACCACGAGAGTTTGTCCCGGACCGCCTCGGCAGCCTGTCGGTCGGTCAAGTTCTCGGCCATCTGCAGCACCGTGACCAGTGCCAAGCGGCCCGGTGACCAGCCACGCGGCCCCGTCACCGCGAACGCTTCCGCGAACTCGGCATCCGCGAACAACTCACCGAGCCGATCACGTACCGCGACCGGTAGCGGCACCTGACGGCCGGAGTACTTCGCCCGCACCGCCCGAGCCACCTCCGGCGCCGGCTCCGGCCACGACCGCGGCTCCATCGACACGGAACCCCTCCCGCTCCGTGACCGGGAACGAGAAAGACCGGCCACCAGACCAGCCTGCCGCAACAATCAAGACCCCCACCAGCACAAACACCAAATAGGCAACAGGATCGGGCAGAGGCCGGCCGCGCGGAGTCGGCCGACCAGGTTGTCGTGGCGGGCAGGCGGTGATCACCGAGCCGCGCGCGGGTCGGGCGGTGGGGGTCCACAGCAGCCGCCCCTTGCATCGGTCAGGGCGATGACCAGCAGCCCGTGCCGTTTGTGCTTGGCCGACCAGCGGCGTCTCATCGGGTGGCCGGTGCGACCGCGGTGAAGCGCGTCATTTCTCGGCTGGGGTTGGGGCTTGGGGGAGGCGTAGTTGGAAGCATGCTCCGAGGG
>NZ_MUNE01001157.1 GCF_002154605.1 Streptomyces milbemycinicus | reverse complement strand
CGTACGACCCCGACGCGTACTGGTGCAGTTGGAGGCCGTCCGCGTCGCCGCTGGCCACGTAGTGCGGCAGCGAGGCCAGCAGCCGCATCACGTTCGGCGGGCAGCAGGCGCAGCGGAACCATTCCGTGCGGCGTGCCCCCTGGTCGCCGTGCGGGCCGGCGTAGTCCTCGCGGACCTGGAGCGGGTTGACGTACAGCCAGCGGTTCCCGTCCAGCGAGACGCCCGACAGGAAGCCGTTGTACAGGGTCCGTTCGACCAGGTCGCTGTAGCGGGCCTCGCCCGTCAGGAGCGCCATGCGCCAGCCGAACTGGATCGAGGCGATGGCCGCGCACGTCTCGGCGTACGCCCGGTCCGGCGGCAGTTCGTACGCGTCGCCGAACGCCTCCAGGTCGTGCCGGGAGCCGACCCCACCGGTCAGATAGGTCTTGGTGGCGGCCATGTCCTCCCACAGCCGCACCAGCGCCTCCCGCAGCCCGGGATCGCCGGTCTCGGCCGCCAGGTCGGCGGCTCCGGCGAGCAGATACAGCTGGCGTACGGCGTGCCCGGTGACCCCGGCCGCGTCCTGCACCGAGGCATGGTCCTGCCAATAGGGTGCGCCGGGGCGGCGGTCGGCCTCCCGGTCCACGGCGCCGTCGCCGAGGGTGCCCGCTCCGCGCCGGTCCACGAAGTAGCCGGCGAGGTCGAGATAGCGCCGCTCGCCCGTCTCCCGGTACAGCTCGACCAGCGCCGTCTCGATCTCCGGGTGTCCGCATACGGCGTCCACCGGCTTGCCGGGGCCGAAGGTGGCGTCGATGTGGTCGGCGAACCGCACCGCCACGCTGAGGAGTTCGTCGCCTCCGGTGGCCCGGTGGTGTGCGATCGCGGCCTGGATGAGATGGCCCGCGCAGTAGAGCTCATGCCCCCAGTGCAGCTCGGTCCACCGCTGGGCGCCGGGCCTGACCTGGTAGTACGTCTGGAGGTAGCCGTCGGTGTCCTGTGCGGCTGCCACCAGCTCCGTCAACCGGTCGACGTGCTGGGACAGTTCCCCGCAGGC
>NZ_MUNE01001156.1 GCF_002154605.1 Streptomyces milbemycinicus | reverse complement strand
GCCGCCTCGTCGACGACGGCGGCCATCTCCTCGTGCGTCAGTCCCTCGTCGTCGGGGTCGTCGTGCGGGCTGCCCATGCCGCCGGTGGCGCAGACCTTCACCACGTCCGCTCCCGCGCGCAGCACCCGCCGGGCCGCGAGCCGTGCCTCGTCGGCGGTGTCGGCGAGCTCGCCCAGGTGTGGGGCGGCGTCGACCCCGCCGGGCAGCGAACAGTCGGCGTGTCCGCCGGTGTGGCTGATCACCTTCACGGCGACCTGCAGCCGGGGGCCTTCGATCAGATCTCGCTCGATCGCTGTTCGGTATCCCGCGGGGACACCGCCAAGGTCGCGCAGTGTCGTCACGCCCGCGTCCAGGGTGGCCCGCAGCCGCCCCGCGATCTCGAAGGTCGTAACCGTCGGGTCGGCCGCCAGCCCCGCGATCAGCCCGCGCTCCGGGGTCATGCACAGGTGGGCGTGGCAGTCGAAGAAGCCGGGCAGCAGGGTCCTCCCGCCCAGGTCGGCCGTCGTGGCGGCGGGCGTCGGCGGCGCGGTGGCCGCCGGG
>NZ_MUNE01001155.1 GCF_002154605.1 Streptomyces milbemycinicus | reverse complement strand
TCGACCGCCTGCTCCTGGCGGTGCTCTACCACGACGACGAAGTCCGCTCCGCTCACGGGTCCAACGCGAGATCGCACGCCAATGGCACCTTGGCGACGACTTCGTCGCCTCCGACGGTCACGTGGAGCGTGACGTCATCTCCGGCCGCGTGGACATGCTCTTCCTCCAGGACAAGTGCAGACGCCCTCGCCCATGGACCTGCCACCGTAGAGCACCGGCAGCAACAGCTCACCGAACTCCTCGCGCCCTTCCAGCAGAAGGACAGGTCATCACCACCATCTGCGAGACGGAATGGGACCCCAACCGCAAGTACCCCACGCCGGAGGGGAGGGAGAAAGCGGAGGCCGAGGACGGCAAGTGGCCTTCCCAAGCAGCGCTGGCCCGGCTCGGCATCAGNNGAACCGTGCTCGCCGTACTACACCGAGAAGGCGACCGAAGCGCGGGAGAGCGGGCTAGCCAACTCGACGGAGTACGCGCTCCGCGACATGGTCCGTGGCCTCGGAGTCATCGACCACCGCGTCGGCACCGCGTTCGGGATACTTCCGCTCCACCCCTGGTGGCACATCGGCATCCACGTCCGCCGACACGCCCAGCCACGCCAGTACGGCCAGCGGAACCCAAACCCGCTCCGCTCACCATCACGCTCACAGCCATCCGGCCGGTCGCGGGCCCCAACGAGCCGTGGACCGCATGGGCCTACTCACCCGTCACCTCGCAGTGGGAGCCATACCGAAAGACACGACTCGCCGCCCACTCCGTCAACTTTGGACTCGATGTCTCCGACTTCCACACCATCGGCGACGAAAGCCACCAGGCGTCAGCGGCAGTG
>NZ_MUNE01001154.1:193-728 GCF_002154605.1 Streptomyces milbemycinicus | reverse complement strand
GGACTGGAAGCGCACCGTCCGGGTCCGCACCGAGGGCTGGCCGGAGGGCGCGTATCTGCTCCGGCTGGACGCGGACGACGGCCACCAGCGCTATGTCCCCCTGATCGTCCGCTCCGAGAAGGCCGCGGGCCGGACCCTGCTGATGCACGCGGTGGCCACCTGGCAGGCGTACAACACCTGGGGCGGCTTCAGCCTCTACCAGGGCCAGGACGGGGCGTACGGGACGCGCTCGCTGGCCGTCGGCTTCGACCGGCCGTACAACGGCAACGGCGCGGTGAAGTTCCTGGTCTACGAGCGGGCGCTGGTGGCGCTCGCGGAACGGCTCGGCATACCGCTGGCCTACACCACCGGCGTGGACGTGCACCGCGATCCCGGTGTGCTGCACGACGCCGCGGCGGTGATATCGCTGGGCCACGACGAGTACTGGACCCCGCAGCAGCGCCGGTACGTCACCCACGCCCGCGACACCGGGACCAATGTGGCGTTCCTCGGCGCCAACACCTGCTTCCGCCGGATCAGGCTGGAGCACGGTCCG
>NZ_MUNE01001154.1:0-162 GCF_002154605.1 Streptomyces milbemycinicus | reverse complement strand
CGCCGGCACCGGGGTCCGGCGGGGCGACTCCTTCGCCCATCTCGTCGGGGTGGAGTACGACCGGGTGACCCCGGGCGAGCCCACCCCGGAGCCGCTGGAGATCATCGCCCACTCCCCCCTGGTCTGCAACGGCCGGCACAGCCACGCCGACTCCGCGTACTA
>NZ_MUNE01001153.1 GCF_002154605.1 Streptomyces milbemycinicus | reverse complement strand
GCCATCGAGGCCGCGGACGCGGTGGTCTTCGTGGTGGACGCCACGGTCGGCGCCACCGACACCGACGAGGCCGTGGTCAAGCTGTTGCGCCGGGCCGGGAAGCCCGTCGTGCTGTGCGCCAACAAGGTCGACGGCCCCAGCGCCGAGGCGGACGCGGCGATGCTGTGGTCGCTCGGCCTCGGCGAGCCGTACCCGGTCTCCGCGCTGCACGGCCGCGGCACCGGCGACATGCTGGACGCCGTGCTGGAGGCGCTGCCCGAGGCCCCGGCCCAGACCTTCGGCGCCGCCATCGGCGGTCCGCGCCGTATCGCGCTCATCGGCCGCCCGAACGTCGGTAAGTCGTCCCTGCTCAACAAGGTGGCGGGCGAGGAGCGGGTGGTCGTCAACGAGATGGCGGGCACCACCCGTGACCCGGTCGACGAGCTGATCGAACTCGGCGGGGTGACCTGGAAGTTCGTGGACACGGCCGGTATCCGCCGCCGGGTGCACCTCCAGGAGGGCGCGGACTACTACGCCTCGCTGCGCACCGCCGCCGCCGTGGAGAAGGCCGAGCTGGCGGTCATCCTGATCGATTCCAGCGAGTCGATCAGCGTCCAGGACCAGCGGATCATCTCGATGGCGGTCGAGGCCGGGCGCGCGATCGTCGTGGCGTACAACAAGTGGGACACGCTCGACGAGGAGCGCCGCTATTACCTCGAGCGCGAGATCGAGACCGAGCTGGGCCAGATCCAGTGGGCGCCGCGGGTCAATGTCTCGGCCCGCACCGGCCGCCATATGGAGAAGCTGGTCCCGGCGATCGAGACCGCGCTGACCGGGTGGGAGGCGACGATCTCACCGAGGAAGGCGTTGAGCCGCCCGGTCGGCACCCGGGTCTCCCACCCGGTCAGCG
>NZ_MUNE01001152.1 GCF_002154605.1 Streptomyces milbemycinicus | reverse complement strand
GATCGCCGCCCGGCTGGCCGTCCACCGGCGGCTGACGCTGTCGGCGCTGGCTGGGGAGCTCGCGGACGAGAACCGGCGGCTGGCCGGCCTGAGCCCGGGGGCGGGGAGCCCGGGGATGGGGGGTCCGGATTCGTACATCGGGGAGGAGCACACCGTGTCCGCCGTCTTCACTGTCGCCTACCGGGATCTGCCGCAGGACGCCGCCCGTCTGTACCGGCTGCTGGGCGCGGCCCCGGGCCGCAGCTTCGACACCGGGGGCGCCGCGGCCGTAGGCGGCCTGTCCGCCTCCGCCGCGGCCCCGCTGCTGGGCGCCCTGGAACGGGCGTCCCTGCTCGATGTCGGCGAGGACGGCCGCTACCGCTTCCACGACCTCGTACGGCTGCACGCCCGCGACCTGGCCGACGCGGACGAGCGGGCGGCCGCCCTGGCGCGCGCCATGGAGTACCACCTGACCGGGGCCGCCTTCGCCGACCGGGCGATCATGGGGCGGCGGCTGCGGATCGCCGACCACGCGGAGCGGATGCGGCAGGCGGGCCCCGATCCGTTCGGGCAGGCCCAGGGCGGCGGCAAGCAGGCGGCCCTGGCCTGGCTGGAGGCCGAGCGCGCCGACGCCCTCGCCGTGCTGCGCGCGGCAGCCGCGCACGGCGGCATGGACCGGCCGACCTGGCAGCTCGCCGAAGCGCTCACCGCGCTGTACCTCCACCACCGCCACCTCGCGGAGTGGATCGAATCGGGCGAGCTGGGCGCCGAGGCCGCCGCGCGGGACGGCCACCCGGCGGCCGAGGCGCGACTGCGCGCCCTCCTCTCGCGCCCGCTGATGGACCTGGGCGAGTTCGAACGGGCCGGGCAGGAACTGGAGACCGCGGTCCAGCGCGCCGACGAGGCCGCGGCAGCCGCCCCGCAGGACCGGCGGCTGACCCTGCTGCGCGGCTCGGTACGGGAGTTCAGCGGTCGCTACTGGGACCGCTCCGACCCGGCCCGCGCGGCCGACGCGTACGACAGCGCCCGCGCGCTGAGCGCCGAGGCGGGCGACGAGCGCGGTGTCGCCATCGCGCTGTACTTCATGGGCTGCTCGCAGAGCGCGACAGGTCTCCACGAGGACGGACTCACCACCCTGCGCGACGGATACGAGCGCCTGCGCGCACTCGGCGACGCACGCATGGCAGCGCGCGCCCAGGCCGCCATCGGGACCGCGTACGAAGCCCTGAGACGCACCGCGGACGCGGTGCAGGCGCTGACGGAAGCGGCCCGCGCGCTGCGCGCCGAAGGAGCCACGCACTACGAGGCCCAGGCCTTCGAGACGCTGGCCGACATCGCGGAACGGACGGGTGACGCGGAGGCGCTGCGGCGCCACCTGCACCGCGCGGTCGAGATCCACGAGGCGGGCGGCAGCCCCCGCGCCCCGGAACTCCGGGCGCGTCTGGAGGCGGCGGAGGAGAGCGCGGGCTGACGGGGGCGGGCGGTGCGGCGGTCGGTGTGGCGGCCGGTGCGCGGCGGATGGCAGGCCGCGCGTGGTCAGTCGTGCGCCGCCGTGGGGCGGATGCGCAGGGCGACATCCTCCTCGCGTCCTCCCACCCGCAGGGTGACGATCCCCTCCAACGGCCGGCCCGCCCGTAGGCGTCCGTACACCACGGCGGCCAGCAGGCCCGGGTCGCGGACCGGGCCGGTGGCCGATGCCTCCGCGAGGCGGCCGTCCCGCAGGGCGACCAGGCAGTCGCCCCGGGCCGTTGTGGCGGCGGCCAGCACGCTGCCCGGGTAGCGGCGCAGCGTTTCGCGGGCCCAGCGTGCGGCGGCGGTCGGGGTGGCGGCCGGTTCGTGGTGGGTGAGGACCGACGCGCTCTCCACCAGTCCGCGGTCCCGCTCCCGGTCCTGGCAGGACAGGTGGCGGTGGACACCGCCGGTGCCGTCCGCGTCGCCCGCCTCCTCCCGCGCCCCGGCGACGTACGCGGGGAAGCGGCGTACGGCCACGGTGTCACCGTCCACGCTGGTCATGACCACCGCAGAGGACACCTCTTGGCGCTCGGGGAGCGGATCGTCGAAGGCGCGTACCGGGGGCGGAGGAGCGGCCGGTTCCGGCAGGCGTAGCAGCGCGTACAGGTCGGTGCGGAGCCGCGCCAGCGCCTGGCCCGGGTCGGCGAAGGCCGCGGCGCCGATTTTGGTGAGCCGGTCGGGGTCGTGGTCGGCGATCGCGCGCTCGATCTGCTCGTACAGCCCCGGCTCGCCCGGCCCGTCCAGCCCGCCGTGTCCGCCGGGGCGCCCCGTGGGCACCGTCAGCCGGGGCGCGAGCCGTCCCAGC
>NZ_MUNE01001151.1 GCF_002154605.1 Streptomyces milbemycinicus | reverse complement strand
GAGGCAGGGCCGGGGGTGGCGAGGACGGCGAGTCCGGCGGCGAGGATGAGGATCAGCGTGCCGAGCAGCAGCCGGCGGCTGATGGTCGCCGTCCAGCCGAAGGGCCGGTCGGCCATGGTGGTGGCGACGCCGTCGACCAGGTCGTCCAGCCGGACCTCGGGCAGGGCGTCGGTGCGCGGCCTGAGGTAGAGCGTCTCGCCGTCGAGCAGGCCGAGGGATTCGAGGCTGCTGTCCTCGGCGAGCGGCTCGCCACCGAGCCGCTGGAGCACCCAGCCGCCGTGTTCCAGGCCCTGCTCGGCGAGGTCGTCGCCCGCGTACCGCACCAGGGTGGGCAGCAGATCGACGACGGGGACGTCGGCGGGGACCGCGAGGTCGATGGAGGTGGCGGGGGCGCGCACGGTGACGCGGCAAAGCCCTGCCGTTGCGCTGTCAGTCATGAGAGTACTCACGCTTCTTCGGGAGACGTGTTCGGGACACGGGGTAGGTCTCCGTGGGGGGTGTGGGGCGTTGGACGTGTGCGCGGGAAGGCTGCACACTACTTGCTGAACCGTCTGCTTCGGTCACGGCCTGCGAAGTGAACCGCGGAAACGGATCGTAGACTCTTCTCCACCGGCCCGGGATTCCTGCCCCCGGCCCGGGTTCACCGCTCCTGCCGTCTGCTGCGGCTGCTCTGCCTCGCCGACCCGGCGGGTCCGGCCTGCCCCGACCACGCGTGTCGCCGCCCGTTCACCGGTTTTTCAGCCCCCATTGGCAGCACCCGGCAGCACCCCCGGCCCGAAGGAGACCACCCGCTTGAGTACCGTCCTGTTCCGCAGGCCCGCGCGTCGGCGCGGCCCGGACATGCCCGAAGGGGAGTTGAGCCTTCAGGAGCCGCCCACGCTCCCCGAAGTGACGCCCGACAGCTCGGCGGTGTGGAACTACCTGCCGATGGCGCTGATG
>NZ_MUNE01001150.1:249-701 GCF_002154605.1 Streptomyces milbemycinicus | reverse complement strand
GGGCGTCCCGCTTCGCGCTCGACTCGACGCCCCATGACGACTCAACGCCGTATGACGGCCCGGCTACGACGAAATGAACGTTTTGTACCGCACAGCCGTCCGTAGCGCGGACTGCCGCGCGATCGCCCCGACTGGCCGGATACGGTGGGAAGACCATGAGCACATCGCAGATTCCCCCTGCCACCGCCGTCCCCGACGACGATGTCCCGACCCTCCTCGTCAAGATCTTCGGCAAGGACCGCCCCGGCATCACCGCCGGCCTCTGCGACACCCTCGCCGCCTACGGCGTGAACATAGTCGATATAGAGCAGGTGGTCACCCGAGGCCGCATCGTGCTGTGCGTGCTGGTGAACTCCCCCACGGGCGGCTGGACCAAGGAAGGCGATCTGCGGGCGACCGTCCACAGCTGGGCCGAGTCGATGCGGCTCCAGGCCGAGATCATCTCCGGCCGG
>NZ_MUNE01001150.1:0-188 GCF_002154605.1 Streptomyces milbemycinicus | reverse complement strand
CCGGCCGGTCCCATGTCACCGTGCTGGGCCATCCACTGTCCGCCGAGTCGACGGCGCGCATCGCGGCCAGCATCACCGGCAGCGGCGGCAACATCGACCGGATCTTCCGGCTCGCGAAGTATCCGGTGACGGCCGTGGAGTTCGAGGTGTCCGGCGCCGAGACGGGCGCGTTGCGCACCGCGCTGGTC
>NZ_MUNE01001149.1 GCF_002154605.1 Streptomyces milbemycinicus | reverse complement strand
ACCCACCACCGAACAGCAGGCGCACCCCCCACGCACCCGCAGGGACCCCGCTCAGCCCAGCAGCACGTTCCGCCAGACCTCCGGCAGGGCCGTCGCCACGTCGTACGCGGCGATGGGGGCGCCGGTGGGGGCTGTGGCGTGGCGGGCGGCCAGGCCGTGGAGGTAGGCGCCGGCGGAGGCGGCGTCGTGGGGGGAGAGGCCGGTGGCGAGGAGGGAGCCGGTGAGGCCGGAGAGGACGTCGCCGCTGCCTGCCGTGGCGAGCCAGCCGGTGCCGGTGGGGTTGACGCGTACGGGGCCGGAGCCGGAGCAGACGAGCGTGGTGGAGCCCTTGAGGAGGACCGTGGCGCCGTAGCGCTCGGCGAGGGCGCGGACGGAGGCGAGGCGGGTCTGTTCGACCTCCCTGCGCGGGACGCCGAGCAGCGCCGCGGCCTCTCCGGCGTGCGGGGTGAGGATCGTGGCGGCGTCGCGGGAGCGCAGGTCGCCGGGCGGGAGCAGGCGGAGGCCGTCGGCGTCGACGAGGACGGGGACGTTGGAGGCGAGGACGTCGTCGAGGGACTGGCGGGCGACCGCGTCGTCGCCGAGGCCGGGGCCGACCACCCAGGCCTGGACGCGGCCCGCCTTGTGGGGCGGGCCGGAGTGGACGAGGGTTTCGGGGAAGCGGGTGATGACGGCATCGGCGGCCGGGCCGACGTAGCGGACCGCGCCCGCCCCGCCGCGCAGGGCGCCCGCGACGGCGAGGACGGCGGCGCCCGGGTAGCGGGCCGAGCCGGCCACGACGCCGACGACGCCGCGGCGGTACTTGTCGCTCTCCGCGTCGGGGCGGGGGAGGAGGGCCGCGATGTCGCCGTGCTGCAGGGCCTCGGCGTCGGGGACGGGCGGCAGATGGGGGGCCAGGCCGATGTCGATCAGGCGCAGCGCGCCCGCGCGTTCATGGGCGGGGTCGATGAGCAGGCCGGGCTTGTAGGTGCCGAAGGTGACGGTCGCGTCGGCGCGTACGGCGGGGCCGCGCACCTCGCCGGTGTCGGCGTCCACACCGCTGGGCAGGTCGACGGCGACCATGGTGCCGCGTACGGCGCGGGTCAGGCGTTCGGCGTCGGGGCGCAGACCGCCCTTGCCGCCGATGCCGACGATGCCGTCGAGGACCAGGTCGGCCTGGGCCAGGACCGTCTCGGTGGAGGAATCATCGGTGGGGACGGCCCGGCCGCCCGCGTCGCGCAGCGCCCGCAGCCCGCCCGCGTGGGCGCGGTCGGGGGCCAGCAGGACCGCCGTCACCCCGGCCCCGCGACGGGCGAGGCGGGCCCCGGCGTACAGGGCGTCGCCGCCGTTGTCGCCGCTGCCGATCAGGAGGGCCACCCGGGCCCCGTAGACGCGGCCCAGCAGCCCCGCGCAGGCGGCTGCCAGGCCCGCGGCCGCGCGCTGCATGAGCGCTCCTTGGGGCAGCCGCGCCATCAAGTCCCGTTCTGCGGCCCGTACGGTCTCGACGCTGTAGGCAATCCTCATGGCGACCAGTTTCCCGGACCCTGCCCGGACCCGCCGGGCGCCTTGTTACGGAAGCACGCGCTCCGGGCGCGGGGCGGGCCTGAGAGACTGGCGCTGATGAACGAGACACCGATGCGTGCCCGTGCCGTGGTCGACCTGGCCGCCCTGCGGGCCAATGTGCGGGCGCTGCGCGCGGCGGCGCCCGGGGCCGAGCTGATGGCCGTGGTCAAGTCGGACGCCTACGGCCACGGCGCGGTGCCGTGCGCGCGCGCCGCGCGTGAGGCGGGCGCGAGCTGGCTGGGCACGGCCACGCCCGAGGAGGCGCTGGCGCTGCGCGCCGCGGGCGACACGGGCCGGTTGCTGTGCTGGCTGTGGACGCCGGGCGGCCCGTGGCGGGAGGCGATCGAGGCTGATGTCGACGTGTCGCTGAGCGCGATGTGGGCGCTGCGGGAGGCCGTGGCCGCGGCCCGGGAGTGCGGCCGTACCGCGCGCGTCCAGCTGAAGGCGGACACGGGGCTCGGCCGCAACGGCTGCCCGCCCGCGGACTGGCCGGAACTCGTCGCCGCCGCGCGCGCCGCCGAGGCTGAGGGCACGGTCACGGTGACCGGTCTGTGGTCGCACTTCGCCTGCGCGGACGAGCCGGGGCACCCCTCGATCGCCGCGCAACTGAAGGTGTTCCGGACGCTGCTGGCGCAGGCCGAGCAGGCGGGGCTGCGCCCGGAGGTGCGGCATATCGCCAACTCGCCGGCGACGCTGACCCTGCCCGAGTCGCATTTCGACCTGGTACGGACCGGGATCGCGGTGTACGGGATCTCGCCGAGCCCCGAGGTCGGCCATCCGGGCGACTTCGGGCTGCGGCCGGTGATGACACTGGTCGCCTCGCTGGCCTCGGTGAAGCGGGTGCCGGGCGGACACGGCGTGTCGTACGGGCACCGCTACATCACCCCTGGCCCGACCACGCTCGCGCTGGTGCCGGTGGGCTACGCGGACGGGGTTCCGCGGCACGCCTCGGGGACCGGTCCGGTCCTGGTCGCGGGTAAGTGGCGGACGGTCGCGGGCACGGTGGCGATGGACCAGTTCGTGGTGGACCTCGGCGGGGACGCCGCGGCGCCCGGGGACGAGGCGGTGCTGTTCGGGCCCGGTGACCGGGGCGAGCCGACCGCGGAGGACTGGGCGCGGGCGGTCGGCTCGATCGCGTACGAGATCGTCACGCGGATCTCGGCGCGTGTGCCGCGCGTTTATGTCGGTCGGGCTGAGGGCACAGGGAACTGACCATGGAAGGCGACAGCACGGCAGAGACGGCGGCACGGGTGGCGGCGGGGGCGACGGCCGTGGGGTGG
>NZ_MUNE01000115.1 GCF_002154605.1 Streptomyces milbemycinicus | reverse complement strand
GTCCCGGGCGGCCGCCCTCGACATCCTCGACGAGGGCGGCCGCCCGGGACCACGCCGCTTGATCGCCCGACGGCTCATACTGCCTCAGCTGCTGGGTGCTGTGAAGCAGCGCACGCAGCTCGGGCAGGCCGCCGGTGACCACGCCCGCGGTCCGGGCCTGCACCAGGACGTTGCCGAGCGCCGCCGCCTCCGCCGGGCCCGCGACCACCGGCAGCCCACAGGCGTCGGCGGTCAGCCGGCACAGCAGCGCGTTGTGCGCGCCGCCCCCGACGATATGCACGGTGCGGACCGCACGGCCGGACAGCCGCTGGGCGTCCAGGATCGCGCGGCGGTGCGCCAGCGCGAGGGAGTCCAGCACGCAGCGGGCGGTCTCGGCGGGCGTACGCGGGACCGGCTGGCCGGTGCGGCGGCAGGCCTCCGCGATCCGGTCGGGCATCCGGTCCGGGGCGATGAACTCGGGGGCTCCGGCGTCGACCACCGAGCGGAGGGGGGTGGCGTGGGCCGCCTGGTCCAGAAGTGTTTCCAGGTCCTGGTTCCGGCCTTCGGCTTCCCAGGTGCGCAGGCACTCCTGGAGCATCCACAGGCCCATGATGTTGCGCAGATAGCGGACCGTGCCGTCCACGCCGAGCTCATTGGTGAAGTTGGCGCGCCGACTCGCCTCGGTGAGCACCGGGGCGTCGAGCTCAAGACCGGCCAGGGACCAGGTGCCGGTGGCGATGTAGGCGAAGTCGGGTGAGGTGGCGGGAACGCCCACGACGGCGGAGGCGGTGTCGTGCGAGCCCACGGCGGTGACCGGGACGGGGCCTTCGATACCGGTGGCGGACAGGATCTCTGGGCGTAGGTTTCCCGCCGGGTCGCCGGGGTGGCGGAGCGGCGGAAAGAGCGACAGGTCGATGCCGAGGGTGCCGGCGACGGCGGCGATCGCGCGGGACCAGTCGCGGGTGCGCGGATCGATCAGCTGGGTGGTGGACGCGTTGGTCAGCTCGGTGCCGGCCACGCCCGTCAGCCAGTACGAGATGAGATCCGGGATGAGGAGGAGGCGGTGCGCGGCGGCGAGCGTCGAACTGCCACGGGCGGCGGTCAGCTGGTAGATCGTGTTGAAGGGGAGGTGCTGGAGGCCGGTGGCCGCGTACAGCTCCTCGGGCGGGAGGACGGTGGCGACCTGCTCGGCCGCGCCGTCGGTACGGGTGTCGCGGTAGTGGACGGGGTTGCCGAGCAGCGCCCCGTCGGCGCCCAGCAGGCCGTAGTCGACGGCCCAGCTGTCGATGCCGACGCTGGTCAGCCGGGTGTTCGCGGCGCGGGCGGCCTCGGCCGCGGCGCGCAGGCCGTCCAGGACGCCCTGGTGGAGGGCGAGGATGTCCCAGTGCAGGGTGCCGCCCACGCGGACCGGGCGGTTGGGGAAGCGGTGCACCTCGTGGAGTTCGAGGGTGCCGGGGGCGCCGGGCGCGCCGGGGGCGACCGTGCCGACCATGACACGGCCGCTGGACGCGCCGAGGTCTACGGCGGCGAAGCGGGATTCTGCGGGTTGCACGGTGGCCTCGTGGTGGTTGCGGTGCGTGGTGGTGGTGCGGCGTGGTTGTGGTGCGTTGCGGTGCTCGGTACGGGGCGGGGGCAGGGCCTCCGGGGCTGTCACCC
>NZ_MUNE01001148.1 GCF_002154605.1 Streptomyces milbemycinicus | reverse complement strand
GACCCCGACCCCGACCCCGACTCTGGAATGTTTCGGGCGAGGAACCGAAAATTTCTCCGCGGGGAGCATTGACGATCCATCGTCAATGCCTCAATCATCCCTGTCTGAGAAGGCGGTCATAGTTCGAGATATCGAACCACGTCGGCCCTGAGCAATCTGTGCTGCACGGCAGATCCATGCACAGCTGCACGACAGATCCGCGCACCAAAGCACCTGCGCCACCCCGTTTCGTTCCGGTGAGGTTCGCACCAGCGCCTCCTGGCTCTTCGCGCAGTTGGAGAGGTACGCGACGCCGCGGGGCGGTCCCCCCCGGCTGAGCTGCGATGGAGTACCCCATGCCTGTATCGAAACACCGCCGCCGCCCGCCGTACGTCACCCGACGACCGACCGGGTGCCGTCCGTGCCGGTTGAGATCGTCCCGGTCCCATGATCGCGGTGTCCGGTGATTCCGTGCTGCCCGGGTTCCGGCCCGCCCCGTCCATCTGCCGAGTGGGAGCGGACGACGCATTCCCCTGCGCTTCAGTCCTTCCGTGATTCCTACCTTGGAGGCACAGTCATGGGCTCGTATGCCCTTCCCAGACCCGTTATCCGCCAGAAGATCCGCGGCCTGCTGTTAGCGCTGGTCGTCGGCGTCCTCGGTGCGGTCGCCACACTGGTCGCGCCGCCGACCGCACACGCCGCCGAGAACACGCTCGGCGCCGCGGCG
>NZ_MUNE01001147.1 GCF_002154605.1 Streptomyces milbemycinicus | reverse complement strand
TACAGCTCGTACCAGCGGTCGGCGACATCGACGAGGTAGTCGCGCAGCAGACCGGCCGAGACCGGGTCGCCGACCGCTGGTACGAGCTGTATGAGGGGCGCTCCACGACCCCCGAGGAGATCGACAAGCATCTCGCCGAGATGCCGAGCGACGACCTCGCCCCGCCGCGCGGCGTGTTCCTGGTGGCCCACCACGACGGCGAGCTCGCGGGCTGCGCGGGCGTACGGCTGCTGGACGGCGGCGGTACGGCGGAGCCCGGGCTCCGCCGTACGGCGGAGCTCAAGCGGATGTTCGTACGGCCGGCCAAGCGCGGCCTGGGCGCGGGCGGCGTGCTGCTCGCGGCGGCCGAGGCGGCCGCGCGTGAGCTGGGCGCCGGGCGGATCGTGCTGGAGACGCGGCTGGATCTGCGCGAGGCGCGGGCCCTGTACGCACGGCACGGGTACGCGGACGTGCCGCCGTTCTGCGAGGGTCCGTACTCGGAGGTCTGGCTCGGCAAGGAGCTCGGCGAGGAGCTGGGCAAGGAGCTCGGCGACCGCATCACCGGCTGACCGCATCACCGGCTGACCGCGTCACCGGCTGACCGCCGAAGCCGCGGCCCCCCGCCGGGTGTGCCCACCCGGTGCAGCCGCTACGCCGTCCGCGGCGGTCTCGGGCGGCGTGCGTCGCCGCCGTCGTCCGGCTGTTCCGCGTCCGAGCCGCACAGTTCCCGGTTCAGCACCTGCACCAGCTCCATCAGGTCGGTCGGCCGGTCCGGGGACCACCAGTCGCCCAGGAGCTCCGCCAGCGACTCCCCTCGGGCGTGGTAGAGCAGTTCCGCCACCCTTCGTCCTTCCTCCGTCGGCACGAGCGACACCCCGTCCCGTGCGCCCAGCCGGCACTCCTCGATCTGCCGGGCCGCCTCCATGATGACCCGCAGCGGCGCGGTCGAGCGCTCGGCCAGCTGGAAGGGCTCGACCGCGCCGTAGTGGGTCATCCGCAGCAGCATCCAGCTCGTGGCCGGTCTGAGGTCGAGGCCGGCGCGTTTGGCGATGTCCTCGTAGACCTGTTTACGGCCCTCGCGGCTGCCCAGCAGCGAGAGGGCGCGGGCGACCTCATCGTGTGAGGAGCGCTCGACGGGGTTGCTGGCGACCACCTCGCCGGCCTCGGGCGCGGTGACGCTGGCCCGCAGCGGTTCCTCGTGCAGGAACCAGGCCAGGACGAAGGCGATCACCACGAACGGCGCCGCGTACAGGAACACATCGGTGATGGAGACCGAGTACGCGTCCAGCACCCTCTCGCGCAGCCCCGGCGGCAGCAGCCGGACCCCTCGGGGGTCGGCGCTCAGTGCGCTGGGGTCGACGCCGGGGGGCAGCGGCTGTCCGGCCAGCACATTGGCGAGGTGGGGAGCGAGGCTGTTGGCGAAGATCGTGCCGAAGACGGAGACGCCGAAGGAGCCGCCGATGGAGCGGAAGAAGGTGTTGCCGGAGGTGGCGACGCCGAGGTCCTGGTAGCGGACGGAGTTCTGCACGATGGTCACCAGGACCTGCATGACCAGGCCGAGCCCGAAGCCGAAGACGAAGAAGTACACGCTGGTCTCGGCCACGCCGGTGGACGGCCGTAGCTGGTGCAGAAGCAGCAGGCCGATGGCGGTGATGCCGGTGCCGAGGATCGGGAAGATCTTGTAGTGGCCGGTACGGCTGACGACCTGGCCGGAGCCGGTGGAGGCGAGCAGCATGCCGAAGACCATCGGCAGCATGTGAACGCCGGACAGGGTCGGGCTGACGCCCTGTACGACCTGCAGGAATGTCGGCAGGTAGGTCATGCTGCCGAACATCGCGAAGCCGACCACGAAGCCGATGACCGAGCAGAGCGCGAAGGAGCGGCTGCGGAAGAGATACAGCGGCAGCACGGGTTCGGCGGCGCGCCCCTCCACCCGTACGAAGGTCACCAGCAGCACCAGGCCCAGCAGCGCGAGCCCGACGATCTGCCAGGAGCCCCAGGGGTA
Organism: Streptomyces milbemycinicus; assembly: GCF_002154605.1. Lineage (GTDB taxonomy): Bacteria > Actinomycetota > Actinomycetes > Streptomycetales > Streptomycetaceae > Streptomyces > Streptomyces milbemycinicus. The sequence continues at coordinate 1,054 of NZ_MUNE01001147.1, read as the reverse complement.
GGTCACACCGCCGAGGGAGGTCATCAGCACCAGCGCGGCGGCGACGGAGGCGATGAGGAGGGTGCCGAGGTAGTCGATGGTGTGGCGGGCGCCGCGGACCGGGATGTGCAGAACGGTGGCGATGACGGCGAGGGCGATGATGCCGAGGGGGATGTTGATGTAGAAGACCCAGCGCCAGCTGAGGTGGTCGACGAAGAGCCCGCCCAGCAGCGGCCCGAGCACGCTCGTGGCGCCGAAGACCGCGCCGAAGAGCCCTTGGTAGCGGCCGCGTTCTCGGGGCGTGACGATGTCGCCGACGATCGCCATCGACAGCACGATCAGCCCGCCGCCGCCCAGCCCCTGGAGCCCGCGGAAGACGATCAGCTCCGGCATGTTCCGGGCGAGCCCGCACAGCGCCGAGCCGATGAGGAAGATGACGATGGCCGCCTGGAAGAGCTTCTTGCGCCCGTACTGGTCGCCGAGCTTGCCCCACAGCGGGGTGGCGGCAGTCGAGGCGAGCAGATACGCGGTGACGACCCACGACAGATGCGACAGTCCGCCGAGGTCGCTGACGATCGTGGGCAGGGCGGTGGCGACGATGGTCTGGTCGAGGGCGGCGAGCATCAGGCCGAGCAGCAGGGCGCCGATCGCCACGAGGACCGTACGCCTCGTACGGCCCTCCCCCGGGCCGAGCGCCACGGGGCCCGGGGCCGGGGTCGAGGGGCTCGCGTCCTGCGCCATTGTTGACTCCGTACCTTGTCAGCGCGCGGCAACCCGCGCGCGGGCCTCCGCGCTCCGTCCTCGACCAGCCGCCGACTCGTCCTCGACTCGTCGCCTTCGTCCCGGTCCGCGTTCTTCACCCCCATCCTCGCCTTTATGGACCGTTACGGCCTGCCGAGAAGGCCCACACTCATTGGGAAGCGCTGCGCGGAACATGACAGGCTCTGCATAATCGCTGCGACTCCAGGAAGGGAAAGACCCGTGACGGCAGACCTCTGCCCGCACTGCTTCGCGCCGGCGCGCGCTGCACACGCGCAACCGGGGCGGCCGTTGTCGCGCGCCGGCGCGAAGCAGT
>NZ_MUNE01001146.1 GCF_002154605.1 Streptomyces milbemycinicus | reverse complement strand
CCCACGCCCACCGCCCGTGGACCTGGGAGGGCCTGACCGACGACGAGTCCGAGCCGGAGCCCAAGTACGACGCGGCATCGGACCTCAACCGGCTGACGGACCCCGACGGTTACGCGCACGGGCTCGTCGCGCCACCCGGCGACGGAAACCGCTTCTACGCCGCCCTGGCCATGGCCGTGAACGCGGCCGGGCTGCGCCTCCCCGACGGCGGCGAGTACCAACCCCAGGACCTGTCCTGGTCGGCCCGCCTGCCGCTGCCCAGCACGGCGCGGCTCGACCCGCGGGCGACCTTCCGCGCCGGGGAGCTGGCGGTGGCCGGGATCGGGCTCACCGACGACCAGCGGCGGCAGTTCGAGCGCAACGGCGGCCGGCTGCCCTGGCTGCCCCTGCCGCTGACCCGGCAGCAGGAGGAAGCCCTCATCCGTGCCCAGCTGTTCGCGGCCCGGCGGTGGAACCGCCCCACCGCCCTGCTCGCGGCGGAACTCCTCGCCAGCCATCTGGACCTCCACCTGACCCTGGTGCACGAGAACGGCACGATCGACACCTTCGGCGTGGCGCACGAGAACGCCAGGAACGCCGTGACGGTGTACGAGCGCGGCGACGAATACCTCGCCGCGCTGCCCGAGGGGGACCGCAACCCCGGCGCCCCGCGCAACCACCGCACCACCAAGCCCCCGAAGCCGGCCCGCAGGAACACGCCCCCGGCGATCGTGGTCCTCCCGCCCGACGGGCCGGAGGGCGCGAAGGGCGAGCCGAAGGCGCGGCCGACCGGCGACGGCCTCGGCCCCCGGAACGAGATTTCTCCCGTCCAGGACACCGCTGCCCCGCCTGCCCGGTCCGGCGAGCCCGCAGAGCCCGCCGAGCCCGCGGCAGTGCGGCCGCCGGACGGCCCCCCGGCGCCGGCCGAGGACCCGGCACGCGACGACAACCTCTACGACGGCGACTCGTACGACGGCGACAGAGCTCCGCACGACAGCGCTCCGTACGACAGCGACCCGTATGCCGCCGCCCTTGCCGAGTTCGACGCCCTGTCCCGCCTGCACGGCCTGTCCGACCCGTACGCCGCACACGGGCCGGACACCGCACGGGAGGTCCTGCGCAGGCTGGACACCCTGCGGGCGAAGGTCCCGGGACTGGCCGACGGGCCGCTGGACCTGGACGCGCTCGCCCGTCACGTGCTGGCACCGGACGGGTACGGGCCCGTCACCGCCGACGAGCGCGCCGAGCTGTTCCGCCTGGCGCTGGACGCGGCGGACAACACGCCCAGCCTCGCGGTGCTGGCCGGGCTCCACCTCGCGCGCCAGGGCGTCTCCGGCGTCTGGGACCACGGCGGCGACGCCGACGCCTTCGCCGCCCGCGTCCTGCATCTGGACCGCCCCGACCCCGAGCGCCGTGGGGAGCTGTACCGGCTGGTGAACCGGGCACGGAACGCCGGCCGCGACATCGGCAGCACCGTGGAGCTGGGCGCGTTCCATCTGGAACGCGAAGGGATGCTGGGCTCGCACACCCTCCTACGGGATACCGGGGACCGGGCGTTCGGCCGCCACCTGGACGGACCGGGCAAGCGCGGACTGGACTTCGACCCGAGCCGGGTCACCCTGGTCCGGTACCGGCCCGACGGCACGATCGACCACGGCTCCTCCCGTCCCGGGCCCGCGCCCTGGCACCGGCCCGGCGGCCCGGCGCCCTGGGTGATCCGGGCGCGCGGCGACCTCGGCTTGGACCTGCTGTCCGGAGTGGTGCCGCCGGAGGACGCCGCCGCCCTGCTCTCCCACGACCCCCAGGTGCGCGCGCTGCCGCCGGACGCCGAGATCGTGTGGCTGCTCCCGGACCCGGATCCCGCCGAGCAAGGGGACGCCGTTGAGGGCCTTCTCCTCGCGACCAGCCTCGCGACGGGCCACCGGGCGAGGACCGCGTACGGCGAGGCCGACATCTACGAGAACCGGGACACCGGCAAGCTCACCCTCGCCCTGGGGCGGGACGCGGCGGGCCGGCCGCACACGGCCGACGACTGGGTCTCCATCGCGCCGGTCACGAACACCCCCACGGTCACGGACCCCGCGCCGGTCACGGACCCCGTCCCGGTGCCCGCTCCCCGGGTGTGGAGCCGCGCGGAACTGACGGCCCTTGTGGATGGCATGGCGGAGGGGCTGCCGCCGGGGGGCGTGTCGGAGCGGC
>NZ_MUNE01001145.1:593-1041 GCF_002154605.1 Streptomyces milbemycinicus | reverse complement strand
GCGCACGACGTCGTGCGCACCTGCGACCGCCACGGGCCAGCCGACGAGGCCGAAACACGGGAGGTCGTTGACGTCGTTGCCGACATAGAGCACGCGCTCCGGCGCGATGCCCTGCTCCTCGCACCACTGCTTCAGTGCGAGGTCTTTCCGGTCGATGCCGTGCAGCACGGGGACCCGCAGCTTGCGGGCGCGTGCGGCAACGACCGGGTTCTGCTCCGTGGACAGGATCAGCAGCGCCAGCTCAGCGCGGCGCAGGGCGGCGATCCCGAGCCCGTCGCCGCGGTGCACGGCGACGAGTTCGCGTCCATCGGAGTCGATCAGCACCTTGTCGTCCGTCTGGGTGCCGTCGAAGTCGAGTACCACCGCGTCGATGTCATCGCGGGTGGGGAGCGCACCGGGGCGCGGGGCGTCCAGGAGCGGCGCGAGCGCGCGGGCCCGCGCCAGGTCG
>NZ_MUNE01001145.1:0-576 GCF_002154605.1 Streptomyces milbemycinicus | reverse complement strand
CGCTCGCGTCGGCGCTCGCGTGAGTCGTCGTCCCGTCCTCGGCGTCCCGCCAGACGAAGCCGTGGAACGGGGCCACGGTCAGCGCGGTGTCCGCCCCGCCGTCCAGCACCGCCTCGGCCACGCCGTCCACATCCTCACGGACGATGAACGGGCTGGTGCACTGCACCAGCAGCACGACCTCGGCGCTGATCCCGTGCGCCGCCTCGTAGGTGTCGAGCGCGTGCAGCACGGCGGCCTCGCTGGTCGCGGTGTCGCCCGCGATGGCGGTCGGCCGCTGGACGACCTCCGCGCCCGCACCGCGCGCCACGGCGGCGATGCCCGCGTCGTCGGTGGAGACGACCACATCCGTCACCAGGCGGCTGGCCAGGCACTCCCGTACGGCACGTGCGACGAGCGGCACGCCCCCCACGGCGGCGAGGTTCTTGGCGGGCACGCCCTTCGAACCGCCACGGGCGGGGATCACGGCGACGACACGCCGGTCGGAGGGGGACATGGCGGCTCCTTCAGTGCCTTCGGCGCCTTCTGCGCCTTGCGTTGTTGCGCCTTCGGGCTTCTCGCGAGCGCTCACAGCAACCA
>NZ_MUNE01001144.1 GCF_002154605.1 Streptomyces milbemycinicus | reverse complement strand
CACCTGCTCCACCCGGTTGCCCAGATGCAGCGCCACCCGGTCCCCGGGCCGCACCCCCAGCCGCGCGAGATGGCCTGCTAACCGCCCGGTCCGCTGCTCCAGGTCCGAGTAGCCGACCGCCCGGCGCACGTCCTGGAACGCGATCTTGTCCCCGGTCCGCTCCGCGTGTTCCTTGAGCATCCCCGGCAGCGCGCGTATCAACTCGCTGCGCACCTCTGCCATCCCTCACCCCTTCGGCCACTGGGCGCACGACAACGCCCCCGCCCGCACACGGTAGGCGGTTGCCGAGGGAGAGTGCGAAGGACACGCGGGGACCCTCCCGCGGCAAGGTCGGCTCGGCCGGGCAATGCCGTGTTTCCGCTGGCTGTTAGGTTGGCACCGCTTGTTACGCATACGAGCCGAGCGGCGCGAGCACCGCCGCAAAGCAGCAGTCGCCGAGTAAGGTCACGGCCAAGGGGCCGAAGCTCGACTGCACCGGCGCCTTGAAGGATGGCCAGAAGGCGGGCAAGGAAGCGCCCACCCTGACGCTGTCGTGCAAGGGCGGCGATGACGGTGGCCGGGGCGTGGGCACGGTCAAGATGAAGGACGACGACAAGCTCGCGATCGACTGGGCGGGCCCCGAAGGCGGCTACGGCGGCTCGGTCGAGAGTTTCCGCAGGGTCGGCGGCTGAGGCGGCTGAGACACCCACGCTCCAGCATTCTCGGCGGCGGACGCATGAGTCCGCCGCCGAGGTGTTTCCGGCGCTTCCCACGGCGGCCATTCCGGCGCGCACTCCCCGGCGGCCGTTCCGTGGGATAGGCTTTTTGATCTCCGGTCCTACAGGCGCCGACAACTGCAGAACGGACAGCAATGGACGCGATATCCCCCGTTCA
>NZ_MUNE01001143.1 GCF_002154605.1 Streptomyces milbemycinicus | reverse complement strand
CGACCTGGGTGGACGCGACCGTCACCTTCGAGCCGGACGCCGTGGTGCACCCCGGCACCCAGTTGCTGGGCGCCACTCACCTCGCCGCGCACGCCGAGGTCGGCCCGAACTCCCGGCTCACCGACACCACCGTCGGCGAGGGCGCGGCCGTGAGCTTCACCGTCGCCGAGGGTGCGGAGATCGGCTCGGGTGCGAGTGTCGGCCCGTACGCGTATCTGCGTCCCGGCACCCGGCTCGGTGCCAAGGCCAAGGCGGGCACGTACGTGGAGATGAAGAACGCCCGGATCGGCGAGGGCACCAAGGTGCCGCATCTCTCCTACGTCGGCGACGCGACGATCGGCGAGTACACCAACATCGGCGCCGCCAGCGTGTTTGTGAACTACGACGGTGTCAACAAGCACCACACCACCATCGGCAGCCACTGCCGCACCGGAGCGGACAACATGCTTGTGGCTCCGGTCACGATCGGGGACGGCGCCTACACCGCCGCCGGCTCGGTCATCACCAAGGATGTGCCCCCGGGCTCGCTCGCTGTCGCACGCGGCCAGCAGCGGAATATCGAGGGTTGGGTCGCCCGCAAGCGCCCCGGAAGCGCCGCCGCGAGGGCCGCCGAATCGGCCCGTCAGGAGGACGCGGGCGAAGGATGACCCGTGCACGGGT
>NZ_MUNE01001142.1 GCF_002154605.1 Streptomyces milbemycinicus | reverse complement strand
GCCCCGTCCCGCCGCCACCGCGACGGTGGCCGTCCTGCGGGTGGTCTTCGTCGGCCTGTCGTTGCTGACCTTCGGCCTGCTGTCGTGGGTGACGATGCTGCGCGTGGCCATCCTGCGCCGCCGCGCGCTCGACTGGCTGCTGTTCTGGGGCACATGTGTGGTGGTGGTGCTCGCGTTCGTGGAGTTCGGAACCGGCCCCGACGAGCCCGACGCGCTGGCGTACACGACCCTGGCGGGGATGTTCCTGCTGTCCTGCGCCGTGGCGACGCACTTCCTGATCGTCGACATCAAGCAGCACCGCCCGGCGCCCATCGTCGCGCCGGGCGTGGGGCCGTACATCCCGCCGGGGTATCCGACCGGGCCCGCGCCGTACGGCTATCCGGTCCCGCCCCACCAGCACCAGGCCGTACCGCCGCAGCAGCCGCTCCAGCCCCTGCCGCCGCACCAGCCCGTCCAGCCGCAGCCCCAACCCCAACCGCAGCGCATCCAGCGCGTACGCGCCGAGCTGGATGCGCTCAGCGACTACCTCCGCAGAGAGCAGGGCCGTTGAACGGACGCGTCGTCGCCGACCGCTATGAGCTGGCCACGCTCCTCGGCCAGGGCGGCATGGGCCAGGTGTGGACCGCGTACGACCGGCGGCTGGACCGGCGGGTCGCGGTCAAGCTGCTGCGCCCCGACCGGATGGCGATACCCAGCGACGGCGGCGACGGCGTCGACGATCTGCGCCGCCGTTTCGTACGCGAGTGCCGGGTCACCGCGCAGGTCGACCACCGAGGTCTGGTCACCGTGCACGACGCGGGCAGCGACGGCGACGACCTGTACCTGATCATGCAGTACGTCGAGGGCGCCGACCTCGCCGACCACCTCGCCGAGCACGACCCCTACCCCTGGCAGTGGGCGGTGTGCGTCGCGGCGCAGCTGTGCGCGGTGCTCTCCGCCGTCCATGCGGTGCCGATCGTGCACCGCGACCTCAAGCCGCGGAACGTGATGATCCGCCCCGATGGTTCGGTGACCGTCCTCGACCTCGGCGTCGCCGCCGTCCTCGACACCGACACCACTCGCCTCACCCACACCGGCTCGCCCATCGGCAGCCCCGCCTATATGGCCCCCGAGCAGGCCATGGGCGGTGCCGTCGGCCCGTACACCGACCTGTACGCGCTGGGCGTGCTGATGCATGAACTCCTCATCGGCAATGTGCCCTTCGCCGGCTCCACCGCCCTGGGTGTGCTGCACCGCCATCTCTACGAGCCGCCGGTCCCGGTCCGCCAGGCGCGGCCCGAGGTGCCCGAGGCGCTGGAGGCGCTGGTGCTGCGGCTGCTCGCCAAGGACCCTCAGCACCGGCCGGCCGACGCCCAGGAGGTCTACCAGGCGCTGGTTCCGCTGCTGCCGTACGCCGCCGCGGCGCCCGGTGTCGCCGCCACCGGCCCCATGGACCCCACC
>NZ_MUNE01001141.1 GCF_002154605.1 Streptomyces milbemycinicus | reverse complement strand
CTGGCCGCGGCCAGTGCCTTGAGCTCACCGTTCAGTTCATGGTGCCGGCCGAGCTGGAAATCGGCTTCGACGCGCATCTCCAGGGCGCGCAGCCGACGCTCCTCCAGTTCGGTGGCATGCGCTTCGAGCAGTTCCCCGCAGTCCACATTGGCCAGGGCGCCGCCCTGCCACATCCCCAGGGCCCGGTTCAGCACTTCCCTGGCATGTCCCGGGTCCCCGGCGGCAAGCACCTCCCTGCCTTCTTTGACCAGGGCCCGAAAGGAATTGAGGTCGATCGCGCTTTCCGGTACGCAGACGGTATAGCCGCTCGGCCGGGTCTCGAGGAACAGCTCTCCGCCGCAGCCCGGGCGGGCCAGGCTGCGGCGGAGTTCATAGATATAGGTGTGTACGGCGCGAATGGCCTTGTCCGGGGGACTGCTTCCCCACAGTTCGTCGATGAGGGCCTTGGTGGGCACGGTCTCGTTGTGCCGCAGTATCAGCAGGGCCAGGGTTCGGCGGAGCTTGGGAGCGCTCGGCGTGCGGACGCGGGAGTCGCCCAGGACTTCGAAGTTTCCCAGAACCTGAAACCTCATACGCGAACCCCCGGTTCATTGGCGACAAGGCCCTGCCCGTTCCCCGTATTCAGTTCACAGCCGAGGATACCTCCGGCCTGCATGATCAGTGGACCCGAGGCATATTTCGGCTCATTCGTACCTGTGCCTGTTGATACGCGATTTAATTGATGAGCCGCACACACCCAGAAATCGCGGATCAGTTCGGCGCATATCTTTCCGAACCGGGGTGGCGGATTACCCGCACCGCGAATTTGTCAATGGCCGTGCGGCGCCGAACGGTGCACCGGTCCATGGGCGGCGAGGCAGTGCTCGTCGCCCTCGGTCGCCGGGCCGCGCGTGTCGCGCGGCGGCCGGCGGTCGCCGAGGTGGTCGATCTGGAGGGTGGTGTGGGTGATTCCGTAGTGCTCGCCCAGCATCCGCTCCAGGTCCTCGCGGACGGCGTGGCAGTCGCCGTCCGGGGCCGCGACCAGCACATGGGCGGAGAGCGAGACCTCCCCCGAGGTGATCTGCCAGACATGCAGATCGTGCACCTCGGCCACGGCCGCATGGGACACCAGTCGGTCGCCGATCTCATCGGGCTCGACCCCGCTCGGCGCGGCCTCCAGCAGCACCCGGCCGGAGGCCCGGACCAGCCCCACGCCGGCCTTGACCATGAGCGCGACCACGACGAGCGAGGCGATCGCATCCGCCCGCGCGAAGCCGGTGGTCAGGACGACGACACCCGAGATGGCGGTGCCGATGAAGGCGAAGAGGTCGTTGAGGATGTGCTGATAGGCGCCTTCGACGTTGAGCGAGCTGCGATTGGCCTTGGACATGCACCAGGCCGCCGCGATATTGACGGCCACTCCGGCGAGTCCGGTGGCCAGGACCAGGGCACCGTTCACATCCGGCGGGTCGATCAGACGCTCCACCGACTCATAGCCCAGCCACACCGCGAGCAGCAGCAGCGAGAGCCCATTGGCCTGGGCGGAGAGAATTTCGGCGCGTTTGAGACCGTAGGTGTAGCCGCCGCGCGAGGGGCGGGCCGCGAGCCGGATCGCGAACAGTGCGAGAACGATGGACGCGGCGTCGGTGAGCATATGGGCGGCGTCGGAGATCAGCGCCAGCGAGCGCGCCACCACGCCGATGACGCCCTCGATCACGATGAAGCCGCTGATCAGCGAGAGCGCCGCCAGCAGCCAGCGACGGTCGGCGTTCTCCGCCACGCCATGGCTGTGCCCGGCGTGGCCCTCCCCGTGGCCGTGCGTATGGGTGCCCACCCGCTCCTCCTCGAATCGCCCATCGGAACAGCGCAATTGAACAGCACATCGGAAAATAATCCAAAGGCTGCAATGGACACGGTTATCAAGTGCCGCAATCACGTGGCACGGGCGGCGATACCTGCGGTGATGCGGAATGCCTTTCTGAATTCGGCAACGCTTTTCATTGTCGGGCACGGTCGATGATATGTGCGAGACTGCCCCGGTCCGGGTGAGCTCCGCGGGGAGCCGGTGACCGCGCCGGGCGCGGCGCGTTGGCCTGACATGACGACGACGATGCGACGCCGTTCTCTCTCGCAGCCGAGCAGAGCGCTGGACCGGAGCACCGCGAGCGGCGAAACGCTCCATCAGAGCACCTGTGTGCCCATCTACGCCGCCCTGGTCGAGCGCTGGGCCTCCGCGGGCCGGGCCGTGCCGGGGCGCTACGACCGGGAGTGGGCCGAGCTGGTGAACTGCCCGCCCTGGCCCGAGCGGGTCCGCTCGGCCTCCCGGCCTGTAGCTTCCCCGGCGCCCCTCAAGCGCTCCTGACCCGTCGAGTGCTGCCGACCCGTCTCAGGCGCTCCTGACCCGGCGCCGGACGGGCCCTGGCGGGCCGCGTCACGCGCGGCGGACGCGGCCCTCGGCGACCAGCCGGTCCAGCACCCGGCGCAGCGCGGGGGCGCAGCGGCCCGCCCCGTCCGCCGTGAGCCAGGCCAGCTCGGCGATTTCCCGGCCCGGGACCGGCTCGCCCTGTGCCGCACCCGTATAGCAGGTCATCCGCAACCGTCGGCCGCCCTGGCCGCATCGGAACCCTTCGTCATCGAGGACGAGGCACACGGCCAGGGC
>NZ_MUNE01001140.1:531-1320 GCF_002154605.1 Streptomyces milbemycinicus | reverse complement strand
ACCCCGCTGTCGGCGCTGTCGGTGAGTTGCTCAAGCCCCATCCGGACGGCGTGCCCCGTCCCGTTCTGTTCGTGCTGCACGGCGGTGCACACGTCGGCGTCGATCTCGGCGAGATGCGCGGTGACCTGCTCACGGGCGTGGCCGACGACGACCACCAGGTTCTCGGGGGACAGCTCGCGGGAGGCGGCGACGACATGCCCGACGAGGGACCGGCCGCAGATCGCATGCAGGACCTTGGGGGTCGTCGACTTCATGCGGGTGCCCTCACCCGCTGCGAGGACGACGACGGCTGCCGGGCGGTTGGCGCTCACGGATGTGCCCTTCGGGCTCGGCTCGGGTGTGGACAACCGCAGGATACCGAGAGGTTTCGGGGCGGGAACGAGGGTGGGTCCTGACATGGACGGTCAGGATTCGAACTTGAGCTCCCCTGCAAGGATTCGAACCTTGACAAACAGCTCCAAAGGCTGCTGTGCTGCCTGATTACACCACAGGGGATAGTAGAGCGGTCAAATCGGACACCTGGTGGGGGTTGCCGACTTGGCCCCCACCACTATGCCGTACCAAGCCCCTTCGACGCGACGGTAGAGCGCCGCGCTGTGCGCCGCATGGATTGCGAGGCGGCCTCTGTGGGCGTCTGCCGGGTTCTGCCGCTTCGCCCTGCCGTGTCCCGGGGTGAACCTCCCGCACCCGGCCGTAGTCTGGTCGGTATGACTGCGACGGGGGAAATGGGGGACGTCGAGACAGCGGGTGCGCGAGGCGCGCCCGCTGGGCCGTGGTGGTGGCCGCGGC
>NZ_MUNE01001140.1:0-447 GCF_002154605.1 Streptomyces milbemycinicus | reverse complement strand
TCGATCGCGGTCACCCCGGCGGAGATGGGGCTGATGCTCAGCATCGTGGGCCTCTACACCCTGGCCGCCTCGGAGGTGCCGCGCCGGATCACGGCCGTGCTGGCCGGTATGTCGGGCGTGGGCACGCTGATCATCTCGACCATCCGGTTCCAGGAGGACATGCACCGCGGCAGCGGCCCCGCGGAACCCACCGTATGGATGATTCCGCTGGTCGCGGTGGTGATGTCCCTGGGTCTTACCGCGCCGCCCATCCTGCTCGGGCTGTACGTCAGGGCCAGGCGCCGGCTCGTGGAGAGCTTGCGGGAGCGGGCGGACGGTCTGGAGCGCGAGCTGTCGCTGCTGGCGGACCGGGCGGAGGAGCGGGCCGAGTGGGCCCGTAACGAGGAGCGCACCCGTATCGCGCGGGAGATGCATGACGTGGTGGCGCACCGGGTGAGCCTGATGGTG
>NZ_MUNE01001139.1:864-1145 GCF_002154605.1 Streptomyces milbemycinicus | reverse complement strand
GCCACCCCCGCGAGCAGCGCCCCCAGCACGCTGTGCCGCGAGGCCCTGTCCGTATCGCGGCCAGGCGCGGTGGCGGCATCCGTGGGCTCGGGAGTGGCGGCCGTGGGGGGCGTGTCCCCCGGGGGATCGCTTCGTTTCATGGCGCCGACGCTAGGCAGCCGATCGGTACCCTTTAAGGTCCAATCCGATGGCTGATTCACGGACCACTTCCTGGACCGCCGCCTGGACCGCCGCCTGGGAGCTGCTGCTCCCCACCGCGGCCGCGCCGCCCCGTCGGCGCG
>NZ_MUNE01001139.1:242-794 GCF_002154605.1 Streptomyces milbemycinicus | reverse complement strand
GCCGGGAGTTGGCGGCCGACCTGGGGGTCTCGCGTGGGCTTGTGACCGACGCGTACGAGCAGTTGACGGCCGAGGGGTACCTCAGCAGCAGCCGGGGCTCGGGCACCTGGGTGAACGGGGCGGCGCAGGCCGCGGCGGTGCGGGAGCACAGCCGGCCCGTCGCCGACGGGGCGCCCGGGACCGGGTTTCTGCCCGGTAGCCCTGATCTGGCGCTGTTCCCGCGCGCCGCGTGGTCGGCGGCGCATCGCCGGGTGCTGGCGCGGCTTGCGCACAGCGGGCTCGGGTATCCGGATCCGCGCGGGCTGCCGGAGTTGCGGGCGGCCGTGGCGGGGCTGCTCACCCGCCGTCGTGGGGTGGTGGCGGATCCGGAGTGCGTGGTGATCTGCTCGGGCGTCGCGCAGGCCATGACGCTGCTGGGGTTCACACTGGCCGATCTTGGCCACCGGGCCGTGGCGGTGGAGGATCCCGGGAGCCCGGAGCACACCGCGCTGCTCTCGGCGGCGGGCCTGACGGCCGTTCCCGTGCCGCTGGACACCGAGGGTGTGTCGCCCG
>NZ_MUNE01001139.1:0-218 GCF_002154605.1 Streptomyces milbemycinicus | reverse complement strand
GGAGGACGACTACGACGGCGACTTCCGCTACGACCGGGCGCCGGTCGGCGCGCTGCAGGGGCTCGACCCGGCGCGGGTCGCCTATGCCGGCTCGGTCAGCAAGTCGCTCGCCCCGGGGCTGCGGCTGGGCTGGCTGGTGCTGCCCGAACAGCTGGTGGACCTGGTCGTGGAGCGCAAGCGGACCATGGATCTCGGCAATCCGACGCTCGATCAGGCGC
>NZ_MUNE01000114.1 GCF_002154605.1 Streptomyces milbemycinicus | reverse complement strand
GCTCCGCCTCCGCGGCCGGGGCGGACGCGACCGGCGCCGGGCCGGGCTCCGTCGGCGCCTCGGCGGACTCGGCCGGGGCCGGGCGCCGCACCTCGGGCCTGGCGGGCGCGAGGCCGGCCCCGAAGCGGAGCGTCCGCAGGCCGTGTTCCGCGGCTATGCGGCGCAGTTCGCGGCCGCCGTCCGCGCATGTACCGAGCACGAACAGCCTGGCCCGGCCGCACACGTCCGCGCCGAGTCCGCCGAGCAGTTTGCCGAGCACGGGGTACAGCGTCGCGTCGATCGGCCGCCCGGGATGGCCCAGTTCGATCGCCGGCCCTTCGGGGTCCACCGCGCGGGCGGTGGCCGGTGGCGGCTCGCTCTCGGTGTCGGTGATCCACAGGCCCGCCCGGGTGACCGTGACCCGCCACTGCTCGGAGAGGCGTATGGCGCCGTGTTCCGCGCTGCCGCGGCCCGGAACGGGCGGGCTCCAGCGCGACAGGCGGGGGCTCGGGGCGGTCTCGCCCTCGCGTGCCGGGGCGCACACCACGGTGTCCACGAACGGCTGCCAGCGAGGCGCGCCATCGGCGCCGACGAGCACGGACCGCACCGTGCCGGGCTCGGTCGGAATGCCGTAGGACATCAGCGGCATGCCGGTCCGGACGAGGAGTTCGACGCCGAGCGAGTCGGCGACCGACTGGCTGGTGCGCAGGATGTCCCGGGGGCCGCCGGGGGCGAGCCGGACGCGGGGCCTGACGGCCTCGGGGAGGGCGGTGAGGAGTTCGGTGAGGTCGCCCGCCGGAATGTCCTCGTCGTGTGGCGCGCCCAGCAGCACGGTGGGGCCGCGCGGGTCGGCCGGTACGGCGTAGCAGAGGTCGTCGGGGCGGGGCGGGATCGCGTCCCGGGACCGGACCAGCACGCCCGCCGGGATCTGCTCGACGGCGTATCCGCCGGAGGTGCCGACCGGCAGGTACTCGACCGCGGGCTGCCACGCGGGGGCCGGCTGGCGCGAGCCGATCCGCACCGGTTCCACCCCCGGCGCGAAGCGCCACCATCCGCCGCGCTCGCCACCGCCGCGCGCGACGCCCCGGCCCGAGCGCCGCTCCGGTACGAACAGACTGCCGCCGGGCACCACGACGGCGACGCCGTCGGGGGCGATCACCTCGATCTCCCAGGCGTCGGCGATCCGGCGGGCCACGGCGGGCTCGTCCGGCCGGTCGTCGCCCGCTGCCGCCAGGACGAGCCGGACCACTCCGACCCCGTCCGAGCGGAGCGAGTCGAGCACCCTGCCGAGCCGCGGCCACAGCTCACCGGCCGACGACGCGTCGGCCCCGGCGACCACCGTCACGGTGTGCTCCGGGTCGACGGACAGGGCCCGGGCCAGGTCGGCGACATCGGAGGTGGACAGCGTGTCGTCCGCGGGGGAGCGGAGCAGCATGACGCCGCCGTACTCCTCGACGAGCAGCGCCCCGCCCCGCCCGCGGCCGCCGCCCCCGGGGCGCTCCGATCTGTCCAGCGTGGTGACGGGCGCGGACGGCGCGGGGTCGGCGGCGGGCCCGGTACGGGCTCGGGCGCCCCGCCTGCTGAACCAGCGGGCTCTGGCGCCCCCGGAACGGCTCACGCCTGTCCTCCTCGTTCTTCCCGGGCATCGGCCTGGCCCGCCTCGGCCTGATCCGCTTCGGCCCGTTCGCTCCCGTCCGCCTCCTCCGCCGGGGCGCTCTCCACGGCCGCCAGCGCCTGCACCAGCTTGTCCGTGATCAGCACCATGCTCACCGCGGCGGAGCTGTTGACGCACACGTTGTGGCCCTCGGGGATCCGGTCGAGGACGTCGGCGATCCGCACCCGCTCGAACCCCAGCGGGCCGGTCTTGTGGAGGTGGCGCGCCGAGGTGTAGATCGGGACCACTGCCGTGCCATCGGCTGCCGACGCGCTCACCGGCCGGCCGTCCGCCGTGACCAGCATCGCCAGTTCGGCCTTGGCCAGGGCGGCGGTGACGTCGTCCGCCGGGCCGTAGCCGGTGGTGGCGAGCTGGACGGCACGGTCCACGTCGTCGGTGGGCTCGGGCCACCCCCGCGCCCCCGGCGATGGCACGTAGTCCTCGTTGGCCTGCCACTCGACGATCTCGCCGTTGTCGTCGGAGCGCCACTGGCCGACCACCGCGAACTCGGGCGGCGGGGCCTCCCCGCGCCAGGTGGGGTCGGTCAGGTAGAGCCAGTGGTTCGGCGCCGCCTTGGCCGCCTGGACGAACTCCTCGGGCGGTGCGGGGTCAACCGTGGCAGGGGTTTCACCGCTGGTGGCTGGGGCTTCGCCGCTGGTGGCTGGGGTAGTGGCTTCGCCGTTGGACTCACTCATCGTGTCCTCGCTTACTGTCGTGCTGTTCTGACGCCCGCGTGAGCGTCCCTTCACCGGTCTGAGCTGTCATCGCCGTCATCGCTCTCCGATCCCTCCTCGGCCCCGTCGTCCAGTTCGGCGAACAGCGCCATGGCGTGCTCGTCGGGGAAGAGCCCGTCGCGCGCGACGTGGGCCCGCAGTTCCTCCTCGGTCAGCGGGTAGACGTTCCGATACCGGTACCGGCCGTCCACGTAGTCCGGGACCCCCGGGTGGGCGACCTCGTCCAGGACTAGCTGGGCACCCGCCATCACCTCGTGGAAGCTATGGTCGCCCACGTACGCCATGGTGCTGACCAGCCCGGCCCTGATCAGGCCGAGGTCCACGGGGAAGTTCGCGAGGTTCGACAGCCGGGCGACGAGCGTCAGGATGAAGTGGGTGCTACCCGAGGTGCCGGTCAGCACCAGACCGCCGCTCTCCTGGGAACGCTGCTGGAGTCCGGCGGACATCGGCAGTTCCTCGGACAGCCCGGCGGGCATCCAGAGCAGTTTCCCGTCACTGGCCCTGACCGCGATCAGCCGTTCGTCCTGGCTCAGCGGGGGCCGGACGTCCTCCGGCCGTAGCGGCGTTCGCACCACCGCCATCAGGTCCTCCACCTCTTCCGCTATGACCGCATCGTCAATGCCCAGCGCGCGGAGTTCCTCTGTCCTCTGCTTGTAGCGCGTGTACGCCTCGGTCTTCCGCCGGTCGTCGCGCTCCCCCATGACCACGGGATGCCTGCGCACCCGGCCCCCCGTGAGGTCGGGAAGGAGCCCGTTGGCCGCCCCGGCGAAGAGGAAGTCCGCCCTCTCGCGCAGATTCCCCGATTCCACGACTCTCTGGAGGCTTTCGAAGGACGTCCCCACCGCGCCGTTCTCCGACGGCAGTTCGCTGCCGAACTTCCGGTAGTCCATCCCGTTGTGCAGGACAAGGGCCCAGAACGCCTCCACCACCCGCGCGAACTCCGCGTTGATCCGCTCGTCGGCCGCCAGGTACGTGACCAGCCGCTCCTCGTAGTCGAGGGCCTCCTCGGCGTAGCGGATACGCGCCATGTCCCAGGGCGACGCGGGGGGTGCCCCGGACAACGCGGACTCCTCGGACTCCTCGGGCTCGGAAGGCACCCCGTCGTCCAGGAACGACGCGGGGTCCTCCGGCTTCTCACCCGGCGGTGTGGCGGAGGAGGCGGCAGCGAGCCCTGACGGAGCTGCCGAGCCCAGAGCCGTCGGTCTGGTCGTCGTGGCCGTGGTGGGCGGAGCCGCCGTGGGGGCAGCAGGCCCGGGGGGCCCGGAGCGCGGGTACGGCCGTGGGATGGGGCGCGGGGCGTTGGGGACAGGCGGCTGCGGGGCCTCCACCTCCGCCTTCCGCCAGACGGCGTCGGAGGCGGCGAGCACGGTGAGCACCGACCGGTTCTGATCATCCTTGCCGGACAGGTCCGTCGGGGTGTCGGTCCAACCCACTTCACGGCCCAGACGCTGCGCCAGCCGCCTGGCCACCTCGCCGATGCCGGGAGCCGGCCAGGCGTGCGACAAGACGATGAGGGTGCCCTCTTCCTTGCCGGTCAGGGTGAGGTCGTTCGCCATCAGCTCCAGGAACTCACGGACCGGCATCTGGAGCACAGCGTCGCCGATGACCAGCAGGATGCTGTCCGGATCCAGCTCGTCCAGTTCGATCCGCACCAGGTAGGGGGCCGGCTCGGTCGCCTGCTGGTTCGGGCCCTGGTGCCGCCACGGCGCGTTCTTCAGACCGCCGGGCGCAAGGATCTGCGCCAGGTTCACCGTCCCTGACCGCGGCTGCCCCGTGAAGTCAAGACCGCTCCCCCGGGCCCCGTCCTGGACCGTGTCCAAGCCGGTGCCCGTGAACGCCCCGTACTCCTCCTCCAGGGCGTATGCGGCCGCCACGTCCGGGTCGGACGCGCCCCGCCCCACCGCGAACGCCTGGGTGAGCCTGACCCGCAGGCGCTCGCGATGGTGCGGCTCAACGTCGTGGTCCGGGTCCAGGTGGAGCACCCGCACGGCCAGCTTGTCCACTTTATCCATGTCCATGCCGGGTGCGCTCAGCAGGTCCATGGTCTTCACCCACGCCCAGAACATCCGCGACCGCTCCACCTCGCCCAACTGCTGATCCGGGCCAGACGGCTTCAGGGCGTCGACGGCCTCGGACTGCGCACCACCCCCGTTCAGCCACCCCGCGGCCAGCCGCACCACCGGCAGGTCCACGAAGTCCCGGAACGGCACCCCCGCCTTCCCCGCCGTCGCCGCCGCGGCCAGCACCCGGCGAACGACGTCCTGATCCACCATGACCCCGGGCCCGGCATGTGCCACGATCACCTGCCGCAGCAGATCCAGCATCAGCGGACCCGCCTGCTTGAAGTCGTCGTCGGCCAGCCACATCGAATCAACCGCCGCCACCCCCCGCAGCAGCTCCCCGAAGTCGGCACGGTCCTGCGCATGGACCCCGAACATCGACTTCAGCGCCCGCAACGCAATCAGCGTCCGCTCCAGCACCTCCGCCGGCACCGCACTAGGCCCCGAGTGCAACTCGGCCACCCGCGCCAGCCGCTCCAACTCCGCGTCCTCCGGCTCCAGCCGCAGCAGATCCCACTCCCGAGTCCGCCCCTGGGGATCGGCGAACAGGGCCCGCACGTACTTGCCGTTCTCCTTCCCAAACCCCTGCGGGCCGTAGGAGACACGCGCCCAGCACCGCGCCCCGTTCACGATGCGCTGCCCCACAGACACCACCCGCAACGGATCGGCCACGAACACCTCGGGAGCGAAGTAGCCCCTCGGGGCGTGACCCGGCCTGTTGCTGTCCTTGGGGGACCCGATCCAGCAGCAGGAGATGTCCAGCCAGCGGTCCTTGGGCAGCCGGGACATCAGCCACGTCACCCACGCCACCGCCTCACCCTCGTCGATGAAGCGCTCGACCACGCCGCTCCCGCTCCACACCGTCAGCACCATGTAGCCCGGCACGCCATGCAGGGTGATGCGGTACGCGTCGGCCTCCGGGAACGGACTGCCCTCCGGACCCGGACGCGGCAGCTCCAACTCCGGCCCCAGATCGCCCAGGACGAAGTGGTAGTCGAAGTACGTCGTCATCTGGTCGCTGTGGCGGCCCGGCTTCTCGAAGTCCTCCGCGTACTCGGCGGGGTCGAACGAGGCGACGCCGATCCGCTCTCCGCTCGCCTCGCTGACCGTCGGCAACATCACCACGTCGGGGTACCAGTCGGGCTCGCTGCCATCGAGAACCGGCCCCTGGCCCGGCCGGAGCGGGAACCAGTCGCCCGTGGGAACCCCCAGCCGCCCGGCAACCGTGTCGATACCGCCCGTCCCGTCGCCCCGCGGGGTGACCTTCGCCTCACCGCTGTGCGGCCACACCACCAGACCCGTACGGTCCGCAAGCCTCTGCAACAGCGCACTGTGACGGCCCAGGAAGGGAACGGCCACCACGATCGGGGTGCCCGGCGGCAGACCCGCCCGCGCCACATCCGCCGCCACCAGCTCCACGAACTCCTCGATGTCCACGTCCAGCGTCGAACCGTCCGGCAGCCGCACCACCACCTTCTTCTTGTCCTCGCGCCAGTCGGCCCCGACGACGTACGGCCACTTCCCCTTCGGCCACGGCGTCTCCCGCATGGGGCGGCCGGTGGGGGCCAGGGAACCGTCAGACTGCGGCGTCAGGACCTCGCTCCAGTCCGTGTCCAGCTCCAAGGCGTCCAGCCCCAGCCAGTTCAGACCCGGAACCCGGCGCCCCCACAGCGTGAAGTGGCCGCTCTTGGCCGACCCGGTCACCCCCAGCCTCTCCAGACGGAACGCCCCCAGCTCCGCCAGACTCCCCGCACGACCATCCGCCTCGGCATCCCGCACCAGCCCGAACAATTCCGCACGCACCGTCTGGTCCACCGGCACGCCCTTCGGCAGACGCAGCACATGACGGGCCAGCACGTCCACGTCGAACGGACCGCTCCGGAACCGCCGGTCCCGCCCGTGCAGAGCCTCCAACAACCGCTCTGCCGCCGCTTCGTCCGGGGACTGCGACGCGGCGGCCGTCTCCGGGGCGAGCGCGATGGGGATCTCCGCCGTCTCCGAGGCCAGCACGATGGGGACCTCCACCGCCTCCGAGGCCAGCACGATGGGGACCTCCACCGCCTCCGAGGCAAGCACGATGGGGACCTCCACC
>NZ_MUNE01001138.1 GCF_002154605.1 Streptomyces milbemycinicus | reverse complement strand
TACGGCTTGCCCCGGCTGACGGCGGACGCGGGGGCCGAGGAGGTGGCGGACGCGGCGGACGCGGGCTCGTCGTCGAGCGCGGCGTACGCGGCGACGGGCGTGGCGGCGGCGAGAGCGAAGGCCACTCCGACGGCGGCGAGCCGCATGCGCGGCTTTAAGGTCACCATCCTCTGATCATCCCGCCGTCCGGCGCGCCCGCGACAGACCGCCTCCCGGCGCCTCAGAGCCGTACGGGCAGCCGCAGCAGGTGGAAGCCGTCCGCAGGCCAGTGCCCGAATTCCAGTTCGTCCCGCCGGACCGCGAGCGCGGCGCCCGGCCGCCGGATGAGCACCTGGTCGAAGACCACCGAGGCGACGAGGCGGCCGAGGGCCGCGCCCAGGCAGTAGTGGGCGCCGTGGCCGAAGGCGAGATGGCCGTCGCCACGGCCGAACTCCCGGGTGATGTCGAGCCGTTCGGGCGCCTCCCCGTACTCCCGCGGGTCGTGGTTGGCGGCGAGCAGGGCCACTGTCACCGGCTCGCCCTTCCTCAGCGCGGTCCCGGCGAACTCGAAGTCCTCGGTGGCGTACATCGAGGCGCCGATCCGCACGAGGGTGACATAGCGGAGCAGTTCGGGCACGGCGCGTCCAAGCAGCTCGGGCTCGGCGCGGAGCTGGGCCAGTTGGTCGGGGTGGTCGAAGAGGGCGAGGAGCGCGTGGGCGAGGAAGAGCGCGGGCGGGGTGATGCCCGTACTGATGAGCAGAAAGACCACCGAGACCAGCTCGTCCTCGGTGAACGCTTCGTCGCCGTCGCTGCCCTTGCTGTCCCCGCCCTTGCTG
>NZ_MUNE01001137.1 GCF_002154605.1 Streptomyces milbemycinicus | reverse complement strand
GAGTTGGGGCGTACCGTGGGGGCGGAGTGCCGCGTGGAGCGGTGGGTGGTTGATCCCCTAATGTGGCTTTTGTCGTCCACGTTGTTTATGGGGAAGGGACTCAATGGAGCGCACCGTCGTCCGTTGTGCCGAAGGGCATGTGTTCAGCACCGCTTCGTTCCCGATGCAGCACCTCACCGTCGACCGGATCGGCCCCGGTCGGCTGCTGCGCTGTCCGCGTTGTGCGCGGTTGCGGCAGGCGGTGCCGGTGGCCGGTGGGAAGCGGTAGGGGGCGCCGCGGTCTGATTGCCGTCGGGTTCTGATCATTGCGGCGGGGGCCCGGTCCGATTGGGCCGGGCCCAGGTCATGAGTTTGGTTGCGTATCCTCGTTGCGTGCTTCTCTCAGACAAGGACATCCGGGCCGAGATCGACGCCGAGCGGGTACGGATCGATCCGTTCGATCCGGTGATGGTGCAGCCGTCGAGCATCGATGTGCGGTTGGACCGCTTCTTCCGGGTGTTCGAGAACCACCGTTATCCGCATATCGACCCGGCGGTGGAGCAGTCGGATCTGACGCGGCTGGTGGAGCCGGAGGGGGATGACGCGTTCATCCTGCATCCCGGGGAGTTCGTGCTCGCCTCGACGTACGAGGTGATCTCGCTGCCGGATGACATCGCCTCGCGGCTGGAGGGGAAGTCGAGCCTGGGGCGGCTGGGGTTGTTGACGCACTCCACGGCCGGGTTCATCGACCCCGGGTTCTCGGGGCATGTGACCCTGGAGTTGTCGAATGTGGCCACGTTGCCGATCAAGCTGTGGCCGGGGATGAAGATCGGGCAGCTGTGTATGTTCCGGCTGACCTCGCCGGCCGAGCATCCGTACGGGTCGGAGCGTTACGGCTCCCGCTACCAGGGGCAGCGCGGGCCGACGCCGTCGCGTTCGTACCAGAGCTTCCACCGGACGAAGGTGTGAGCCGGTGAGTGAGCAGCGGGAGAACCTGACGTACGAGCGCTTCGGCGCGGCCGTGCGGGAGCTGGCGCAGACGATCGCGGATGACGGGTATGAGCCGGACATCGTGCTGTCCATAGCGCGCGGCGGGGTGTTTGTCGCGGGTGGGCTGGCGTATGCGCTGGACTGCAAGAACATCCATCTGGTGAATGTGGAGTTCTATACCGGCGTGGGGACGACCCTCGACATGCCGGTGATGCTCGCGCCCGTGCCCAATGCGATCGACTTCTCCGAGAAGAAGGTCCTGATCGCGGATGATGTCGCCGACACCGGCAAGACGCTCAAGCTCGTACGCGACTTCTGTGTCGGCACGGTCGCCGAGGTGCGCAGCGCGGTGATCTACGAGAAGTCGCAGTCGCTGGTGAAGTGCGAGTACGTCTGGAAGCGCACCGAGGATTGGATTAACTTCCCCTGGAGCGTCGAGCCGCCCGTCGTGCGGCGGGACGGGCAGGTTTTGGACGCCTGACTCGCCTGACCCGCCTGACCCGCCTGTTAAAACGAAGCCGCCCGAGGGGAAACGGGTGAGGGGCCCTGCGGGGCCCCTCTGTGCGTTCTGCCGGGGCTTTACAGGGTGCCCAGCTTCAGCAGCGACAGCAGCGCGATCAGCTGGATCGCCGACGCCCCCAGCGCCTTCTGCCACGGCAGGTCGTGCGACTTGCTCACCATCGACGTGAACAGCGCGCCCGCCGCCAGCCAGGTCGCCCACCCCAGGACCTGCACCGTCGGGCTGTCCCCGCCCAGGAACAGCGCGAACACCAGCCGTGGCGCGTCCGTGATGGACATGATCAGCATCGACAGGCCGATCGTCGGGGCGTACGAGCCGTCGCCGCCCAGCTGGCGGGCCAGGGTGTGGGTGACCGCGCCCAGGATCAGGCCGCTGATCACGACGGTGACGCCGGTGACGAGGATCCACGGGATGCTGTTGCCCATCGAGGCGTTCAGCACGTCCTCGCGGGCCTGGTCGAAGCCGAAGACCACGAGCAGGCCGTAGACGAACGTCACGATCAGGGCCGGGCCCCACATCGCGTAGTCGCGCATCTGCCAGAAAGTGGCCGACGGGCGCAGCACGATGCCGCTGAGCAGCTGCTTCCAGGGCAGGCGGGGGCCGGCGGGCGGGGCGGTGGAGGCGCCGGCGCGGTAGGTGTTGCCGTAGCCGTCGTCGTACGAGCCGGGGTCGGGGCCGTAGCCGGGGTCCTGGCCGTACGGGTCGTAGGCGTCGGGCGCCTCGCCGACGCTGAACTGCTGCGTATGGCCCGGATCGTTGTTGCTGTACCCGCCGCCAGGGCCATGGCCCGGGGCGTGGCCCTGGCCATGGCCCTGCGGGGGGCCGTAGTGCGGGTCCTGGCCGCCGAAGTACTCCGGCTCCCCCTGCGATGCGGGCTGCTGCCACTGCGGCCTCTGCTGGCCGTACGGCGGCGCTTGTCGGCCGTACGGCTGCTGCTGCGGTGGTTGCTGCTGCCCCTGTTGCGCGGACCGGGAGTCCCGTCCGCGTCCGATCCTGAATCCAGCCACGATTCGAACGTACCCGGTCGTAGCGACTGGGGTGCCGGACCTCTCAGAACAGGTCCGGCATTGCGGCCGACCTGTGACATCCCCTAGGGGGTCCCTGAGGGGTTTTCCCC
>NZ_MUNE01001136.1 GCF_002154605.1 Streptomyces milbemycinicus | reverse complement strand
CGCTGGACCCGCACCGCGGCGTGTTTCGGGGCGAGTTCACAGGCCGCCGCCAGCTCGGCGCGGGTCAGCTCGCCCGCGGCCTCCAGCCACCACAGCGACAGCACCTCCCGCTCGTCCCGCTCCAGCCAGCGGGTCGCCTCCACGACCTCCCGCCGCTGCCCGGACAGCCCGAGCCGCAACACCGTCACCTCCGCGAAGTCCGCACCGGGATCGGCCACCTCGACGGCCTCATCCAACTGCCCGGCCCGCGCCCCCGCGCGCTGACGCACCTGGTTCAGGGCTATCGCCACCAGCCAGGACCGGAAGCGCTCCGGGTCGGCCAGGCCCGCCAGCCCCGTCACCGCCCGCTCCATCGTCTCCTGCACCACGTCATCGACGTCGGCATGGCCGTCCAGGGCCCGGCCCACCACGTTGTAGACCAGCGGCAGGTACTCCTCCAGCAGCTCCGCCAGCGCTCGCTGGTCCCCGGCCCGCGCCGCCGCGACGACCGCGGCATCCGACTGCTCCTTGGTGCGCACGCGCCACCTCGCTCTCTCCCGATCAGGGCCCCATTACGGCCGACCACCCCGGTCATGTCGGGGCGCCCCCCACAGGAGACGGAGCCGCGCGGTCTGGATAACACAAATCCCGGCCCCTACATCCCCGGCCCCTACATCCCTCCGGGCCGACTACCTGCTCATCGGTGTTCCACCGGAGGACTCGACCTGGGGGAACCGCGGTGATCCGGGCGAGTGCGTTCAGTGGGCCGGTGGCAGCGGCTGCTCCGTCCAGATCACCTTGCCGTGCTCGGTGTAGCGGGTGCCCCAGCGCCGGGCGAGCTGGGCGACCAGGAACAGCCCGCGGCCGCCCTCGTCGGTGGTACGGGCCCGGCGCAGTCGCGGGGAGGTGCTGCTGCCGTCGGCCATCTCGCAGATGAGCGCACGCTCGCGCAGCAGCCGCAGTTGCAGCGGTTCGCGGCCGTACCGGATGGCGTTGGTGACCAGCTCGCTGACGATCAGCTCGGTGGTGAACGCCGGCTCCTCCAGGCCCCACTCGGTCAGCCGCGCGATGACCTCCTGGCGCGCCCGGGACACCTCGGCCGGGTCCGCGGGCAGGTCCCAGACGGCGACCTGGTCCTCGCCCAGGGCCCGGGTGCGGGCCACGAGCAGCACCACATCGTCCACGGGACGCTCCGGGAACAGCGACTCCAGGGCGGCGCAGGTCTGCTCCGGCGTACGGCCCGGGCGGGCCAGCGCGGCGCGCAGCCGCTCGAAGCCGACCTCCGGGTCGTGGCCGTCGCCGGTGAGCAGGCCGTCGGTGTAGAGCACCAGCAGACTGCCCTCGGGGACCTCGAGGTCGGCGGTCTCGAACGGCAGGCCGCCCACGCCGAGCGGCGGCCCCGGGGGCACGTCGGGGAACTCCACGGTGCCGTCGGGCAGCACCAGGGCGGGCGGCGGGTGCCCGGCCCGGGCGGCGGTGCAGCGTCGGTTCACCGGGTCGTAGACGGCGTACAGACAGCTGGAGCCGACGATGCCCGGCTCGCTCTCGCCCCCCGGCTCGGGCCCGGTCGGGTACGTATCCGTGTCGGCGTCCATGGCGTCCATGGCGTCCGTGTCCGTCGGGTCCGGGTCGAGACGGCAGACCAGATCGTCGAGTTGGCTGAGCACTTCGTCGACCGCCAGGTCCAGCGCCGAGAAGTTGTGGACGGCGGTGCGCAGCCGGCCCATGGTCGCCGTCGCATGCAGTCCGTGCCCGACCACGTCGCCGACCGCCAGGGCCACCCGGGCCCCGGACAGCGGGATCACATCGAACCAGTCGCCCCCGACCCCGTTCGTCGCGGGCCGATAGCGATGGGCGGCCTCCACGGCGTGCTGCGCGGGCAGCCCGCGGGGCAGCAGGCTGCGCTG
>NZ_MUNE01001135.1 GCF_002154605.1 Streptomyces milbemycinicus | reverse complement strand
ACGGCGGTGGCCTCGCCGTGCCGCCCGGCCGCCCGCAGCGCGATGGCCCGGCTGACCTCCTCCTCGAAGACCTGGGCGTCGATCGCCCCCGGGAACGGCGTCAGGGAATAGCCGGAAGGGACCGTTTTGATGGTCTCCGCGCCGAGGATGTGTCTGAGTGAGGAGATACGGCTGTGGATTTGCGCCAACGCGGTCCGCGGTGGCCTGCGCGGCCAGAGCGTGTCCACGATCTGCGGCACCGGAACGGTGCTGCCGGAACGAGCGAGCAGCAGCGCGAGCAGTACGTGCTGCTTCGGGCCGCCAATGGTGACGGGCCGGTCGAGTGAAAGCACCTGAAGCGGACCCAATACGCTGAAATGCAAACCAGTGCTCCTTACAGGATGAGCCCAATGACCGCCATTTTGCTGGGGTTTCCCGAAGAAGCAAAGCGATTACGTTGGCGCATTAGCCGGATGCGCTGTGAGGGGAATTTCAACAAAAGCCGACGGGAAGTGCCGCAGGACCGGACAGCGCGAACCGATACTGGCGCCCGCCGCGCTCCCGTCCCCCCCTGTACTAGTCTTCTTCCCGCACCATCGAGCACGTCTTACGGGGGGAACCGTGACTGGTCAGGACACCACCGCACAGGGCGCACCCAACACGCCGCCGGCGCGGCCCGACACACGGCCGGCACGGCCGGACGAACGCCCGGTGCCGCCCGCCCGGTCCAGGGGCGCCGCCGTCCTCGGCTGGGCTGTCACCATCGCCCTCAACGTCGTGGCCCCGATCATCACGTACAACGCGCTCCACGATCACGGCTGGAGCGAATTCGCCGCGCTTTTGGCCAGCGGCGCATGGCCGGTGCTCGACAGCGCCGTCCATCTCGCCTGGCGCCGCCATCTGGACGAATTCGCCATCGTCACCCTGGTGTTCCTCGTGATCACGGCCGTGGTGTCGCTGGTCGGCGCCCACTCGACCCGCGCGCTGCTGGTCAAGGACTCGGGCGTGACGGGCCTGTTCGGACTGCTGTGCCTGGTGACGCTGCTGGCGCCGCGCCCGCTGATGTTCTACTTCGGGCGCAAGTTCGCCACCGACGGCACCGAGGCGAGCACCGCGTGGTGGAACGGTCTGTGGCAGTTCGACGGGTTCCGCCGGACCATGATGACGATGACCGCGGTGTGGGGCGTGGCCTACCTGCTGGAGGCCGGGGTCCGGGTCGCGCTGGCCTACACGCTGTCCACCGACACCATGGTGGTCGTCAGCCCGGTCCTGATCTACAGCGTGCTCGGCGCCCTCGCCCT
>NZ_MUNE01001134.1 GCF_002154605.1 Streptomyces milbemycinicus | reverse complement strand
CCTCTCCGTCGCCGTCCAGGGCCGATGCCGGGATGTCGATATGGAACACGGCGGCCCTGTCGAAGTCCGCGTCGCGCGGGGCGGAAGCCCTCTGGTGGGAGCCGCCGATGCGGGCGGGCGGGGCCACCGCATGCTCCCGCAGGCATTCCAGGGCCGGCTGCGGCAGGCGCGGTGCCGGGGTCAGCGACCAGCGGGTGAAGACGCCGTCGGCGGTGGCCGGGCCGACGCCGTCACCGGGCAGCTGGGCGGGCGCGGGTAGCAGGGCGATGGACGGAGCGGGGGAAGTGATGTGCAGGCGCAGTTCACCGCCGTCGACAACGATTACGTCGTCGCTGAGCGCGAGCCGGTCCCGGCCGAAGATGTGGATCTTGTTCAGCTGGAGGGCCGCCTCGTGCGACAGCACCAGAGCCTGTGCGGTGCCGGACGGTCCCGTCAGGGTCAGCAGCGCCCCGGTGCCCGGCTCGGTCGGCGTGACGAGCGTGCCGTCGGCGCCGCGTGCCACGCGGGCCGGCCCCTCGACGTCCACGCCGGCGGGCAGCGAGAGCGTGGCGGGGATGCCGTCGACGGCGGCCAGCACGGTC
>NZ_MUNE01001133.1:422-693 GCF_002154605.1 Streptomyces milbemycinicus | reverse complement strand
CGCGAAGGCGTCGAGCGCGGCGATGGTCAGATCCGGATCGATCACATCCTGACCGGAGGTGAGCGCCGGATTTGCCGAAACCCCGCATTTATCGCTCATGAGGCGAAGTAACTCCGGGAAGGACCAGTCATGTTCGGGCTCGATACCGAGCAGCACCCGGGGGTCGCGCGCGGCGAAGAGCCGGTAGCTGCGCAGGCTCCGCTCCCGGCTCGTGGCCACCGGCCCGGCGAGCCGCGCAGCCAGCAGATGCGCACGCAGCGCGGCGGTACGG
>NZ_MUNE01001133.1:0-388 GCF_002154605.1 Streptomyces milbemycinicus | reverse complement strand
GGCACGCCACCGATGCTGACGGATCACCGCGACCGCGGGCCGAAGAACGGCGAGAGTTGCCACGGTTGGCCTAACGGCGCCCGAAGCCCGCCGCCCAACACGGTCCCCAACGCGGTCAGCCCCGGACAGGGCCCGGGCGTTGCGGGACGGCAGCGACTGGTCGTCTCAGGGCAGCAGCCCGTGATGGGGGAAGACCGCCCGGCGGGTCGCGAGGATCGCCTGGTCCAGCCGGTCCCCCGGGTCGTACCCCCACTCCCCGAAGTCCCGCCACTGCGGCGACCGCCCGTCGGTCATCCGCCGCGGCGCCGACTGCCGGGTCCGCCGGTACACCTCGTGCCCCCACTCCTCCGGCACCTCCGCCTCCGGCGCCACCGGCCGCCCGGCGGCG
>NZ_MUNE01001132.1 GCF_002154605.1 Streptomyces milbemycinicus | reverse complement strand
TGACCGTGGCCCCGGCCACGGTCAAGACCCATGTGGCCACGGTGCTCGCCAAGCTCGGCGTACGGGACCGCACCCAGGCGGTCATCGCGGCATACGAGTGCGGTTTCGTCAAACCGGGCTGACACGCGGGCGCCCAAATGATCTGCTGTGACGGATCAAGCGGAAGTGGAAGGTGAGACGCATGGAGTACGCCCGCCTGGGACAGTCCGGGATCAAGGTGTCGCGGATCTGCCTGGGGATGATGAGCTACGGCAACCCCGAGCACCGCCCGTGGCAGTTGGACATCGACGCGGCGCGGCCGATCGTGCGGCGGTCGGTCGAGAGCGGCGTGACGTTCTTCGACACCGCCGATATGTACTCCAACGGCAGAAGCGAGGAGGTCACGGGCGAGCTGCTGCGTGAGCTCTTCGCCGGCCGGGACGACTATGTGCTGGCCACCAAGGTCTATATGCCGATGGGCTCGGGCCCCAACGACCGCGGGCTGTCCCGGAAGCACATCATGGCGAGCATCGACGCCTCGCTGCGGCGTCTTGGCACCGACCATGTCGACCTCTACCAGATCCACCGGTGGGACCCCGAGACGCCCATCGAGGAGACCATGGAGGCGCTGCACGACGTCGTGCGGGCGGGCAAGGCTCGCTATATCGGCGCGTCCTCCATGTTCGCCTGGCAGTTCGCCAAGGCGCAGCACACGGCAGCGGCGGCGGGCTGGACCCGGTTCATCTCGATGCAGAACCACTACAACCTGCTGTACCGGGAGGAGGAGCGGGAGATGAACCCGTTCTGCCTGGATCAGGGGGTGGGGGTGATCCCGTGGAGCCCGCTGGCGCGCGGGCTGCTCACCGGCACCCGCGGCCGGGACCGCACCGGGACCACGACCCGGGCGAGCGACGACACGCTGGTCGAGCGGTGGTACGGGGACGCCGAGTTCGACATCGTGGACGCCACCCGTGCCGTGGCCGAGGAGCGCGGGGTGAGCCCGGCGCAGATCGCGCTCGCCTGGCTGCTCGGCAGGCCCGCGGTGACCGCGCCGATCGTGGGGGCCACCAAGGTCGGCCATCTGGAGGACGCGGTCGCCGCGGTCGAACTGCGGCTCGACGAGCAGGAAGTGGCCCGTCTGGAGGCGCCGTACCGCCCGCGCCCCATCATGGGCCACGGCTGACGGGACGCGAGCGGTCCGGGCGCAGGCCCGGGCTCGGGCCCGGGCTCAGGCTCGGGCCCAGGCCCGGGCTCGGGCTCAGGTGAGCAGCTGCTCGATCGGGTCGATCCCGAAGTAGAGGACGAACAGCGCCGCCGTCCCCCACAGCAGCCAGTGCACCTCGCGCGCCTTGCCCAGGACCGCCTTGATCAGCACATACGCGATGAACCCGGCGCCAATCCCGTTGGTGATGGAGTAGGTGAACGGCATGACGACGATGGTGAGGAACGCCGGGATGGCGATGTCGTAGCGCTCCCACTCGATATGCCGCACCTGGCTCATCAGCAGGAATCCCACGGCGATCAGCGCCGGGGTGGCGGCCTGGGCGGGCACCATGGTCGCCAGCGGGGTCAGGAAGAGGGCGAGCCCGAACAGCGCACCGGTGACCACGCTGGCGAAGCCGGTGCGCGCCCCCTCGCCGACCCCGGCCGCCGACTCGATATAGCTGGTGTTGGACGAGGCGGACGCCGCGCCGCCCGCGGCCGCCGCCACTCCGTCGATCAGCAGCACCCGGCCCAGGTTGGGCACGTTGCCGTCCTTGTCCAGCAGCCCGGCCTCGTTGCTCACGCCGACGACCGTGCCCATGGTGTCGAAGAAGTCGGACAGGATCAGGGTGAAGATCAGCAGGACGATGGTGACCACGCCGACCTGCTCGAACGCCCCGAACAGGCTGAAGGAGCCGATCAGGCCGAAGTCCGGGGTGTCGACGACCTTGTCCGGGAGGGAGGGCACGGTCAGCCCCCACGCCTGCGGCTTGATGTCGGCGATCTCGTTGATGATGACCGCGACCACGGTCGAGGCGACGATGCTGATCAGGATCGCGCCCTTGATCTTGCGCGCCATCAGGGCGATGGTCAGCAGCACCCCGAGGCAGAAGACCAGCACCGGCCAGCCGGTCAGCCGCCCGGTCGCCCCGAGCTGGACCGGAACCGAACCCTCCATGCCCGGGATGCGGGTGGCGAAGCCCGCGTCGATAAAGCCGATGAAGGCGATGAACAGGCCGATGCCCACACTGATCGCCTGCTTCAGCGGCTGCGGGATCGCGTTCATCACCGCCTCGCGCAGCCCGGTGCCCACCAGCACACAGATGATCAGGCCCTCCAGGACCACCAGACCCATGGCGTCGGGCCAGCTCATCTGCGGGGCGATCTGGTACGCGACGACCGCGTTGAGCCCGAGCCCGGCTGCGAGCGCGAGCGGCAGATTGCCGCCGACGCCCATGAGGATCGTCATCACACAGGCGACCAGGGCGGTCGCGGTGACCAGCTGCGCTCCGTCGAGATGAGCGTGGAACTTGTCCTCCGCCTTGCCCAGGATGATCGGGTTCAGCACGAGGATGTAAGCCATCGTGAAGAAGGTGGCAAACCCGCCCCGGACCTCCCGGCCGAGGGTCGAGCCCCGCTCGGATATCCGGAAGAACCGGTCAAGTGGGCTGCGGGGTGGGCCGGCCTGGGCCGGTGCGGTGTCGGTCACCTGTCTTGCCATGTCGTGGCGCTCCTTTAAGCGGGAATCAAACGCGTGCGGGGTGACTGGATTGTGCCCACTACGCGGACCGCTCAGGTTTTCGCCGTGTTACGAGATCAACTGGCCGCGCGGCGCGGTGCGGTGGGCGCCGCGACGGGCGTCACTCCATCGTCGAGCCGATCTCGGAGCCGTCGGCCACGACCAGGAAGCTGGTGACGGGCAGCGAGCCGTCCTGCCGCCGGGCGCCGAGGGCCGTGATGGGGTCGGTGGTGACAAAGGGCGGGGTGGCCGCGCCTCCGCCGCTCCAGCCGCTGCCCCGGCCGGGGCTCCAGCT
>NZ_MUNE01001131.1 GCF_002154605.1 Streptomyces milbemycinicus | reverse complement strand
CCCGGCGCGCCGGGCCGGGGATGTCGGTGCCGAGCAGGCCCTTGAAGCGGCGCCGCTGCATGCGGGTGAACAGCGGGCTGAGGGCGACCAGGGCGGCGAACGGGAGGGCGACGGCGACCAGGACGCCCAGGAGCGGCATCGCGGTGTCGCTGAAGACCAGCCACGGCATGCTCAACACCAACAGGGCCAGGAACTGCACGGATATGCCCGCGAGCCCGAATACCGCGTCGCGCCGCAGCCGGGTGAGCGCTGCTCGTGGCGCGGTGGGGAGTCTCATGCGCCGACCTTAGACCGCGGCCTCGGGGCCGGTCGCTGACGCCCGTACCCGGATCGGGGGTGCAACTAGTGCCACCCCCATTCGGCAACTCGCGTTACCGACAGGCGCGATCGTGCCGGGAAGGCTGGTGGCCATGCCCGAGGAGCAGCCGAGCCGAATCGGGCCGGAAGGAGATCAGCCCTGATGAGCGCCCTGTACGCCCCCACGGCCCGGGGGCCCCGGC
>NZ_MUNE01001130.1:328-602 GCF_002154605.1 Streptomyces milbemycinicus | reverse complement strand
CCGGCCATGGCCGGCAGCAGCCAGCGCACGCCCGATCCCGAGCATGGCAAGCACGGCGAGGGCAGCGGCGGGAAGGAGACCAGCCCGCCCTCCGGCAACGGGAGCGAGGACAAGGGCGACAAGGGCAAGGACGGGAAGAAGGACCACCCGACCAAGAAGCCGCAAGAGGACTCGGGCGGCGTGGCCCCCGACCCCTCCAGCACGCTGAACGCCACCTCGCCCACCTGTTCCCGTCCCCAGCTCGGAAACGCCTCCGGGACGGCCGGGGTGGCCG
>NZ_MUNE01001130.1:0-280 GCF_002154605.1 Streptomyces milbemycinicus | reverse complement strand
CCGCGCCGGGCCAGCTCATCCTGAAGCCCGGCCAGGCGTACCAGGTGCAGTTCGCCTGGATCCCGCAGTCGGGCGGCGGCACCTCCGGCTGCTCCAACACCAGCTCCACGCCGACCCCCGACCCCACGCCGGACTCGGCCGACGGGGCGGACGGCGGGCCCTCGGACAGCCCGGGTGACGGCTCGGGGAGCGGCGGCGGCGGAGGCGGTGACGGCGGCGAGCAGCCGGCCGGAAGCGTCCTGCTCAGCTACACGCCCGAGGCCGGCGACCCGGCCGCGGC
>NZ_MUNE01001129.1 GCF_002154605.1 Streptomyces milbemycinicus | reverse complement strand
TCCCCGGCGGGGACATGCCGGGGAAGCGCAGGGTCATCCAGTGCTCCGGGTCGTCCAGGAGCGAGAAGCCGATCTTCTCGTAGACGCCGTGGGCGTCGAACGTGGCGAGCAGGATGCGCCGCAGCCCGAAGGGCTCCAGGTGGTCACGGACGGCCGTGACGAGCGCGGTGCCAAGGCCCGTCCCGCGCGCGGACCGGTCGACGTAGACATCGCACAGCCAGGCGAAGGTGGCCTGGTCGGTGACGACCCGGGCGTACGCGACCTGGGCGCCCGAGGCCGTGTCGTACGCGCCGAAGTTGAGCGAACCGGCGATGGCGCGGTCCTGCTTCTCGCGGGTGCGGCCCAGCGCCCAGTACGCGTCGGTGGACAGCCAGTGGTGGATACGGGCCGCGTCGAGGCGGGAGGGGTCGGTGGATATCTCGTAGCCGTCGGCGGCCGGTCGGCCGTTCGTATCACTCATGTCGCTCATGGCGGGAGACTCGCAGGTCAGAGGGGCGGCGTCGAGGGGTTTTCGGCACGTATCCGGCACGTGAGGGATCCGGTGTGCCGTCAGCCCAGCACCTCGTCGCAGGCGGTACGGAGCCGGCGCAGCCCCTCCGCCAGCTCGCCCGCGCTCGCCGCCGAGGCGAAGCCCAGCCGCAGATGCGGGGCGGGCGGTTCGGCGCAGAAGTACGGGCGGCCGGGCGCGACGGCGACCCCGGCACGCTGGGCGGCGGCGGTCAGCGCGGCCTCGTCGGCGCCGTCGGGCAGCCGCAGCCACAGGTGGAAGCCGCCGGGCGGGACATGGCGCAGGGCGAGTTCGGGGAAGTCCCGCCGCACACCCGTGGCCAGCGCCTCGCGGCGGGTGCGCAACTCGGCGGCGACGGTGCGCAGATGGCGGGTCCAGGCGGGCGAGCCGACGAGTTCGAGCGCCGCCTCCTGCAGCGGGCGCGGCACGAAGAAGCTGTCGACGACCTGGATGGCGCGCAGCCGCTCCAGCGCGGGGCCGCGGGCGGCGAGCGCGCCCACCCGCAGACTGGCCGAGGTGATCTTGGTGAGCGAGCAGACGTGGACGACCACGCCGTCCGGGTCGTCGGCGGCGAGGGGCGCGGGCAGCGGCCCGGCGTCCTCGTGGGCGAGACGGCGGGCGAAGTCGTCCTCGATCACGAACGCGCCCGCCTCCCGGGCCACCCGCAGCACCTCCCGGCGCCGCTCGGCGGAGAGCACCGCGCCGGTCGGGTTCTGGAAG
>NZ_MUNE01000113.1 GCF_002154605.1 Streptomyces milbemycinicus | reverse complement strand
GGCACGGCGGAGCAGCGGGCCAGCGGCGGCAGCACCCGGGCCCGCTGCTCCGCCGTGCCGTGCTCGAAGAGCGTGGGGGCCAGCAGGCTGATCCCGTTCTGGCTGACCCGGCCGGGCGCCCCCGCCGCGTAGTACTCCTCCTCGAACAGCAGCCACTCGATGAGCGACGCGCCCCGCCCGCCGTACTCCTCGGGCCAGCTCACCGCCGACCAGCGGTCCGAGGCGAGCGTCCGCTCCCAGGCGCGGTGGGCGGTGAAGCCCTCGGCGGTCTCCAGGGACGGCAGGGGTTCGGCGGGCACATGGGCCGCGAGCCACCGCCGCGCCTCGTCCCGGAACGCCTGCTGTCGCTCGGTCAGGTCGAGATCCACCGGAGCTCCCGCCCCCCTCCCCGTTCCCTAACAAGTGTTTGGTAGGTTACCGTGACGCCGTGATGGACAACAAGGCGGGCAACCAGGCCGACCGAGCGCCCTACGTCCCCGGCCACGGCCTCCTCACCGGCCGCACGGCCGTCATCACGGCCGCGGCGGGCACCGGCATCGGCGGCGCCACCGCCCGCAGATTCCTCGAGGAGGGTGCCCGCGTCGTCATCGGCGACGCCCACGCCCGCCGGCTGAAGGAGACCGTCACGGCGCTCGCCGGGGAGTTCGGGGCGGACCGGGTCGCCGGGACGGCCTGCGATGTGACCGACGAGGACCAGGTGGCCTCGCTCCTCGACCTCGCCGAGGAGGCCCACGGCCGCCTCGACACCGTCGTCAACAACGCCGGGCTCGGCGGCACCGCCGAGCTCACCGACATGACCGACGAGCAGTGGCACAAGGTCATCGACGTCACGCTGGGCGGCACCTTCCGCTGCACCCGCGCCGCGCTGCGCCGACTGAAGGCCGACGGCCGCGGCGGCGTCATCGTCAACAACGCCTCCGTCGTCGGCTGGCGCGCCCAGGCCGGCCAGGCCCACTACGCCGCGGCCAAGGCCGGCGTGATGGCCCTCACCCGCTGCGCCGCTGTCGAGGCCGCCGCCTACGGCGTACGGGTCAACGCGGTCGCGCCGAGCCTCGCCATGCATCCGCACCTGGTGAAGGTGACCACCCCCGAACTGCTCGCCGAACTCACCGAGAAGGAGGCGTTCGGCCGGTACGCCGAGCCGTGGGAGGTGGCCAACGTCATCGTCTTCCTGGCCAGCGGCTACTCCTCGTACATGACGGGCGAGACGGTGTCCGTCAGCAGCCAGCACGCGTGAGGCGGAAGGGCCGGAGAGGCGGGACAGTGACAATGGTCATGTGCCGAAGACCAGCGACAACAGCAAGAAGACCACCGTGACCCCGTCCCCCCAGCGACGCCGCGAACTGCTCTCGACGGCGGCGGAGGTGTTCGCCGCGCACGGGTACAACGCGACCACCGTGCGCCGCATCGCCGACGAGGCGGGGATGCTCGCGGGCAGCCTCTACTACCACTTCGACTCCAAGGAGGCGATGGTCGACGAGATCCTCTCCACCTTCCTCGACGAGCTGTGGGCCGGCTACGAGGCCGTGCTCGCCGCCGGGCTCGGCCCCAGGGAGACCATCGAGGCGCTCGTCACCGAGTCCTTCCGGGAGATCGACCGGCACCGGGCCGCGGTCGCCATCTACCAGAAGGAGTCCAGGCACCTCTCCACCCAGCCCCGCTTCGGCTATCTCACCGTCTCGCAGCGGAAGTTCGAGGAGGCATGGCTGGGCACGCTCGAGCGCGGGGTGACCGAGGGGGTCTTCCGCGCCGACCTCGACATCCGGCTGGCGTACCGCTTTCTGCGCGACACCGTCTGGGTCGCCGCCTCGTGGTACCGGCCGGGCGGACAGCACAGCCCCGAGGAGATCGCCCGCCAGTACCTGTCGATGGTCCTGGACGGCATCACCCCGCGGGCCTGACCACCGGGTTTACACCGGGCGACACCGGGCAACACACCGGGCTGAAGGAGCGATCATGGCCGAGGCATACATCGTCGAAGCGGTACGGACCCCGGTCGGCAAGCGGAACGGCGGACTGGCGTCCGTCCACCCGGCCGACCTCGGAGCGCACGTCCTGCGCGCCCTGATGGAGCGCTCCGGCGCCGACCCGGCCGCCGTCGAGGACGTGGTCCTCGGCTGCCTGGACACCGTCGGCCCGCAGGCCGGGGACATCGCGCGCACCTGCTGGCTGGCCGCCGGGCTGCCCGAGGAGGTCCCGGGCGTGACCGTCGACCGGCAGTGCGGCTCCTCCCAGCAGGCGATCCACTTCGCGGCCCAGGCGGTTCTCTCCGGCACCCAGGACCTGGTGGTCGCGGGCGGTGTGCAGAACATGTCGATGGTGCCGATCGCCTTCGCCAGCCGCCAGGCGACCGTCCCGCTCGGGCTGACCGAGGGCCCCTACGCGGGCTCCGAGGGCTGGCGGGCGCGCTACGGCGACCGGCCCGTCAATCAGTTCTACGGCGCCGAGCTGATCGCCGAGAAGTGGGGCATCACCCGCGAGGCGATGGAGGAGTTCGCGCTGCGCTCCCACCAGCGGGCGATACGCGCCATGGACGAGGGCCGCTTCGACCGCGAGCTCGCACCGTACGGGGAGGTCACCGCCGACGAGGGGCCGCGCCGGGACACCAGCCTGGAGAAGATGGCCGGCCTCAAACCGGTCATGGAGGGCGGCCGGATCACCGCCGCTCTGTCCTCCCAGGTCTCCGACGGGGCCGCGGCGATGCTGCTCGCCTCCGAACGCGCGGTACGCGAACACGGCCTGACGCCGCGCGCCCGCGTCCACCATCTCTCGGTGCGCGGTGAGGACCCGATCCGGATGCTGTCCGCGCCGATCCCGGCGACGGCGCACGCGCTGAAGAAGACCGGCATGACCATCGACGACATCGACCTGGTGGAGATCAACGAGGCATTCGCGCCCGTGGTGCTGGCCTGGCTGCGGGAGTCCGGCGCGGACCCGGAGAAGGTCAACGTCAACGGCGGCGCCATCGCCCTCGGCCACCCGCTCGGCGCCACCGGCACCAAGCTGATGACCACCCTGCTGCATGAACTGGAGCGCACGGGTGGCCGTTACGGCCTGCAGACGATGTGTGAAGGTGGCGGCCAGGCGAACGTGACGATCATCGAGCGGTTGTGAGCGGCAGCGCCAGCAGGCGGTCGTGAGCCGACCCGCAGCCGCTGTCACGCAAGCCGGCCCAGGACCTCCGCCGCCTCCGCCATCACCCGCTCCACCAGCTCCGCGCACGACGGCAGGTCGTCGATCACCCCGGCGACCTGCCCGGAGGCCATCACCCCGCTGTCCGTACGGCCGTCCACCATCGACGCCTTCAGCAGCATCGGCGTGTTGGCGGCCAGCAGCACCTGACTCCAGGTCAGCTCCTTGCCGCGCTTCAGTGCGAGCCCGTCGCGCACCATCCGCGCCCAGCTCAGCCCGGACAGCCGCCGGAAGGCCGCGGCGTGTCGCAGCGCCCGCGCCAGCGCCGCGGCGCGCCCGGACCGCTCCAGGGAGGCGACCAGCTCGCTACGGAGCATCCGGTGGGGCAGCCCGTCGACCGCGGTGGTGACGGTGACGTCCGTGACCGACGCCTCCAGATAGCGGGCCTTGACCGCGTCCGGGACCGTGCTGTCGGAGGTCAGCAGAAAGCGGGTGCCCATCGCGATCCCCGCCGCGCCGTACGCGAGCGCGGCCACCAGACCGCGTCCGTCGAAGAAGCCGCCGGCCGCCACGACGGGGATGTCGACCGCGTCCACGACCTGGGGCAGCAGCACGGCCGTGCCGACGCTCCCGGTGTGGCCGCCGCCCTCGCCGCCCTGCACCACAACCGCGTCCGCGCCCCAGGCGGCGACCTTCTCGGCGTGTCGCCGTGCGCCGACGGACGGGATGACGACCACGCCCGCGTCCTTCAGCCGGGCGATCAGCTCCCGGGTGGGGGCGAGCGCGAAGGACGCGACTCGCACCCCCTCCTCGATGATGATCCGCACCCGTTCCTCGGCGTCCCCCGCGTCCGCCCGCAGGTTCACGCCGAAGGGCGCGTCGGTGCGCGACCTGACCTCCCGTACGGCCGAGCGCAGCTGGTGCGGGGTCATGGTGGCGGAGGCGAGGATGCCAAGCGCGCCGGCGTTGGCGGTGGCGGACACCAGCCGGGGCCCGGCGACCCACCCCATGCCGGTCTGCACGATCGGATGGCGCACGCCGACGAGCTTGGTCAGCGGAGTGTCCATCAGGCGGGCACCTCCCGCTCGCGCAGCCCCTCCGGGTCGATGACCTCCCGGATCAGCCGCAGCTCCGCGCCCGTGGGCTCGCGGGTGTACGGAACGCCGTCCGCGATGTCGAGCGCGAAGCCGGTCGCCTCCCGTACTTGCTGGGCGGTCACGCCCGGATGCAGGGAGCGCACACGCATGGTGCGGTCGGGCGTGGCGAAGTCGAGTACGGCCAGATCGGTCACGACGCACGGGATGCGGTGGTAGCGGGTGGCGGACGGCCCGGCGGCGGCTGCCCGGTCGTAGCCGACGCCGCAGACCATGTCGACGCGCTCGACGAAGACCCGCGGGGAGTGCCGGGGTACCCAGTAACTCGTCGGGTTGTTCAGCGTGTTGACGGGCGCGCCGCGCACGCCCAGCAGCTGCCGACGGGGCCGCTTCCAGTCGCCGATGCAGCTGATGTTCTGGTTGCCGTGCCGGTCGAGCTGGCTGGCGCCCATCATCACGTGCCGCTTGCCGCCGCTGACCAGTGACAGATGCTGACGGTAGGGCAGCCAGCCCTCCACCACCCCCGGCTCGGTGCCCAGCAGCATGGCCTCGCCGTCCGTGAGCAGCAGGTCGGGCGCGAAGGTGAGCCGGGCCAGCTGGGCGCCGATGCGCGGCACGGTGCCCATGGGGGCGGCCAGGACCTCGCCGTCGCCGCGCCATGCCTCCGCGCAGGCCACCACGCAGTACTCGGCCCGGGTCACCGTACTCATGCGCCCTCCTTGGCGAATGCCGCCACCGCCGTCTGGTACGCGTCCTCGTCGCCGGTCAGGAAGCGCTCGGTGAACTCCCGCCACGCGCCCGGGTCGGCGGCGGCCTTCGCGTACGCGCGCTGGAACGCCTCGTCGCGCCCGTAGTCGGGGGCGCAGGAGGTGAAGTGGGCGCCGTTCGGGGTCTCGATCACGCCGGTCACCGAGTGGCGCTTGACCAGCAGCGTCTGCGGACTGCCCGCGTCCGCGAACTCCGCGCTGTCCACGACGCGCTCGCACGAGACATACGCCGCTTCGGCCGCCTCGCAGAACAAGTCGTCGAAGTACGGGTCCGGGCCCAGATACTGGCCGTTGCCGTGGGCGTCGGCCCGGTTGAGGTGCACCAGCGCGGCGTCCAGCCGCAGCGAGGGCACGGCCACCAGCTCTTCCCCGTCCTCGTACGGCGAGGTGACCGTCCGCAGCCCCGGGTTGACGGTCATCACATCCGAGCCGAGTCCCGCCCGCACCGGCATGAACGGCAGCCGGTGGACGGCGGCGGTCAGCCCCCACATGAACATCGCCTCGTCCAGCTCCACCAGTTCGAGGTCCCCGCGCTCGCGTGCCGCCCTGAAGTGCGGCTCGAGCGGGATCGAGTCGAGCGTGGCGAAGGCGGCGACCAGCTTGCGGACCTTCCCGGCGGCGGCCAGCAGTCCGACGTCCGGCCCGCCGTACGAGACCACGGTCAGATCGGTGACCGGCGAGCGCAGCAGCGCCCGCACCAGCGCCATGGGCTTGCGCCGCGACCCCCAGCCGCCGATGCCGACCGTCATACCGCTCTCGATCCGGCCGACGGCCTCCTCCGGGCTCATCTGCTTGTCGCCGGGGTTCAACGCCGCTCACCCGCCTCAGCAGAAAGGCCAGAGGGGCCGGACACGAACGCCTCCCGGTGCCGGTCGGCGATGCCGCTCAGGTTGGCCTCGAAGGTGAAGCCCTGTTCGAAGCGGTAGCTGCGGCGCACATCGACCGGGTCGATGCCGTTGATCGCGGCCTTGGCCAGCCGCAGCAGCGCCCCGTCCTTGGCGGCGATCTCGCGGGCCAGCTCCAGCGCCGCGTCCGACAGCTCCGCGCGCGGTACGACCCGCCACACCGAGCCGTGCCGGTGCAGCTCCTCGGCGGTCACGGTGCGCGAGGTGTAGTACAGCGCGCGCATCAGGTGCTGTGGCACCAGCCGGGCCAGATGGGTGGCCGCGCCCAGGGCGCCCCGGTCCAGCTCCGGCAGCCCGAACGTCGCATCGTCGCTCGCCACGATCGCGTCGGCGTTGCCGACCAGGCCGATGCCGCCGCCGAGGCAGAAGCCGTGCACCGCGGCGACGACCGGGACCTGGCAGTCGTAGACGGCGGCGAACGCCTCGTAGCAGCCGTGGTTGGCGCCGATCAGGGCCTGATGCCCCTCGGTGCGCTGCATCTCCTTGATGTCCACGCCCGCGTTGAAGCCCCGCCCGGCGGCGGCGAGGACGACACAGCGCACATCAGGGTCTCTGCCTGCGCCGCGCACGGCGGACGCGAGCTCGTACCAGCCCTGGACGGGAAGGGCGTTGACCGGTGGGAAGTCCACGGTGACGACGGCGACGCCCGCGTGTGGGGCGGAGGTGGAGACACCCATGAGCAGATCCGCTACCTTTCCACCAAACATTTGTTAGGTGAGAAGGTAGCAGCGCTCGGGGCGCAGCGGGAGGTGTCACGTGGCCGTCACCATCGACCTGTCCGGGCGCGTCGCGGTCGTCACCGGAGGGACGCGGGGCGTGGGGGCGGGGATCGCGCGCTCCCTGCTCACCGCGGGCGCCGAGGTCGTGGTCTGCGCCCGCCGGCCAGGGGACCGGCCCGTCGAGGCGGCGGGCCGCGCGGCCCGCTTCCTGCCGCTGGACGTGCGCGACGCGGACGCCGTCGGCGCCTTCTTCGAAAGGCTGCGCGGCTCGTACGGCCGGCTCGACCTCCTGGTCAACAACGCAGGAGGCAGCCGGTTCGGACTGCTCGCCGATTCCGGGCCGCGCCGCGCGGCCCGCGTCGTCGAGCTGAACCTCATCGCCCCCCTGACCGTCTCCCTCGCCGCCTACGAGGTGATGCGGCATCAGGAGCGCGGCGGCTCGATCGTGATGATCGGCAGCGTCAGCGGGACCCGCCCGTCGCCCGGCACCGCCGCCTACGGAGCCGCCAAGGCGGGCCTTGCCAACCTTGCACACTCCCTTGCCGTGGAGTGGGCCCCCGCGGTCCGGGTCAACACCGTCGTGCTCGGCATGGTCCGCACCGAACTGTCCCATCTGCATTACGGCGACGAGGCCGGGCTCGCCGCCGTCGGCCGCACCGTCCCCCTCGGGCGGCTGGCCGAGCCGGACGAGGCGGGCGACGCCTGCGTCTTTCTCGCCTCCGACCTCGCCGCGTACATCAGCGGCGCCGCCCTGTGCGTCCACGGCGGCGGTGAGCGCCCGGCGTTTCTCGACGCCGCCAACGTCAACGAGCAGGAGGAGCCAAGATGACCGGACTGTGCGCCGGACGCGTCGCCGTCGTCACCGGAGCGGGCCGCGGCCTGGGCCGCGCACACGCACTGGCCCTCGCCGCCGAAGGGGCCAAGGTCGTCGTCAACGACCTCGGCGTGGCCCTGGACGGTGCGGCGGGCCAGGGAAGCCCGGCCCAGGAGGTCGCCGACGAGATCCGGGCGCTGGGCGGCGAAGCGGTCGCGCACGGCGGCGACATCGCCACCACCGACGGCGCGGCCTCCCTGGTCACCACCGCCCTCGACACCTACGGCCGGCTCGACGCCCTCGTCAACAACGCGGGCTTTCTGCGCGACCGCATGCTGATCAACCTGGACGAGGACGACTGGGACGCGGTGCTGCGCGTCCATCTCAAGGGCCACTTCCTGCCGCTGCGGCACGCCGCCGCCCACTGGCGCGCCGAGGCGAAGGCGGGCCGCTCCCCGGCCGCCCGGGTGGTCAACACCAGCTCGGGGGCGGGGCTGCTGGGCAGCGTCGGCCAGGGCAACTACTCCGCGGCCAAGGCCGGGATCGTGGGGCTGACCCTGGTGGCCGCCGCCGAACTGGGCCGCTACGGCATCCAGGTCAACGCCATCGCCCCGGCCGCCCGCACCCGGATGACCGAGCGGACCTTCGCCGAGACCATGGCCGCCCCTGGCGAGGCCGACGCCTTCGACGCGATGGCCCCCGAGAACGTCTCGCCCCTCGTCGTCTGGCTCGCCTCCGCCGACAGCGCGGGCGTCACCGGCCGGGTCTTCGAGGCCGAGGCCGGGCGCATCACCGTCATGGAGGGCTGGCGGCCGGGCCCGACCGCCGACAAGGGCGCCCGCTGGACCCCGGCCGAGGCGGGCGAGGTCACCCGGAAGCTGCTCGCCGCCGCCGAGCCGCCGCGGCCGGTGTACGGGGCGTCATGAGCCAGCCAGCACCTCCGGTGTACATCCCGCGCGGCGCAGAGCCGCCAGGAAGCGGGCGGCGAAGACGGGGTGACCCGCGGGCGCGGGGTGCAGCCGGTCCAGGCCCTCGGGCTCCAGCAGCAGCCGCGTACAGCTGGGCCCGAACACCTTCGGGCCGTGGATGTAGTGCAGATTCGCATCCCCGTGCGTGCGCAGCAGCTCGACCGCGCGCCGTATGTGCGCCCGGCACTCGCGCATCGTCATACCGGAGGGCCCCGGCACCTCCTCCCGCTCGGGCGCGACGATGTTCGACATCACGGCGAACGGGGTCGTGGGATGCCCCTCGCGCACCGTCCGTACGAAGCCGACCAGCGCCGAGGCCAGCGAGTCGCGGTTGTGGCTGCCCAGCGCCTGGATGTTGATCCCGACGCAGACGGTGAGCACATCGGCCGGCAGGTCCCGCATCAGCCGGGCGGTCATCGGCTGAAGCTGGCAGGCCGCGCCCAGCGCCAGGGAGGTCAGCTCCCAGCCGGCGCGCCGGGCCACCAGGGCGGCCCACGTCCGGCTCGGGGAGGCCGCGCCGCGCCCCTGCGAGATGGAGCTGCCGTAGTGCACCCAGCGCGGCCGCCCCTCGCCGCCGTCACGCTCGACCGCCGCGCCCGCGTCCAGCGTTACCTCGCACAGCCGGAACTGATGGTAGAAGGGCAGCCACAGCTCGACCGCGGCCATTCGCCCCGGCAGGCCGTCGACGCGGAACTCCGCGTCCCCGCCGTGCGTCTGGAGCTCGACGGTGGCCGAGTGCCGCCCCTCGCAGAGCACATCCAGCCGCGCCACCTCCGGCGGACCATTGAGCTTCGGCGCGGGATCCGCCTGGTAACGGCAGGTCAGCCCGGTGCTGTCGGTACGCAGGCCCACTCGCACCCCCGACGGCATCGCCGCCCGCCCCAGCCCGCCCTCGGGCAGATACAGCGCCGCCTCCGGATGCGGCAGCCGCCAGGGCGCGGTCCAGCCGGCGCCTCGCTGCAGCGATACCGCCCCCCGGTAACGCAGCCGTGGGTCGTCGTGGGCCAGACGCACGCCGCACTCTCCTCCGTTTTCCGGCCCGGGGAAGGGCGCGCACCGAGCCCTTCCGCGGGCGCACAGTGCCCCACACCTCGCACATCGTGCCACGGAGCGCGGCCGAGGCCGACCGGAAATGCGTCGCGGACGGCCCCTCCGCTACGACAGACTGACGCGGTGCCTACGCGGAGGGGGTGGTGCGATGCCGTGGCCGCGGCGACGCAAGCGACAGGCCACTGACGAGACATCGGAGTCCGAGCAACTGCTCTTCGGCGGACGGCTCCGGTACGACATGGGATTCAGCCGCTACGACGACGCCTATCTGCATCTGTCGTTATGGGCGATGGCCCGCAGGCTCCCGCGCCTGGTGGGCTCCACCGTACGGCTCGCCTGGGCCGCCGACCGCAGGGCGCTGCAAACGGTCGCGGCGGCGGAGATCGGCCAGGGGATCGGCCAGGCGTTCAGCCTGGTCGCGGTGAACGACGCGCTGGCGGCGCTGCTGTCCGACGGGGCGACCGCCGACCGGCTGCGGGGCGCACTGCCGTCGCTGATCGTGGTCGGCGTGGTGGCGGTCCTCGGCGCGCTGCTGGCCTCGGCCTCGACGGCCGGGACCGGCCGACTGGAGCCGAAGGTCGAACGGGTCGCGACCGAGCGGTACTTGGAGTGCGCGGCCCGCGTGGAGCTCTCCGCCATCGAGGACGCGGAGTTCCACCGGCTGCTGGACTCCGCCCAATACGGGGCCTCCTCGGCCCGGCGCATGGTCAAGTACTCCGTGGCGGTGGTCAACGGACTGCTCGCCGTCGTCGCCGCCGCCGGAGTGCTGACCGTTCTGCACCCCGTGCTGCTGCCCCTGCTGGTGCTCATCGCCCTGCCGCGCAGCTGGAGTTCGCTGCGTATCGCCCGCCGCCGCTATCTCTCCTTCCACACCATGATCGAGCACGCCCGCGCGGGCCATCTGCTCAGCCGGCTGCTCACCGAGCGCGAGGCGGCGCAGGAGGTCCGGGTGCACGGCGTCGGCGGCTTCCTGCTGCGCCACTTCCGCCGGATGTCGGAGTCCGCGGAGGCGGAGCAGACCCGGCTGGCCGACGCCGCGGCCGGCACCGAGCTGATCGCCGCGACGCTCACCGGCGCGGCGACCCTCGCCACGTACTCGGCGCTCGCCGGGCTGCTGCTCTCCGGCGGCATGGAGCTGTCCGTCGCGGGCACCGCGGTCATCGCGATCCGCACCGGCTCGCAGAACCTGTCCACGCTGGTGCTGCAGCTCAACCAGCTCTACGAGGAGATGCTGTTCGTCCAGGACCTCGACCGGCTGTGCGAGGACGCCGAGCGGTACGCCATCCCCGAGGGCGGGCTGCCGCTGCCCGCGGAGCCGGAGGAGATCCGCTTCGACTCCGTGTCCTTCACCTATCCCGGCAGCGACCGGCCCGCCCTGGACAAGGTCAGCCTCACCATCCCCGGCGGGGGCGTGGTGGCCCTCGTCGGCGAGAACGGATCCGGAAAGTCCACCCTGGTCAAGCTGCTCGCCGGGCTCCATCTGCCGGACTCGGGGCGCATCCTGTGGGACGGCACCGACATCGCGGAGGCCGACCGCGAACAGCTCTTCTCCCGGATCGCCATGGTCAACCAGGACTTCAAGCGCTGGCCGTTCACCGCCAAGGCGAACGTCGCGATCGGCAGCCCGCAGAGCCCCATCCGCGCCGAGGCCCTCGACCGTGCGGCGGCCCACGCCGGGGCCGACGACATCGTCACCGGGCTGCCGCACGGCTGGGACACCCTGCTGGCCCGGGAGTTCCGCGGCGGCCACCAGCTCTCCGGCGGCCAGTGGCAGCGGCTGGGCATCGCCCGCGCCCGCTACCGCACCGCGCCCGTGCTGCTGGT
Source organism: Streptomyces milbemycinicus (assembly GCF_002154605.1). Classification (GTDB taxonomy): domain Bacteria; phylum Actinomycetota; class Actinomycetes; order Streptomycetales; family Streptomycetaceae; genus Streptomyces; species Streptomyces milbemycinicus. The sequence goes on along the minus strand of NZ_MUNE01000113.1, from coordinate 8,840 downwards.
CGACGAGCCCACCTCGGCGCTCGACGCCCGCGCCGAACTCGCCGTCTTCGAGCAGATCCGTGCCCTCGCGGGGGAGGGGCAGACCGTCGTGATGATCACCCACCGGCTGGCGTCCGTCCGGCACGCCGACCTCATCCACGTCCTCCACGAGGGGCGGCTCGCCGAGTCGGGCACTCCACAGGAGCTGCTGGACCGGGGTGGCATCTACGCCGAGCTGTTCCATCTGCAGGCCTGCCAGTACGACCTCAGCGGGCCGTGACCACCCCATGTCCGGCGAGGTCGGAGAGGAGGCGATCCTTGCGGCGCGTGGCCTCGGCCGGGTCGCGGACGTCGGCGCTCAGCATCCCGAGGCGGTCCACCGCCTTCTCGACCACCGCGTTCTGCGCGGGGGAGCGGCCTGGGAGCAGCGGGGACTCGAAGCCGTGCTGCCATACCCTGGCGATCGCGTGGTCGTTCTTCCAGCGCACCTCGCGCAGGGTCTCCAATTGCAGTTGGGCGGCGGTGCGGCTGTCCATGCCGCAGTGGGTCCAGTCCTCCGCCTCGCCGTCCAGGTCGAACACCTCGAGACCGAAGCGGTCGGCCTCCTGCCAGATCGGCATGGTCTCGTCGTTCATCATGAAGGCGTAGAGCGCGAACTGGCCTGAGTACTCCGACACCAGGAACCGCCTGGTGTCCTCGAAGAGTTCGGGCGTCTCACCGGGATAGCCGACGATGAACGAGACGAAGGAGTGGATCGAGCTGTTCTGCAGCAGCTCGAAGGCCACCCGGTTGGCGCGCGCCTTGACCTGCTTGTGCATATGGCCCAGCGTGGTGTCGTTCATCGACTCGAAGCCGATGGACAGCGCACGGCAGTGCGCCCGCTCCAGATCGTCCACGACGCTCCGGTCGCGGATCGAGTTGGCACGCGTATACGCCTCCCAGCCCACGTCCGCCTCCGCCAGCAGCGGCAGCAGCGCGCGCAGCCGGGTCGGCGGCACGGTGAAGGTGGAGTCCAGGGCCTTGATGTACTCGGCGCCGTTCTCACGGCGGTAGCGCAGGAAGTCGTCGGCGATCTTCTGGGCCGATTTGTAGCGCCACTTCGGCGACGCGGCGGGGAAGGAGCAGTACTTGCAGCTGAACGGGCAGCCCCGCATGGACTCGTAGGGGACGACCGGGAGCGTACCGACCGGGCCGGGCGAGGGCAGCGCGTCCAGGTCGATGTACTCGATCCTGGTCATGCGCATCCGGTCCGTATCGGGGTCGCGCCACACCAGGTTGGGTACGTCGGCCACATCGCCCTTGGTGCGCAGCGCGCGCAGCAGAGCGGGCAGGGCGGCCTCGGCGTCACCGCGGACGATGTACCGGACGAAGGGGTGCTCGGCCAGGATCCGCTGGAACTTGAGGTTGCTGTACTGCCCGCCGAGCACCAGGTCCGCAGTGGGGAACCGTTCCTCCACCCAGGCGACCGCCTTGGCGAGGGTGCGGCGGTCCCAGATGAACGTGGTCGAGAGCAGCACGACGTCCATGTCGGTGGGGGGTTCCACCGCGGACCCGGTCCAGATCCGCTCGATCGGGAACACCTCGTGGTCGACCCCGGCGGCCAGCAGGATCGACTGCAGGGTAAAAGTGGTCAGATGGGGTGCCTTGCCCGGCTCGGCTTCCTCCGCGGCGGGGGCGGTGAGGCGTACGGAACTGACCGCGCGGGCCCGGCCGCCGGCGCGCCTGGGGCGCAGCAGGGGTTGTCCCGCCCCGTCCGCCGTGCGCAGGAGGGACAGGTCGAACACGTCGGGCCGCCCGGCGGCCGCGCGGTGGCCCTCGGGGGCCAGTAACGACTCGAACGAGGAGCCCTCCAGAAGCTTCTTGTTCGGCACTTCCGGCCCCATGCCGGAGATCAGGAGAACGTTCATCGGCTTCCTCCCCGGGAAGTGATGTGCTGTCGTGATGCCTTCAGCGCAGCCTCGATGCCCTCAGCGCAGGAAGGCCCTGACCGTTGCGGCGATGCCCGCCTCGTCGAGCCCATGGGCGCACGGCTCGGAGTCGTCCCAGGGAAGGCCGAGGGCGCGGAGCCGGTGCGGGACGTTGACCAGGGTCTCGGCGACACAGTGCGCCGAGGTCCCGGCCAGATGGGGCTCGACCAGGACGACATCGGCCCGGTCGGCGGCCAGCACCGCCGTGCGCAGGCCGACCGCGTCGAAGGGGCGGATGGTCGAGGCGTACAGGACGGTCAGATCGAGGCGGGCGGTGGCGCGTACCACCGTGTCCAGCGTGGGGCCGACGGCCAGCACCACACCGCCCGCGCCGAGCCTGATGACCTCGAACGACCCCGAGGCGCCGTGCGGCTCGGCGTTGCCCTGCTCGGGCAGTCTGAGGTATGTACTCCCGTCACCGGCCGCGGCCTTCCGCAGCAGCCGCCCGACCTCGTCGGGGTGTCCCGGCACATGGACGCTCCAGCCGGGGAGCGCACCGAACAGTGCCACGTCCTGCGGCGCGGTGTCGTACGAGGCGCCGTAACCGACCAGCACCGTACGCGCCTCGGGGCGGCCGAGCGCCGGCCCGAGCTGTTCCAGTACGCGCTCGACGGGCGCACCGAGATCGATCGGGACCGATCCGGCCAGGGCCGAGAGCGTGTCCGGATCCCAGCCCTTGCCGAATCGCTCGAGAATTGGTGACGGCGGATCCGAAAGTCGAGTCATGCCCGGTCCTCTCATGAATACCGTTCGGGCTGCCGTGAGAATGGTGCGATCCGGAGTGTGGCGCGGAGCAAGTAAGGACGGCGTTAAATATTCAACCTTTAATTACTTGCCCATTCGTTTACTGTATTGATGCCTTGGCTAGGGATGCGCACGAGGCGGCCGGGGTTACCGTGATTGACCGTCAGGAAGGTTGCGGCGGAGGGGATTTCAATGGCTGGAGCACCTGGCGGAAGCCCGCAGTTCGTGCATGTCATCGCAGGGCCCACCGGCGTCGGGAAGAGCGCGGCCGCCACCGCGCTGGCCCGGATCACCGGCGCGCCGATCGTGGTGGCCGACCGGATCCAGTGCTTCACCGACCTGGCCACCACCAGCGCCCGGGCCGGCGAGGAGACGGTCGAGGTGGAGCGCTCCTGGCTGGGCGACCGGACCGTCGCCGACGGCGACTACCCGCCCGAGGAGGCGGCGGACGCGCTCGTCCGCAGGCTGGCGGAGCTCGGCGAGCGCCATCGGTTCGTGATCGTCGAAGGCGGTTCCATATCGCTGCTGCGGGATTTCGCGGAGCGGCTGCCGGATCTCCCCTACCGGCTGACGGTCCGGCTGCTGCACATCCCGGACCGGGAGGGATATGTGGTCCGGCTGGCGCGCAGGGCGCGCCGGATGCTGGCCCCAGGGGGGTCGCAGACCAGCATGCTCGAAGAGCTGGCCGCCCTGTGGGAAAGTCCGGACCACCGCTTCTTCGCGGCATCCGTCAACGGACTCGAAGCGATTCTGGAATGGTGTGCCACCTATTCGGTGAGGGTGGAGTCCCTGGCCTCATATGAGCTCTCCGAGGCACAACTGGAGAAGATGGCGTGGATGGTGGCGGAACGCCACGCCGAACACGGAATTCTGCAGGAAAGAATCTTCTCGAAAGTTTTCGACGGAATACCTTCGGCCGTTTATGGTCCGGCGTGAGCGCGGACCCGCGACTGCGCCGGATCACGGTTTACTGCGGGGCCTCTTCCGGCTGCCGCCCGGTCCATCTGCGGGCGGCGGCCGAGTTCGGCCGGGCCGTGGCCGAAGCCGGGCTCGAGCTGGTCTACGGAGGGGCCCGGGTGGGCCTGATGGGGGCCGTGGCCGACGCCGCCCTGCGCGGGGGCGCCACCGTCACGGGCGTCATCCCGCGGCACCTGGCGCGCCACGAGATCCGTCACACCGGTCTCACCCGGCTCCTGGTCGTCGAGGACATGCATCAGCGCAAGGCGCGCATGGCGGAACTCGGCGATGCCTTCGTGGCCCTGCCGGGCGGGCTCGGCACCGCCGAGGAGTTCTTCGAGACGCTGACATGGGCTCAGATCGGGCTGCACGACAAGCCGTGCGCCCTCCTCGACACCGACGGCTTCTATCAGCCCCTGCTCGTCTTCCTCGCCCACGCCGCGGCCGAAGGGTTCGTGTCGCGCCGCGACGTGGACGGCATCGTGGTCTGCGGGCGAGCCGGGGACCTCCTGCCCCGGCTCGCCGCGCGCGCCCGCTCGGCCCGCTCGGCCTGCTCAGATGGAGACGCCGTGTGAGCGCAGATAGGCCAGTGGGTTGATGTCGGAGCCGTAGCCGGGGCCGGTGCGGATCTCGAAGTGGAGGTGCGGACCGGTGGCGTTGCCCGTCGAGCCGCTGCGGCCCACCTGCTGGCCGCCGCCCACCTGCTGGCCCGCCCGGACGGACAGCTGCGACAGATGGGCGTACTGGCTGTACCGGCCGTCCGGGTGCTGGATGACCACCTCATAGCCGTATGCGTCGGCCCAGCCCGCCGAGACCACCCGGCCGGCGCCGACGGCCTTGACCGAGGTGCCGATGCCCACGGGGAAGTCGACGCCGGTGTGATAGCCGCTCGACCAGCTGCCCCCGGCCGCGCGGTAGGCCGTGGTCGGGCTCACCCCACTGACCGGGGCGGTGAACTCCGAGGTGCCGGCGGGCTTCGCGGCGGGCTTGTGGGCGGTCCGGTGGTGGCGGTCCGGTTTGGCGGTCTTCGACGGCCGCTCGGCCTTCGGCTTCGCCTTGGCTTTGGGCTCGGCTTTGGGCTCGGCCTTCGCCTTGGGCTTGGCCTTGGGCTTGACCTTGGCGCCGGAATCGTTCAGAGAGAGCTTCTGACCCGGGTAGATCAGATCCGGGTCGCCGCCGACGCTCGTGCGGTTGGCCTGGTAGATCGTCTGCCAGCCGCCGTCGACATCGTGCCGCTTGGCGATCCGGGTCAGCGTGTCGCCGCTGATGACCACGTACGCGCTGTCCTTGGCCGTTGTGCGGCCCGGGAGGCTGGTGGGCGTCGGCGTGTCGCGCTTGGTCTGCGGGGTGCGGTCGGCCTGCTGGTGTGTCGTCGCCGAGGCGCCCGCGGCCTTGGCCTTGGGCGCGCTCTGCGGGGCGGCGTCGGCCCGGGTCAGCCCGGCCCGCCCCGAGCAGTTCGGCCAGGCGCCGGGGCCCTGGGCGTCGAGCACCTTCTCGGCGACGGCTATCTGCTGGTCCTTGGTGGCCAGGTCGGCCCGGGGCGCGTACGCGGTCCCGCCGTACGCCTCCCAGGTGGACTGGGTGAACTGCAGGCCCCCGTAGAAGCCGTTGCCGGTGTTGATGTCCCAGTTCTCGGTGGACTCGCAGTGGGCGACCTTCTCCCAGGTCTCCCCGGAGGCCGCGCTCGCGCCCGCCGCACCGACCAGCGGCAGGGCGATACCGGCGCCGCCCGCGGTGACGCTGAGCGAGGCGCGGGAGATGCGATTGGGCTTGTAGCGGCGGTGGCGTCCGCGTAAGGCCATGGACGGCTCCTTCTCATGCGCCTTCGCGGCGCGCTGCCGGGCGCGCCAAAGATTAAGGGTGTGGATTTCGCCACAACAAGAGGGAGTTGGGGCACGGTTGAAGGCCGCAGCGCGCTGTGCTGCGGCCTCACCGCTGGAGAGTGACGTGGATCACATTATTTCGGTCGGTGTTGTGGGTGGAACGGAGCGTAGTGATGTCAACGGGGTGTGGTGACAGCGGAGTTGCGCGCCCCGGCCCCGGCGGGTGCGCCGGGTCGGGACCCGGCGACCGGCCCCTACACCCGGACCGCGAGCGACAGCGCGAACCGCCCCTCGTCGTCGGTCCACCACCGCCGCGGCTGCAGCCCCGCCGCGGTGAGCTCCGCCCGCACCCGCTCCCGGCGGAACTTCGCGGAGACCTCGGTGCGGATCTCCTCCCCGGCCGCGAGGTGCACCGCGAGGTCGAGCGCCGGGATTTTCGCGGTGACGGCGGCGCGGGCGCGCAGCCGCATCTCGATCCACTCGTGCTCGGCGTCCCACAGCGCCACATGGTCGAAGTCCGCCGGGTCGAAGTCCGCGCCCAACTCCCGGTCGAGGACGGCCAGCACGTTCTTGTTGAACTCCGCCGTGACGCCCTGCGCGTCGTCGTACGCGGCGACCAGCGTGGCCTCGTCCTTGACCAGGTCGGTGCCCAGCAGCAGCGCGTCGCCGGGCGCCATCAGGGCGCCGACCGAGGTGAGGAACCCTGCCCGCTCGACGGGCAGCAGATTGCCGATGGTCCCGCCGAGGAACGCCACCAGGCGGGGGCCCGGCGTGCCCTGCGGAAGGGCAAGCCCCTCCAGGAAGTCGGCGACCAGCGCGTGCACCGTCAGCTCCGGGTGCTCGGCGAGCAGGGCGCGCCCGGCGAGGGTCAGCGCGCTCTCGCTCACGTCCACGGGTACGTAGGCGTGCAGATCCGGCAGGGCGCGGAGCAGATGGCGGGTCTTCTCGGAGGAGCCGGAACCCAGCTCGACGAGGGTACGGGCGCGGGTCGCGGCGGCGATCTCCGCGGCCCGGGCGACCAGGATCTCCCGCTCCGCGCGGGTCGGGTAGTACTCGGGCAACTCGGTGATCCGCTCGAACAGCTCGCTTCCGCGGGCGTCGTAGAACCACTTCGGCGGCAGCTGTTTGGGGGTGCGGGTCAGCCCCTCGGCCACATCGGCGCGCAGCGCGGCGGCCGTGGCGTCAGCGGGCAGGGTGCGGGTGATGGTGAAGGGGCTCACAGGGAAGCCTCCTTGAGCGCGGTGAGCTGAACATCGGAGCGGGTGGCGGTGAGCAGGGTGCGGTCGGGAACGTCGGTCCAGCGCGGGTCGTCGTCGTACGGCTCGGAGGCGACGACCACGCTGTGGCCCGGATCGGCCAGATAGCTGAGGGTGTCGCCCCAGGTGGTGGCGGCGATGGTCTCGCCGTCCGTGAGCAGCAGGTTCAGCCGCGACCCGGGCGCCGAGGCGGCCACCGTGCCGGTGGTCTCGCCCAGCGCCGTGGGCAGGTCGTGGCCCAGGCGCAGCCGGTGCAGCGTGAGCGCCCACAGGAACGCCGCGTCGCAGCGCGCCTCCAGCCGCAGCAGATCGGCGGGCGGCAGGGTGGTGACGAGGTCGGCCACGGAGTGGGGCCAGTCCTCGACCCTGCCGTTGTGGCTGAACAGCCAGGCGCCCGAGGCGAAGGGGGCGGCGCCCGCCTCCCCGTCGGCGCTCGCCTCCGAGGCGTTGCGCACGGCGGCCAGCAGCGAGCCGGTCCGGATCACCCGGGCCAGATCGGTGAACGACGGATCGGCCCAGATGGGCCCGGCGCGCCGGTAGCGGGCGGCCACCGGGTCGCCCTCCGCGTACCAGCCGACGCCGAACCCGTCGGCGTTCATCCGGCCGTGCCGCTGCCGCCGTGGCTCGTACGACTGGCGGTACAGCCCATGCGGGGGCGCGATCAGGAGTTCCCCCACGGGGGTGTTGGGTCCGAGATAGGCGAGATGCCGGCACATCGGCATCACCCCCTTCCGGTTCAGGCTTCCCCGGGCGCCGCGTCGCGCGCGGTGCGGAAGCCCGAGAAGATCTGGCGGCGTATCGGCAGGTCCCAGTTGCGGAAGGTGCCGCGGCAGGCGACCTGGTCCACGGCGAAGGAGCCGCCGCGCAGCACCTTGTACGCGTCACCGAAGAAAACCTCCGAGTACTCGCGGTACGGAAAGGCCCGGAACCCCGGGTAGGGCAGGAAGTCGCTGGCCGTCCACTCCCACACGTCGCCGATCAGCTGCCGGACGCCGAGCGGCGAGGCACCGCGCGGATAGCTGCCGGCCGGGGCCGGCCGCAGATGGCGCTGGCCCAGGTTGGCGTGGACCGGGCTGGGGTCGGCGTCGCCCCAGGGGTAGCGCCGGGACCGGCCGTCGGCCGGATCGTGCCGGGCGGCCTTCTCCCACTCCACTTCGGTGGGCAGCCGCCGGCCCGCCCAGCGGGCGTAGGCGTCGGCCTCGTACCAGCTCACATGCACCACGGGCTCGTCGGGCCGCACCGGCTCCGTCACGCCGAACCGTCGGCGCAGCCACTGTCCGCCCTCGCGCCGCCAGAACAGCGGCGCGGTCAGGCTGTGCTCGCGGACATGGCGCCAGCCCGCCTCGGTCCACCAGCGCCGCCGCTCATAGCCGCCGTCCTCGATGAACTGCGCGTACGCGCCGGCCGTGACCGGGGTGGTGTCCATGAAGAAGGCGGGGACCACCCGGCGGTGGGCCGGGCGCTCGTTGTCCAGGGCCCAGGGCTCGGTGGAGGTGCCCATGGTGAACGAGCCGCCGGGGATCAGCACCTCCGCCGGCAGCGGGGCGCCGTCCGCGGTGTCCGGCGGGGGCGGGGCGGTGAGCGCGGCGGGCCCCTGGCGCAGCTGGTGGGTGATGAGCATCGTCTCGTCGTGCTGCTGCTCGTGCTGCGCGATCATGCCGAACGCGAAGGCGGCGTCGACCAGCGGCCCGCCCCGCAGCGGGATCCGCTCGAGCACATCGAGCACCCGTCCGCGTACATCGGCGACATATCCGCGGGCCTCGGCGGGCGCCAGCAGCGGCAGCGAGGGCCGCTTGGCGCGCGGGTGCTCGAAGGCGTCGTACACCGAGTCGATCTCGGGGCGCAGCGCCTCCTGCCCGGCGACCGCGCGCAGCAGCCACTGCTCCTCCTGGTTGCCGATATGCGCCAGGTCCCAGACCAGCGGTGACATCAGCGGGGAGTGCTGGGCGGTGAGGTCGTGTTCGTCGACGCAGGTGGTGAGGGTGCCGGTGCGCTCGCGCGCACGCCGCAGCGCCGCTGCGGCGTGCGCGCGAGCGCACCGGCACCCTCACCACCTGCGTCGACGAACACGACCTCACCGCCCAGCACTCCCCGCTGCTGTCACCGCTGGTATG
>NZ_MUNE01001128.1 GCF_002154605.1 Streptomyces milbemycinicus | reverse complement strand
TCGTTCCCGATGGTCTCGTTCCCGATGGTCTCGTTCCTGGCCTCGGCGTCACCCATGAACCGATCGTAGGCGACGGTACCCGCGCATCGCCTCCGCGTAGACGTCCGCCGTCGCCGCGGCGGCCTTGTCCCACCCGAAGCGCTCGGCGTGGTGGGCGGCCCCGCTGCCCAAACGTTTCAGCAGCCCGGGGTCGGCGGACAGGCGGTGCAGCTCCCGGGCGTAGTCGGCCGGGTTGTGGCCGGGCACCAGGATGCCGCTGTGCCCGTCCCGTACGGCCACGGGCAGACCGCCCACCTCGGCGGCGATCACCGGTGTGCCGCAGGCCTGGGCCTCGATCGCCACCAGCCCGAACGACTCGTTGTACGAGGGCATGACCAGCACGGACGCCGCCCGGTACCAGTCCGCGAGCTCGTCCTGGGTGCACGGCGGCCGGAAGCGGATCACATCGCTGACGCCGAGCCGGGCCGCGAGCTTGTGCAGCCGCTCCGGCTTCGCCAGCCCGCTGCCGCTCGGCCCGCCGACCACCGGGACCACGATCCGCTCGCGCAGCCGCGGGTCCTCGTCCAGCAGATGGGCGACCGCGTGCAGCAGGATGTCGGGCGCCTTCAGCGGCTGGATACGCCCCGCGAACAGCGGTATCAGCGCGTCGGGCGGCAGGCCCAGGCGCGCGCGGGCGGCGGCGCGGCCGTCGGCAGGCCGGAAGCGTTCAAGGTTCACCCCGGGGTGGACGACGGCGACCAGCTCGGGGTCCGCGCCGTAGTGGCGGACCAGCTCGTCCGCCTCCTCCTCGGTGTTGGCTATGAGCCGGTCGGCGGCCCCGACGATCTGTTCCTCGCCGATGACGCGGGCCGCGGGCTCGGGGGTGTCGCCCTCCGCGAGGGCGGCGTTCTTGACCTTGGCCATGGTGTGCATGGCGTGGACGAGCGGCACCCGCCAGCGCTCGGCGGCCAGCCAGCCGACGTGACCGGAGAGCCAGTAGTGGGAGTGGACGAGGTCGTAGTACCCGGGGCGGTGCCCCGCCCAGGCCCCCATGACCCCGTGCGTGAACGCGCACAGCTGGGCCGGGAGGTCTTCCTTGGCCAGTCCCTCGTACGGACCGGCGTCCACATGCCGTACGAGCACCCCGGGCGCGAGCTCGACGGTGGGCGGGAGGGTGCCGGTGGTGGCGCGGGTGAAGATCTCCACCTCGATGTCGATGGCGGCCAGCCGCTTGGCAAGCTCCACGATGTAGACGTTCATGCCGCCCGCGTCACCGGTGCCGGGCTGGTGCAGCGGCGAGGTGTGCACGCTGAGCATCGCGATCCGGCGCGGGCGGCGCCCGACGCGTCTGAGGCGCTGGTGGTACGGCCCGCCGAACGCTCCATGTCCGTGCGAACGGCCTCGCAGGCCGCCGAGCCGGGAAACATGCTGGCTCACCGCTCGATACCTCCTTGCAGGGGCGGACTCGGGCGGACTCCGGATTCCCCCTCCGACCCCTCAACACCGGAACCTCTCGTTCCCATTTCCGCTTTGCCAAAGCGTGATGTTCTGGGGACGGAATGTCAGCGCTTGGGCTCGGCGCTTAGGCTCGGCGTCATGTCCGCCCGTGTCCCCCCGCCCCGTGTGCCCGCGCCCCGTGTGCCCGCGCCGCCGGGCCGGCCCATCGGGTCGGCGACCCGGGGGACCACCAACCCCAACCGGCTGCGCCGCATGGACCGGTGGATCGCCGCCGCCCACGCCCCCGCGCTGCGCCGCGCCGAGGCGCCCATCGCCGTGGACCTGGGCTACGGCGCCGCGCCGTGGACCGCCGTGGAGCTGCTGGGCAGGCTGCGTACGGTGCGGCCGGACGCCCGGGTCGTGGGCGTCGAGATCGACCCGGACCGGGTCGCCGCCGCGCGGCCGTACCGGCGGGAGGGGCTGGACTTCGCGCACGGCGGATTCGAGGTGCCGCTGCCGGACGGCGCGCGGCCCGCGCTGATCCGGGCGGCCAATGTGCTGCGCCAGTACGACGAGGACGAGGTCGCCGACGTGTGGCGGCGGCTGTGCGCGCGGCTGGCGCCGGGCGGGCTGCTGGTGGAGGGGACCTGCGACGAGATCGGGCGGCGGCATGTGTGGGTCGCCCTGACCGCGCACGGCCCGCGCACCGTGACCTTCGCGGCCCGGCTCGGCTCCCTCGACCGCCCCTCCGACCTGGCCGAACGGCTGCCGAAGGCGCTCATCCACCGCAATGTGCCGGGCGAGCCGGTGCACACCTTCCTGCGCGACTTCGACCGCGCCTGGGCGGCAGCCGCCCCGTACGCGGCGCTGAGCGCGCGCCAGCGCTGGATACGCAGCGCCGAGGCGCTGCGCGCCACGGGCTGGCCGCTCGTGGACGGCCCGCGGCGCTGGCGCCAGGGCGAGGTCACCGTCAGCTGGGAGGCGCTGGCGCCGCGGGCCGTCCACGAG
>NZ_MUNE01001127.1 GCF_002154605.1 Streptomyces milbemycinicus | reverse complement strand
CCACCCGCCCGCACCCGCTCTTCGCGGGTCTGGTGAAGGCCGCGGTGGCCCGGCAGTCGGGGGAGACGGGGCAGTCCGCGCAGTCGGGCCAGCCTGCGGCCGAGGCGGCCCCGGCGGCGCGGTCGGGCGCTCAGGCGGGTGCGGTGGCCGGAGCGCCGGGCGCGGCGACCGGACAGCGCGCCAAGGCCTGAGGGATACGGTTGACCTGGGCGGGAGCGGTCTCGTGCCGCCCCGCCCGGGCCCCCGTTCCCAGGCCCCCGTCGGTCTACCGGGCCGTTCGTCGACGAGAGGACGCTGAGTCGAGCATGCGCATCAAGGACACCCCCGAGGAGTGGCGGATCACCGCCACCACCACGCCGTTCACCGGCAACAAGACCGGCGTGCGCACCGACGAGGTCGTCATGCCCGACGGCTCCCGGACCACCCGCGACTACCAGGTCCACCCCGGGTCGGTCGCCATCCTCGCCCTCGACGGCGAAGGCCGCGTCATCGTGGTGCGCCAGTACCGCCACCCGGTGCGGCAGCGGCTCTGGGAGATCCCGGCCGGCCTGCTCGACATCCCCGGCGAGAACCCGCTGCACGCGGCGCAGCGCGAGCTGTACGAAGAGGCACACGTCAAGGCCGAGGACTGGCGGGTGCTGACCGACATCTACACCTCGCCGGGCGGCTCCGACGAGGCCGTACGGATCTTCCTGGCCCGGGGGGTCTCGGAGGCCGAGGGCGAGCGGTACGAGGGGGATCACGAGGAGGCGGACATGGAGCTCGCCCGTATCCCCCTCGACGAGCTGATCGCCGGCATCCTCGCGGGCGAGCTGCACAACACCTGTCTGACGGCCGGCGTCCTGGCGGCCCACGCCGCACAGACCGGCGCCGGTTTCGAGTCCCTGCGCCCGGCGGACGCCCCCTGGCCGGCCCGGCCCTTCGAGGCCTGACGGCCCTCCTGCCGCAGGACGGCTCTCCACAGACCCCAAATCCGAACATCCGTGCATCCGATCAGGTGATTTTCTCCCCGCTGTATCGGCCGGGAGTGCCGAAGTGCTGACGCGCGGTGAACTACGCTCGGAGTATTCCCGACCGCACCCGCGGCGGGCTCGTACGCGCAGGTGGACGGGGATGGGGCCCAGTGGCGGAGCAGGCGGTCGACACCGATGGGGGGCCGACCCCCCGGAAGCGGCTGCCGCCGCCTGTCGCCGAACCCCAGCCCCGTCCACCTGCGCGTACGAGCCCGCCGCGGGTGCGGTCGGGAAT
>NZ_MUNE01001126.1 GCF_002154605.1 Streptomyces milbemycinicus | reverse complement strand
CGACCCCGACCTGGGCGCGCGGCCCCTGATCCGCGGGGCCGCCGACGACATGTTCCGGCTCGGGACCTCCGAGGCCGTCCGGGAGGCCGTCACGCTGCGCCGTACGGTGCGGGAGTTCACCGACGAGCCGGTGGACGGCGCCGCGGTGCGCCGGGCCGTGGCCGCCGCGATCACCGCTCCGGCCCCGCACCACACCACGCCCTGGCGGTTCGTCCTCCTGGAGTCGGAGGAGTCGCGGCTGCGGCTGCTCGACGCGATGCGCGAGGCGTGGATCGCGGATCTGCGCGGCGACGGCTTCTCCGAGGAGAGCGTCGCCAAGCGGGTGCGGCGCGGGGATGTGCTGCGCAAGGCGCCCTACCTGGTCGTGCCCTGCCTGGTCGCGGACGGCGCCCATGACTACCCGGACGCCCGGCGGAGCACCGCCGAGCGCGAGATGTTCGTGGTGGCGGCGGGCGCCGGGGTGCAGAACCTGCTGGTCGCGCTGGCGGGTGAGGGCCTGGGGTCGGCGTGGGTGTCGTCGACGATGTTCTGCCGTCCGGTGGTGCGTCAGATGCTGGGTCTGCCCGAGGAATGGGACCCGATGGGGGCGGTCGCGGTGGGCCGCGCGGCGGCGCCGCCCTCGGCCCGGCCGCCGCGGGACGCCAACGCGTTCCTGGTGGTGCGCTAGAAATCCCCGCCCCTTAAGGCATCCCGCCCCTTAAACGCATCCCGCCCCTTGAGGC
>NZ_MUNE01001125.1 GCF_002154605.1 Streptomyces milbemycinicus | reverse complement strand
GCCGCCCGGCCCAGCCTTCCGCCGCATCGCAGCGACGAGGGCCCGACCGGCGCGGCTGCCGGCCATGACCGGGCCATCCCCCACACCCCCTCACTCCGATCCGCATACGCGATCCGCATACGCCCCACGGATCGGAAGCCACTTCCTGAGCAGTTCAAAGGGGAACTGACCCATGCCTCTTGTCGTAGTAGGAATCAGCGTCCTGGCGCTGCTCTTCCTGATGACCAAGGTGAAGCTGAACGGCTTCATCTCCCTCCTCCTCGTGGCCGTCGCCGTGGCGCTGGTCCGAGGCGTCCCGATGGAGAAGATCCCGGACGTCCTCGGCGAGGGTGTCGGAGGGCAGATCGGCGACACCCTGATCGTCGTCGGGCTCGGCGCCATGCTCGGCCGCGTCATGGGAGACTCCGGCGCCGCCCAGCGAATATCCGGCAAACTCATCGACACCTTCGGCCTTCGCCGGGTCCAGGTGGCCATGGTGGTCACGGCCATGCTGCTGGGTGTGACGATGTTCTACGAGGTCGCCTTCGTGATCATCGTGCCCGTGGCGTTCACCATCGTCCGGGTGACGGGCAAGAACCTGCTGTGGGTCGGCCTCCCGATGTCGATCGCCCTGTCCACCATGCACAGCTTCCTGCCGCCCCACCCCGGCC
>NZ_MUNE01001124.1 GCF_002154605.1 Streptomyces milbemycinicus | reverse complement strand
ATGGTGATGGCAGTGGTGGCGGTGGTGGCGAGCGTCCCGAAGTGGCCTGTGGGGATGTCGCCGGGCTGATCAGCGCCATCAACGACGCCAACAGCACGGGGTTGGGAGTGATCCAGCTCACGACGAACTGTGTCTACACGCTGACCGGTCCGACGGTGTCCCCGGGCGCGAACGGGCCGGACGGGCTGCCGGTGATCACCGGGAATGTGACCCTCGTCGGCGCCAACACGACCATCACCAGGGGCTCGGCCACGGCCTTCCGTATCGCGGAGGTCGCCCCCGGAGGGACCCTGACCCTCAACGGCATCACGGTCTCAGGCGGTTCGGCGACCACTGCCGGCGCGGGGATCAACGGCGGTGGCATCCTCGACGCGGGGACGCTGAGGCTGACGTCGAGCGTGGTCACCGGAAACCTCGCGAGCAATGTCGGCGGCGGTATCGAGGTCGCCAACAATGCCGTACTGGATGTCAACTCCAGTCAGGTGACACACAACACCGCCGGTGACGGCGGTGGCATTCACATCAATTCAGGGGGGTCGCTGTCGGCCACCAGCAGCCAGATCTCCGACAACACCGCAAGTGGCGCGGGCGGGGGGATCTCCAACTTCGGGAACGTGACGCTGACCTCGGTGGATGTGCGGCGCAATCACGCTCTTAACTTCGAGGGTGGTGGGATCACTACCAACGGCGGCAATTTCACCATGAATTCCGGCTCGCTCGACGGTAATACGTCCGGAAGTCTC
>NZ_MUNE01001123.1 GCF_002154605.1 Streptomyces milbemycinicus | reverse complement strand
GTTGGAGGGCTTGAGATCGCGGTGCACCAGGCCCTGGCGGTGCACCGTGGCCAGCCCCCGGGCGAGCGCGACGCCCAGGGCGCGCAACGCGGCGTACGGCCAAGGGCCGTGGGCCTCCACAGCCTGGGCGAGGGAGGGGCCGAGCAGGTATTCGGAGGCCAGCCACGGCCGCGGTCCGTCGGTGTCGGCGTCCACGACGGCCGGGAAGAAGTCGGCCCCGCCGAGGGAGCGGGCGGCCTGGAGTTCCTGCCGGAACCGCTCGCGGAACTCCCTCTCCTCGGCCAGGTCGCGGTGGATGGCCTTGAGCGCCACGGTCCGTCCGCCGTCGGAGCGGGCCAGGAAGACGGTTCCCATCCCGCCGGACCCGAGGCGGGCCAGCAGGCGGTAGCGGCCGAACGACTCCGGGTCGTGGCCGAGCAGTGGCCGCACGGGCAGGGCGGGCTCGTCCGCCGTCACGTTCACGGTCATCCCTTCACTCCACCGGAAGCATGAACACGGCGGCGCCGTGGGCGACGACGGCCGACGATCTCGCCGGATAGACCTGGTACTCGTCCAGGAGTTCGCCGCTGCTCTCCTGGAACCGCCACCGCACCCCACCCGTCCGGGCGTCGAGCGCGAACACGCCTGCCGCAACAGCGGCCAGCACCGTACGGCCGGAGTCGGTGACCGAGAGGGTGGGGGTCGCCTTCCACACGGTGTCGTCGGGCAGTGCGGACCGCCACAGCTCGGTGCCACGGTCCGGGTCGACCGCGTAGACCAGCTTGGTGCCGTCGGACACATACAGCACATCGCCCTTTCCGCCCGGCCCCTGGCGGATCACCGGGTGGCCCAGCGGGGACTTCGTCGTCGCGTAGCTGTTGATGTCCAGCAACCACCGCTGTTTGCCCGAGTCGATGTCCACGGCGCGCAGCGTGGCCCCGCGCGCGGCGTAGAGCAGACCACGGCCGGCGGAGATCCCGACCTTGTCCCCCGCGCTGACGCCGTCGAAGCGCCTGCGCCACTCCTGGTGTCCGTCGGACAGCCGCAGCGAGATGAGCTCCACCTCGTCTCCTGGGTATCCCAGGCCGACCAGCGAGCGGCGGGTGGGAAACGCCCCGACGTCATCGCCGTACGCGGCGGGCAGCCGGCTCCGCCACCGCTCGCGGCGCGTTCGGGTGTCGTACGCGACCACGTAGGTGGGGGGCTTGGAGCCACGGCTTCCGATGCTGCTTCCCGAGCCGGTCGCGGTGAAGTAGGCGTGGCGGCCGTCCGCGTCGACGGAGAGCATCTTGTGGAAGGTGAGGCCGGTGCCGGAGTACTTGGACTCCACCCAGCGCTGGTGGCCGTCGCGGGCGTTGAAGGCGACGAGTCTGTTGTTGATGGTGACGAGGGCGAGTTCGCGGCTGATGGGTTCGGGGGTGGCATCGGTGCCCAGGTCGTCGCGGCGCCAGCTCGGGCGGCCGGTGCGCAGGTCCAGGGCGACCGCCTCCTGGGAGTTGGTGATGATGGCGAGCCTGCCGCGCCACACCAGGGGCGGTACGGAGGTGGCATCGGTCAGGTCGAAGCGCCACCGGGCGAGAGGGGCGGTGCCGGAAGGGGGGCGCGGCGCCGGGCTCGTGGCGGGGCGCCGCCCCGAACCGGGGTCGGTCAGCGCGGACAGCCCGCCACGGCCCGCCACCCACCCGGCCACCGCCGCACCCCCGGCCAGCAGCCCGGCGGCCCCCGCGGCGGCGGTGGTGAGCACGGCGCGGCGGGAGGTGGCCGCGGTACGGGAAGGTGGCGGATCGGCGACCGGATTCAAGCGGTTGCGGCCCTCGCCGCGCGTGGACGCCGTGAACACATCGTCATCCGGGAACGCCCCGTCCTCGGCGGCCGGTTCAGCGCGGGCGCCGGGCGGGGCCTCGGC
>NZ_MUNE01001122.1 GCF_002154605.1 Streptomyces milbemycinicus | reverse complement strand
GCTGGGCGAGGACACCGCCGATCGCCTCGAACTCCCGGCGCTCGGCGGTGTCCTCGCCCAGCTCGATCCAGGCGCCGCCGATCTCGTCGTCGGTGAAGGTGTCCATGGTGTCCGGCGCGAGGACGTCGAGCAGATCCGCGTTGGCGGGGTCGGCCAGCCGGGCGGCCAGCAGCTCCCGCAGGCCGCGGACCAGCGCCGCCCGGCTGGACAGGTCCAGGCCCGCGTCGGCGAGCAGGCCGGGGTCCAGCCGGTGGAGGCCCTCGGCGAGCGCGTGGAAGAAGGCGTCGCCGTCCCTGGGCACATCGAGGAGGGCGAACCGCTCGCCGTCCGGGGCGATGAGCGCCGCCGGGTCCTCGTCGCCGTCCTCCTGGGTGTAGCGCGGCGCGTCCTGTGTGTCGGTGTCCGCGGTGTCCTCGGCGGTGGGCTTCGTCGGGTCCGTGAATGTCACCTCGGGCGGCTTGGGCAGCCCGTCGAGCCGGGCGCGGCCCTCCCCGGTGGCGTTGAGCCGGTGCCAGCGGGTCAGCCGGTCGGCGGCGGTGCGCACCCGGTGGTATTCGGTGGCCAGCGCCTCGGCGGTCGCCTGGAGTTCGTCGAGGGTGCCCTGCCAGGTTTGCAGGGCCTCCTGGGCCGCGTCCCGGGTGTCAATCGCCCTGCGCTCCGCGACCATCGCGGCCTGGAGTTCCCGCGCGGTCCGCCCGCGCTCGGCGGCCGTGGTCCGCTCGGCCTCGGCCACCCGCTCGGTGGCCGCGGACCGCAGCTCGGCCGCCCTGGTCTCGGCGGTGGCGAGGTCGCGGAGGGCGTCCGCCAGGGCCTCGCGCTGGAGTTCGGCCCAGCCGTCGTGTTCGGGTGCGGCGTCCGCGGCCGCGCCGCGCTCCTGCTCGACGCGCCGTCGCGCGTCGGCCACCAGCTCACGGGCGGCGCGGTCCGCCTCCACGGCGGCGGCCCTGGCGTCCACCAGCGGCCGCCGCGCCGCCACCTCCGCGTCACGCGCCTCGGTCAGCTGCCGCTGGAGGTCCCGCAGTTCACGCTCCGTCCTGGCCAGGGTGTCACGTGGTCCGGAGCCCTGCCGACGGCGCTCCTCCCAGTACTTCTCGTCGGCCTCGGTCCAGGCCTTGGCCGCCTCTTGGACGGCGTCCCACGCCTTCCCGGCCTCCGCGGGGAAGTTGGTGTCGTCGATCAGGCCGAGTTGGCGGGCCACGTCCTCCCGCACCCAGGCGATGACGGCGGCGTCGGTCTCGAACGCCTGCCGTCCGGCGGAGCCGAAGTGGCCCGGCATGAGCTTGTGGAACGGGGAGGCCACCATCCGCCCGATGGCGCTGTCCCTGATGTGCCGGTGGACGGTGGCGCTGCTGAGCCAGGTGGTGGGGACCACGAAGAGGAAGGCGCGGGATACAACCGCGACTTCATGGCGGAGATCTCCGTCAACGACGGCGAGGACCGCGCCTTCCTCTTCGTGGT
>NZ_MUNE01001121.1 GCF_002154605.1 Streptomyces milbemycinicus | reverse complement strand
CCCGTTCGCCCCCCGGCCCGCCGCCTTCGGCCCATGGCGCCGCCCCGACCGGTCCACGTTCGACTCCCCGTACGGCGGTGCCGCCCCGGACCGGCCGGCCGGCCGCCGTACCCGCGGCAGGGTCGCGGCCGCCGCCGCCAGTCTCGTCCTCGGCCTCGGGCTGCTCGGCGGCGCGGCGGCCGGATCCTGGCTGACCGGCGACTCCGGGTCCCGGCCGGCCGACGGCGACAGCTATGCGCGGGCCGGCAGCGCCTGGCACAGCGTCCCCGTCGACGAGCTCTTCCCCCGCACCCTGCGCGGGGCCGGTCCCGGCGGCGCCGACCGCATCTGGACCCGGATCGCGGTGGCCCCGGACAGCAGCTGCGGCGGCGCCTTCGACCCACTGCTCGAGAAGGCCCTGGCCCCGGTCGGCTGCAAGCGGCTGCTGCGCGCCACTTATACGGACGCCACCAGCACCGGTGTGACCACTGTCGGCCTGCTGGTGACCAAGGCCGGGTCGGGGGCCATGCGCAAACTCAGTGAGCGGTTCCAGGCCGAGGGGCTTGGCGACCGTGCCGACCTCATGCCCCGCCCGTACGCGGCGAAGGGCACCGCCGCCGCCGGCTTCGGCGACGCCCAGCGCGCCAGCTGGCGGATCCGGATCCTGCCCGACGCCCCGGCCGTCGTGTACACCGTGTCCGGCTTCGCCGACGGCCGTAAGGTCACCGACCCGCAGCCGGCCGGTGAGGCCACCCGCGGCGGCGCGACGACGGCCCCGGCCCAGTCGGGCCTCGGCCATGACGCGCGCGGTATCGCCGACGAGATCGAGCGCGCCTTCCGCCGCGCCCTGTCCAAGACGGAGGCCCCCGCGATGACGGAGGTCCCGCGATGACCGGGTGGCGGCGGCTGCGTCGCGCCGTGGGTGCGGGGCTGGCCGCGGCCGGGCTGGCGCTGCTGCCCGCCGTGCCCGCCCGGGCGGACGCGATCCAGGCGCGGGAGTGGGCGCTGGACGCCATTCACGCGCCGACCGCCTGGCAGACGACCAAGGGCGCGGGCGTGACGGTCGCCGTGCTCGACACCGGCGTGGACGACCAGCACCCGGACCTCGCGGGCCAGGTCCTCACGGGCAAGGACATGGTCGGCTTCGGAGCCGGGCGCGGCGACAGCGCCTGGGCCCGGCACGGGACCGCCATGGCCGGGATCATCGCCGGACACGGACACGGCGCCGCCGGCAGCGACGGCGTGAAGGGCGTGGCCCCCGAGGCGAAGATCCTGCCGGTGCGCGTGATCCTGGAGGAGGCCGACCCGGCCCGCAAGAAGGCCCGTACGCAGCGCGGCGGCGCGCTGGCCAACGGGATCCGCTGGGCGGTCGACCACGGCGCCGATGTGATCAACCTGTCGCTGGGCGACGACAGCAAGTCCGCGCACCCCGAGCCCGCCGAGGACGCCGCCGTGCAGTACGCGCTGCGCAAGGGCGTGGTCGTGGTGGCCTCGGCGGGCAACGGTGGCGAGGACGGCGACCGGGCCTCCTACCCGGCCGCGTACCCCGGGGTGATCGCGGTGACCGCCGTGGACCGCTTCGGCTTGCGCGCCCCCTTCTCCACCCGTCGCTGGTACGCCGCGGTCTGCGCGCCCGGCGACGACGTGGTCATCGCCGACCCCGACCGGCGCTACTACGAGGGCTGGGGGACCAGCGCCGCCGCCGCGTTCGTCTCGGCCTCGGCCGCCCTCGTCCGCGCCGCCCACCCCGAGCTGAGCCCCCGGCAGATCAGGCAACTGCTCATCGACACCGCCCAGGACCGCCCCAAGGGCGGCCGCAGCGACGCACTCGGCGCGGGCCTGGTGGACCCGGCGGCGGCGATCGAGGCGGGGGCGGAGCTCAAGCCCCAGGCGCAGCGGCCGGCTGTGGGGGCCTCTCCCCAGCGCTACTTCGGCTCGGGCCCCGACCACGCCCGTACGGAGAGCGACGAGGGCGGCCCGAACCGCCTCGCGCTCACCGCCGCAGCGGCCGGGGTGGGCCTGCTGGCCGCCGCGGTGGCGCTGTGGCGCGGG
>NZ_MUNE01001120.1 GCF_002154605.1 Streptomyces milbemycinicus | reverse complement strand
GACGCCGCCCCGCGCGGCGTCATCTCCGCGAGCGAGCGCATCGCCACCGGCGTGGGCCCGGCCCTGATGCTCGGTCAGTACCTCTCCGCGCTCGACATCCTCACTCCGCAGGAGGAGGAAGAGCTGCACGTACGGATGTTGCGCGGCGCCGTGGCCCTCGGCCACCGCAGCGTCGTCTTCAAGCCGCACCCGACCGCGCCGGCCCGCTGGTCGCGGATGCTGGAGAAGAAGGCCGCGGAGCTGGGCGCCGAGCTGACCGTCATGGACACGCCCGTCCTCGCCGAGGTGCTGTACCAGCGGATGGCCCCGGCCCTGGTCATCGGCTGCTTCTCCACCGCGCTGCTCACCGCGAGCGTCTTCTACGGGCTGCCGGTCGCCCGGATCGGCACCGAGGTGCTGCTGGAGCGGCTGACCCCCTACCAGAACAGCAACCGGGTGCCCGTCACCATCGTCGACGCGCTGCTGCCCGACCTCGAGGACCACAAGGCCCTCGCGGCGTGGACCCCGCCCACGGACGAGCGCACCGGCCGGCGGCTGACCGGGCTGGTCGCCGCGGTCGGCTTCGCCATGCAGGCCAAGATCTACCCGAATCTGCGTCCGGCCGCCGAGCGCTATCTGGGCACCCACCTGGACTCACACACCTGGCGCTACTTCAAGCGCCGCCGCCTGACGGCGCTCGCCCTGCCCGGCGC
>NZ_MUNE01001119.1 GCF_002154605.1 Streptomyces milbemycinicus | reverse complement strand
TACATGACGGGCAGCGGCGGACACGCCGGCGCCTCGCTCCAGTGTTTCGGCACCAGCTGGGACGACGCTTTCAACGTCGCCGTCACGTGCAAGCGGTGGGACAACGGATACGAGTACCGTCACGACGGGCCCAAGGTCCAGACGGGCCAGGTCTCCACCGTGTGGTGCGACCTGAACGCGGGAATCGTGCACCTCGCCTACGTGGCCTGGTAGGACGGCGCTCGGTGGGCCGGCGGCGCGGAAGCGGCCGGCCCATCACCACGCCCGGCGCAGGACCGACACCGGGTGCCGAGAGGAGTGGCACCCCTTCACTGCGACAAATCCGATGCTGATCACTGAGTAAGCGGTGTGGTTGTCCTGTGGATGCAGTGATCGTTTCAGGATTCAGTGTCGTGGTGCGATGCTGCTCTGAGCAGGGATTTTTGTAGGGCAGGGATGTTGAGATGGCCCCTGAACTGTGAGTGTAGTGATCATTTCAAATTGTAGTGATCGGATCGGGATTCCTTTTTCTCGGAGGGCTTTGGCTTGCCACCGCCGGGGAGACGCCGAAGCCCAGCGCCGTACCGTCGCCTGCGGCGCGACCGAGACTCAGCTTGAAGCGGCCCACCCGGGCGAGGAGTTGCCTTAGTGGTCCGGTCCGGAAGTCCTTCGGGAGTTGACGGCGGAGCCAGGGGTGTTGTCCCGTCTCACAAGATCTCGCCTCCGTCTCACCTGACCTTGTTCAGTTCGCATTCCGGGAACAAGGTCAGGTGAGCCTGTCCAGGCCGGCGCCGGGCTCCTGTCCTCAGCCGCGCGGCGCCTTGCCGGGCCGA
>NZ_MUNE01000112.1 GCF_002154605.1 Streptomyces milbemycinicus | reverse complement strand
GGGTTTGGGGGGTGTGATGGCGGGGCGCGCCTGGTGCAGGCAATGCTTCAGCTTTTGCAGGTAGTCGTCGAAGGATTCGCCTGGGTCCCATGCCTGGTATGCGGTGTTTTGTGCTGCGGTTGCCAGGTTGAGCTGCAGGGTTGCGGCAAGGGAGTCGCCGTCAGGGGTGCGTGGTGTCATCCATGCCCTCAGGTCGGCCTCGAACTGTTCGCCGATAATGTCCCAACTCGACTTTGCCAGGGCTGGAGAGTGGGCCTTCAGTCGTCGTTGCAGCGGCAGTCGGTTGCCGAGGATCTCGTTGAAGCCAACCAGGATCGCGGCCAGTGAGTCCCACAGGGGCNNGGGTCCTGGTCGAAGACGACGGCTTCCTTGCCGGCGAAGTAGTTGAAGAAGGTGCTGCGGGAGACGCCGACCGCGGCGGCGATCTCCTCGACGCTGACGGCCTCGAACCCGCGCTCGTCGAACAGTTGGAGCGCGGCGGTCCGAATGGCGCGCCGGGCCGCCAGCTTCTTTTGTTCACGCAGGTTCATGACTCACCCTCCGAGTCGAGCATAGAGAACCAAACGCCATCCATGTTTACACGCCATCCAAATACCTGGCCCCTGGAGCCGGTGTGCGGCTGTGAGTCCTAGGGATGGCCAGGCCGGTCGCATCATTCGCGTGCCGTGCCGTTGGTTGCACGCTTGTGCGGGCGGGCCTGTGCTCGAGCGCGCTGACAAAGGCGTGGCGAGTACCTCAGGAAGCTGAAGAGCGGGGCTGCTGGGGCCGCGCGTGATGGCGGCGATGACTCGCCCTCCCGAATCGAGCCTAGAAACATAAACGGCATGCATCTGGTTGCACGCAGTCCAATTTTCTGTATGGTGAAACGCGTCGGGATGCGGTCCCCCGGATGACCAGGCCGGTCATACCTTTCGCGCGCACTGGAAACGACGCGGCCCCCTGGCTCACCCGCGCACCACAGTCCACGACTGCCATCTACCGCGAAGGACCTACCGCCACCATGAATGCCCCCACTGGATCAACCACGACCGCCGCAGCCGTCGAGTCGGAGGAGCCGCTCAGCTCCGGCTTCGACGCGGCGACCAAGGATGACGTCGAATTTGCCGAGCACTTTCGGCACTGCTTCACCACCATCGACGATGTGCAGATGCACTACGTGATCGGTGGCGACGGTCCGCAGGTGATGGTGCTGCTGCACGGCTGGCCGCACAGTTGGTACGTGTACCGCGAGATCATGCCCTCGCTGCTGCCCGGCCGTACCGTCATCGCGATCGACCTGCCAGGCATGGGCGACTCGACCGGAAACCCGCCGTCCATGGCCAGGACGGTTCTGGCCACCTATGTCCACCGGCTGCTCAATCACCTCGGCTACCGCGAGAACGTGCAGGTCGTCGCCCACGACTTCGGCGCAGGTGTCGCCTACCCGCTGGCCGCCCAGTACCGCCGTCAGGTGGCGGGGCTGTTCCTCATGGACTACACGGTGGTTGGCAAGAACGCGAAGGCCGCCGACCTCACATCGCTGTCGTTTCACTTCTCCTTCAATCAGCAGAACCCGCTCGCGGAGGAACTGGTAACCGACCGGGTCGAGACCTTCCTCACCCGCTGCTTCCAGTCGATGAAGTCCGGTGTCGGCGAGCCCGTCTCCGATAGCGAACTGACCGAGTACGTCAGGGTGTTCTCTCGTTCGCAAGTCCTGCACGCCGGCTTCGAGCTCTACCGGGTCTGGGACCAGGACGAAACCGAGAACGCCGAGCTGCAGGCGACCCCGCTGACCATCCCGGTCCGTCTGCTCACTCAGTCCGGCCTCGTCTCGTTCATGCTGCCGTCCCTCAAGGACTGCGCCCCCGAGGCCACCGGCAGCGATGTCCCCGGCGCCGGGCACTTCCTCGTCCACGAAGCACCCGACCGCGTCCTGGCCGAGATCAACGCCTTCTAC
This sequence comes from Streptomyces milbemycinicus, assembly GCF_002154605.1. Taxonomy (GTDB): domain Bacteria; phylum Actinomycetota; class Actinomycetes; order Streptomycetales; family Streptomycetaceae; genus Streptomyces; species Streptomyces milbemycinicus. The sequence continues at coordinate 25,869 of NZ_MUNE01000112.1, read as the reverse complement.
CCCACCCGCTGACCACCGTCTCGACAGGGCCCCGAGCGCGCTCGGGGCCCATGGCCGTCACTCGCCAGGCTTCTTCGGATCGGGCGGCGAGGCTCGCGGTCCGGGTGAGGTCGGTCATCGGACCTAGCGCCCCGGTCAGCGCCATGTCCCTGGCCCAGCGGAGTGTTGAAGGTGGCGAGGGCGTCAGCGAGCCAGACGGCGGCGGTGAGCGGATAGCCCAGGCAGTTTGGCGCCGGTGCCCTGCGAGACCGTCGCGTCGTCGCGGGTCAGCGTCATCACGCTCGTGCGCAGGTCCACTCAGGCCAGCGGGACCGGTACGGCGCCGACGGCGAAGGCCCCGGACGAGCCGTTGTCGGCAATCGTGTCCGCCAGGTCGATGTCCCAGTTCGCGATCCGGCTGTCCACGACCTCCAGTACGGGGAGCGCGAATACGGCTGCCCGGACGACGTCGGCGCCGGTGTGCCGGCCGAGATCCAGATCTTGTTCCAGGAGGAGAGCGACCTCGGCCTCCGCGCCTTCAACCGTCCGGAGATTCTGTGTGCTGCCGGCGTCGACCCTGCTCCGCAGCGCTCCGGCCCGACCCGGCGACAGTCCCTCACCACGCAAGCCCATGGCATCATCGCGGCCGCCAAACCACCCACCGCGGCAACTGCCACCGGCCTTGAGGCCCGCCGAATTCGACGACAACCCATACTTAACAGCCTGATCAACGAGTACAACCGAACCGTCTGACCGAACAGCATTGCTGATGGGGCTATTTGAATCTGGCTCTGTCCGCAGTTCCGTGAATCCCCAGGTCAGGGGCAGGAACGGGGGATCGTTTCAGCAGGGTGTTTCCTGCCATAGCGAGCAAGACGGTCGAGGATGTGCTGATTCCCGGGATCGATGTGCGAGTGGAGCGCGTCAGCGACTCCTCCGGCGGCCTGGTGGTGGAGGCGGTATCCACCAGCCGTCCGGGCCGATGCCCGGACTGCCGGAAGCAGGCGAGGCGTGTGCACAGTTCGTACCAACGCACTGTGGACGGGCGGCCGTTAGGCTCTCGTAGGTCGTGGTCCGGCTCCGGGTCCGCAGGTATTTCTGCGACCTGTGCCGCTCGAAAAGTCGTCGCTGCACGTCACGCGGCGTATCGATACTCGCTGATGAGGCCGCCGAGGATGCGGGTTCGCAGCAGTCGGTGAGCGCCGGTGTCCGTTGCAGCAGGCTCATTCTGGGCAGCGGGTGGTAGTTGGGTGCGGGCCTGGTGGGCCCGGTGCTCGTTGTAGTGGCTCTGGTAGACAGCAAGGACTTGTCGGGCATGCGCTTCGCCCAGAATGAGGACGTGGTCGAGGACCTCGCGGCGGATGCTGCCGATGACGCGTTCGCAGTGGGCGTTCATCCGAGGTGCTCGTGGCGCGCTCTTGATCACGTTCAGTTCCTCGGCCTTGAAGACGGCGTCGAATGCCTCGCCGTACTTGCCGTCCCGATCGCGCAGCAGGAACCGCAGGGACTCCATGCGCATGCCGAGGTCAGCGGCGAGATTCCTTGCCTGCTGCACCGTCCATCCCTGCGTCGGGTTGGCGGTGACGCCGGTGATGTGCAGGCGCCGGGTGCCGTGCTCGAGGAAGGCCGGCGCGTACAGCCGCCTGCCGAGCGCGGTGTCGATGTGGAAGAAGTCCGCCGCGATGATGCCCTCGGCTTGCGCGCTGAGGAACTCACGCCAGGTCGGACCGGAGCGACGCGGCGCCGGGTCGATGCCCGCTGCGTGCAGGATCTGCCACACCGTCGAGGCTGCGATCCGGTGTCCGAGCCGAGCCAACTCGCCCTGGATCCGCCGGTGGCCCCAGCGCGGATTCTCGTCGGCCAGTCGCAGGACGAGGTTCTTGGTCGCCATGGCGGCGGGCGGTCGACCGGTGCGTCGGCGCGCGCTGTAGTCCCACTTCGCGGCGATGAACCTGCGGTGCCGGCGGAGCAGGGTACTGGGGGTGACCGGGAAGACCTCGCGCCAGCGCAGCCGGGGTATGAGTCCGGACAGGGCTGCGAACCAGAACCGGTCCGCTGGCTCGTAGCTGACTGCTCGGGTCAGATGTCGGCGCAGGACCGCATTCTCGTGGCGGAGTACGAGTAGCTCCGCATCCTTCGCGGCATCGCTGCGGAGTAACGTCGATGGGAGGGAGATCAACTTGCGGGTCATCTTGTACAGCAGGCGTACGAACATCCGGTCATGCTCCCAGTCGACGACCCGTCACCTCCGCCACCTGCAGCGACGGACTTTTCGAGCGGCACACGATCTCTTCCTTGAGTACCGCCCAGAACCCCGCGGCTCTGGGTGCCCGCGCCCTTGTGCGCTCGCCGAGTCCGGTGATGCGCATGCGGGCGGCGCCCGGGCACGTGTGGGTGTCCTGGGTACCGCCCGTGGCGCCGGCCGGGATCAGGCCGGCAGGTAGACCGACTGCCACTCCAGGTAGGCGCTCAGCCCTTCGGGGCCTAGTTCGCGGCCCAGGCCACTGGCGCGCCGACCGCCGAACGGGGAGTTGAAGTCGAGTCGGTAGCCGTTGACACCGATGCTGCCGGTGCGCACCCGGCGGGCGATGGCCGTGCCGCGCTCCTGGTCGGCGGTCCAGACGGTGCCGCCGAGGCCGAACTCGGAGTCGTTGGCGAGAGCTACGGCCTCGTCGTCCGAGGCGTACGGGGTGACGACGAGGACGGGGCCGAAGATCTCCTCGCGGGCGATGATCATGTCCGGCCGTACGTCGCCGAAGACCGTCGGCTCGAGGTACCAGCCGCGCTCCAGGTGGGCGGGGCGCCTGCCGCCCGTCGTGAGCCGGGCGCCCTCGGAGTGGCCGGAGGTGATGTATTTCTCGATGCGCTCGCGCTGGTGAGCGGACACCACGGGGCCAACGGCCGTGGCCGGGTCGAGCGGGTCGCCGACCGGGAGGCCGGAAGCCAGGGCGGAGACCGCGTCGAGCACCTCGGCGTAGCGGGCGGCCGGCGCGAGGACGCGGGTGCTGCTGTAGCAGGTCTGGCCGTTGTTGGCGAACGAGGCGCCCACAAGCCCCTTCATGGTGGCGTCGAGGTCGGCGTCGTCCAGGATGATCGCCGCCGACTTGCCGCCGAGCTCCAGGGTGACCGGCCGTAGCAGCCGCCCGCAGACCTCGGCGATCGCACGACCGGCCGGAGTGGAACCGGTGAAGGCGACCTTGTCTACACCGGGGTGTGCGACGAGGGACTCGCCCGCTTCGAGGGCCCCGGGCACGATGTTCAGTACGCCGGGCGGCAGTCCCGCCTCAGCGGCGGCCTCGGCCAGGACGTACGCGTCCAGTGAGGTCTCCAGCGCGGGTTTGAGGACGATCGCGCAACCCGCTGCGAGCGCAGGTGCGACCTTCATGATGGCGAGCGTCTGCGGATAGTTCCACGGCACGATCGCCCCCACGACCCCGACCGGCTCCCGCCGCACGAGAGTGGTGGTGCCGGTGAAGGAAGGCCGCCGCTCCTCCCACTCGAAGGTGCGGGCGAGATGTGCGTAGTAGCGCAGGATCGCAGCCGTGCTGTGCCCGTTGACCTGCGGGGACATGGCGATCGGCATGCCGTTCTGGAGGGAGACCAGACGGCCGAGCTCGTCGGCACGGGCCTCGATGGCGGCGGCGAACCGCTCCATGGCGTCAGCGCGTTCGGCCGGGCTCGCTGCGGGCCAGGAGGCGTCAGGGGCGTCCAGGGCGCGGCGAGCGGCGGTCACCGCGGCATCGATGTCCTTGGCGCCTGCGACCGGGACCCGTCCGATCGGCTCCTCGGTGGAGGCGCCGATGACGGTGTAGGTATCTGAGCCGAGCGGCTGCTGCCAGTCGCCGTCGATGTAGAAGGAGGTGTGCTCCGTGTAGCTGTCCATGTCCATGTCCCTGCGTGGGGTCTAGGGGCCGGGTGCACCCTGTAAACGACTATTCATATGTGAATATACTCGCTGAGGGTGGCCGTGTCAGCGTGGAGCCATGCGAATCGCCCCGTCTAGTCGGATGACCTCGCCGTTCAGCATGGGGTTCTCGGTGATGTGCTGGACCAGCGCGGCGTACTCGGCGGGGCGGCCCAGGCGGCTGGGGTGGGGGACCTGGGCGCCGAGCGAGGCCTTGGCCTCCTCGGGCAGCCCGGCGAGCATCGGCGTCTCGAACAGCCCCGGGGCGATGGTCATGACGCGGATGCGGTGGCTCGCCAGGTCCCGGGCGACGGGCAGGGTGAGGCCGACCACGCCGCCCTTCGAGGCGGAGTACGCGGCCTGCCCGATCTGACCTTCGTACGCGGCCACGGACGCGGTGTTGATGATCACGCCGCGTTCCTCCCCGCCCCCGGTCAGCTCCTGCGCTGCCATCCTCTCGGCGGCTAGCCGGATCACGTTGAAGGTGCCGATCAAATTGACCTGGATTGTGCGAGCGAAGTCGGACAGAGGGAAGGGGCCGCTCTTGCTCAGCGTCCGGGCGGCGGTACCGATGCCGGCGCAGTTGACGGCGATCCTCGGTTCGCCGAGACTTGCCGCCGCGTCGAGCGCGGCCCTCACGTCGGCTTCGCTGGTGACGTCGGTGGGCGCGAAGACGGCCCGGTCGCCGAGTTCAGCGGCGACCGCCTTGCCGTCGGAGGAGGGAAGGTCGGCCAGGACCACCGACGCTCCGGCGTCGAGCAGCCGGCGGGCGGTGGCGAGACCGAGGCCCGAGGCCCCGCCGGTGATGAGGGCGACGTTGCCTGCGATGTCCATGCTGGGGGTTCTCCTGATCTGGGGGAGGGATGGATGACGTACCGTCAGAGGCGTTCGATGATGGTGGCGTTGGCCATGCCGCCGCCCTCACACATGGTCTGGAGGCCGTAGCGGCCGCCGGTTGCTTCCAGGTGGTTCACGAGGGTGGCGAGCAGCCGGGTGCCGGAGGCGCCGAGCGGGTGGCCGAGCGCGATGGCGCCGCCGCGCGGGTTGAGGCGCTTGGGGTCGGCATCGAATTCGCGCTGCCACAGCAGCGGCACAGGGGCGAACGCCTCGTTCACCTCGTAGGCGTCGACAGCGTCGATGGACAGGCCAGAACGGTCGAGGACCTTGTGGGTGGCCGGGATGACTCCGTCGAGCATCAGCAGCGGGTCGGATCCGGAGACCGCGAAGGAGTGGTAACGGGCACGGGGACGCAGGCCGAGTCGATCGGCGGTTGCGGCGCTCATGATCAGGGCGGCGGAGGCGCCGTCGGTGAGCGGCGAGGAGTTGCCGGGCGTGATGCGCCAGCCGATCTCCGGAAAGCGCTCGACCCCAGGCACACCGGTGAAGGCGGGCTTGAGCCCGGCCAGGCCCGAGGCAGTGGTCGTCGCTCGGATGGTCTCGTCCACTGTGTGGCTGCCGACGGGGACGATCTCCTGCTCGAAGCCGCCGGCCTCCGTGGTGGCCCAGGCGCGCTGATGGGAACGTTCCGCGAAGGCATCCAGCTCCTCACGATCCAGCTTCCAGCGCACGGTGAGGAGCTCGGCGGATATGCCCTGCGGGATCAGTCCCTCCGGGTAACGGCGCCGCAGCCCCTCGCCGGAGGCATCGACGCCGCCCGCGCTGGAGCCCATCGGCACCCGGCTCATCGACTCCACGCCGCAGGCGATCACGATGTCGTACGCCCCCGCGAGTACCCCCTGTGCGGCAAAGTGCCCGGCCTGCTGGCTGGAGCCACACTGCCGGTCGACGGTGGTCGCGGGCACCGACTCGGGGAAGCCGGCCGCCAGCAACGCGGTACGGGTGATGTTGAAGGCCTGCTCGCCGGACTGCGAGACGCAGCCGCCGATCACGTCGTCCACCAGGGCGGGGTCGAGGCCATTGCGCTCGACGAGGGCGTCGAGCACGGTGGCCAGGAGGTCGGCGGGGTGGTGGCCGGACAGGGCGCCGCCGGGCTTGCCCTTGCCGGACGCGGTACGCACCACGTCGACGATGACGGCGTCGTTCATGCTGGGCATCTGAGTTCCTTCACTGCTCAAGTCGACTGGTCGACTGGGGATGGCCGAAGTCGGGGGTCAGCGCCCGGTCCAGTGCGGTGTGCGCTTCTCCGCGAACGCGCGCGGTCCTTCCTTCGCGTCGTCGCTCGCCCGGATTTCCTGGAAGGTGCGGTCGTTCTCGACCCAGGCCTCGGCTTCGGCCTGGCCCTCGCCCCACGACATGAGCTGCTTGACCGCATGCACGGCCAGGGGTGCGCCTGCCGCCACCCGCTCGGCCAGCTCCAAGGCGACGTCGACTGACTTTCCGGAGGGGGCGACCCGGTTGAACAGGCCCCATCGGGCGGCCGTGGCGGCGTCCACGGGAGTGCCGGTGAGGGCGATCTCCCGGGCGATGTTCCGCGGTACCCGGTGTTGGAGGCGCAACACCCCGCCTGCGGCCGGGTAGAGGCCGTGGCGAACCTCGGGCATGCCGAACGTGGCGTTCTCGTCGGCGACCACCAGGTCGCAGGCCAGGACGATCTCGGCGCCGCCGCCCAGCGCCGGTCCGTTGACGGCAGCGATGAGCGGCTTGCCGATCGAGTGCCGGACGATGCCCGCGAAGCCCCACTCGGGGTGCAGCGGATCCATCACGTCGCGGCCCGCTGCCGCCTCCTTGAGGTCCATGCCCGCGCAGAAGGCGCGTCCGGCGCCGGTCACCACCGCGACCCGCAGGCCCGGATCGGCGGCGAACTCCTCCAGCGCCGCGCCGAGGGCTGCGGAGACCTCCGCGTTCACGGCATTGAGGGCCTGAGGGCGGTTGAGCGTGATCAGAGCGATGTTGCGGCGCCGCTCCAGCGTGGCCGCCGACTCGGGTTCGTCCGTTTCGACGTCTGCCATGGTGCTTGACTCCTCGGCTCGTTTTCCACAGATCTATTTAACGATCGTTAGAGACGCTAGAGTCGGAATGCTGAGCGCGTCAAGCGGTGGGGCGCGAGCTGATCACCATGTGTCTTAAATTGGGGCATATCGCTCATGAGTGGCGGGGAATCCGCCCCTCGAAAGTATTGACCTCCACTGAGTCGGCTCTTAGCGTCGGAGCGAACGTTAAGTAATCGCCACTCCCAGAGCCGCGAGGACCGCATGGCGATCGATTTCACCCTTGAGCCCGAACTCGTCGAACTCAGAGACCGCACGGCCGAGTTCGTCCGGGCGACCGTGCTCCCCGCCGAAGCGGAGATGCTCCGCGGGCCCGGCGTGCCCGACGACACCCTGCGTCGCACGCTTCAGCGCGCCGCCCGCCACGCGGGGGTCTTCGGACCGACCGTGCCTCAGGAGCTCGGTGGTCTCGGCCTCGATCTGCGCGGGCAGTCCGTGGTCCTGGAGGAGGCCGGCTACTGCCTTCTGGGCCCGCTCGCCCTGCACTGCGCGGCACCTGACGAGGGCAACATCCTGATGCTGGAGAAGGTTGCCGACACAGCACAGCGCGACCGCTACCTGAAGCCTCTCGCCGCGGGCAGCGTTCGCTCGTGTTTCGCCATGACCGAGCCCGCCCCCGGAGCCGGATCCGACCCCTCCCAACTGAAGACCGTCGCCCGTCGGACGGCCGGGGGATGGGCGCTGAGCGGCCGCAAGTGGTTCATCACCGGCGCCGACGGAGCCGCTTTCGCCATCGTGATGGCGCGCACGAATGCCGAGACCGGCACCGCCACAGCGCCCGAGGCGACCATGTTCCTCGTGCCGGCGGACACCCCCGGCTTCCGTGTCGTCCGCCACGTACCCAGCCTCGACCAGGGGTTCACCGGCGGGCACTGCGAGATCGAGCTCGAAGGCTGCGAGGTCGGAGACGACGCCGTCCTCGGCGAGGTGGGCAAGGGCTTCGCCTACGCGCAGGTGCGTCTGGCCCCGGCCCGGCTCACCCACTGCATGCGCTGGCTGGGCCTGGCCCGCCGGGCGCACGAACTCTCTCTCGGGTACGCGGCCGAGCGCACCGCCTTCGGCAGCCGGCTCGGCGAACTGGGCATGGTGCAGCAACAGCTGGCGGACAGCGAGATCGACCTCGCTGCCTCCCGTGCCCTGATCCGCGAGGCAGCCTGGGTCCTCGACCAGGGCCGCTCCGGCAAGCACGAGTCCTCCGTCACCAAGACCTTCACCGCGGAGGCCGTAGGCCGGATCGTCGACCGCGCCGTGCAGGTGTGCGGCGCCCTCGGCATCTCCGGAGACCTGCCCCTGTCGGCATATCTGCGCGAGGTACGGCCCTTCCGTATCTACGACGGCCCGTCCGAGACCCATCGCTGGTCGATCGCCCGCCGAGCACTCAGAGCCGCTGCCACGAAGGAGCCGAACCGATGAAGAGCACCATGATGGACCGGGACCTCCAGGTCAGCGATCTGATGCGGCACGGACAGCAGGTGCACGCGCACAGCCGCGTAGTGCGCTGTTCACAGGACGAGGGCGGGGCCTGGACCTTCGCCGAGACCGCCGAGCGAGCGGAGCGGCTCGCCGCGGCGCTGACCCGGCTGGGTGTCCAGCGCGACGACCGCGTCGCGACCCTGTGCTGGAACACGCCTGAGCACATGGCCGCTTATCTCGCGGTGCCGTCCATGGGCGCCGTTCTGCACACTCTGAACCTGCGGCTCCACCCTGATCAACTGGGCTACATCATCGAGCACGCCGAGGACCGGGTGCTGGTGGTCGACTCCACGTTGCTGGGCCTTCTCGGACAGGTGCGCGAGCGCCTTGCCACGGTGGGCCACGTCATCGTCGTCGGGGAGGGCGCACCCCCCGAACTGCCCGGCCACATCAACGTCCACGACTGGGACGACCTGCTCGCCGCCGAGCAGCCCGGCTTCCCCTGGCCCAGCGTCGACGAACGCTCCGCCGCCGCACTGTGTTACACCACCGGTACCACCGGCGACCCCAAGGGCGTGGCCTACAGCCACCGCTCGATCCTGCTCCACACCCTCGGCATCTCCAGCGGCAACGCCGCGGCCATGACCGACCGCGACCGGCTCCTGCCGGTCGTACCGATGTTCCACGCCAACGCCTGGGGATGGCCGTACGCCGGCTGGCTGGCCGGCGCCGACCTCATCATGAACGGCCGCCACCTGCACGTCCCCGACCTGGCCCGCATCATCAACGAGGAACGACCCACCGCCGTTGCCGCCGTCCCTACTCTCTGGAACGGGCTGTTCCATCATGGGGAGCAGCACCCTCTCGACCTCTCCTCCGTCCGGCTGGCCGGCTGCGGTGGCTCCAGCCCCTCGCGCGCCCTCGTCGCCGGGTTCAAGGAGCGATACGGCATCCAGCTGGCCCAGGGCTGGGGGATGACCGAGGCCAGCCCCCTGGCCAGCTGGTCGGCGCCGCCTCGCGACACCGCCGCGGACGAGGACATCGACTGGCTGGTCAAGAGCGGCCGGGTGATGCCGCTCGTCGAGGTCCGCGTCATGGGCATGGATGGCATCGAGCAGCCCTGGGACGGCAAGTCGCCCGGCGAACTCCAGCTACGCGGGCCGTGGGTCACCGGCTCCTACCTGCACACCGAGAACACCGCCGAGAAGTTTGACGGCGGCTGGCTGCGCACCGGCGACCTCGGCACCGTCGAGCCTGGCGGCTGGATCGTCGTACGCGACCGCCTCAAGGACGGCATCAAGAGCGGCGGCGAGTGGATCTCCACCGTCGAGCTGGAGAACGCCATCGCCGAGCACGCTGCCGTCGTCGAGGCCACGGTGGTCGGCATACCCGACCCCAAGTGGGGCGAGCGTCCCCTGGCCTGCGTCTCGCTCGCCGAAGGCGCCGTCGTCTCCCCGGCCGAACTGCGGGACTTCCTCAAGGGGCGGGTCACGCACTGGTGGATCCCCGAGCGCTGGACGTTCCTGGACGCCATCCCGAAGACCAGCGTCGGCAAGTACGACAAGCGTGCCGTCCGGCAGCTGTACCGGGATGGTGCGATGAGCATCGAGATGGGTGGCACGGACAGGTGAACCACGACGGAACCGCAAACCCGAACCGCACCGGAAGGGGCCCGCTGGCCGGCCTGCGCGTACTGGAGATAGCCAGCATGGCCCCGGGCCCCTTCGCCTGCACTGTGCTGGCCGACCTGGGCGCGGAGGTGCTCCGCATCGACCGCGCCTCGGACGTCGACCCGGACACACACAGCTCCACCGATCCTCTCGCCCGCGGCCGCCGGTCCCTCGCCGTCGATCTCAAGCACCCTGAGGGCGCCGCGCTCGTCAGGCGCCTCGCCGCACGTGCCGACGTCCTGGTGGAGGGCTTCCGGCCCGGTGTCGCCGAGCGTCTGGGCATCGGCCCCGAGGACTGTCGGGCCGTCAACCCTCGGCTGGTGTACGGAAGGATGACTGGCTGGGGGCAGAGCGGTCCGCTCGCTCCGCGCGCCGGGCACGACATCACCTACCTCGCCGTCTCCGGTGCCCTCGGCCTGATCGGTCCGCCCGACCGGCCTCCGGTGCCGCCGGTGAACCTGGTCGGGGACTTCGGTGGGGGCGGGATGCTCCTGGCGATGGGGATCCTGGCCGCACTGTATGAGCGGGAGCGTTCGGGCCAGGGGCAGGTCGTCGACGCGGCCATGGTCGACGGGGCCGCCCTGCTCACCACCGCCCTGCACGGGTTGCGGGCGGCAGCGCACTGGGAGGGGGGCCGGGGCGAGAACCTGCTCGACGGGGGAGCGCCCTTCTACACCACGTACGAAACGGCCGACGGCGGATACATGGCGATCGGCCCGCTGGAGGAGAGGTTCTACGCCCAGCTCCTCACCGGCCTAGGACTGGCGGACGACCCGGACCTGCCCGCTCAGTACGACCGTGAACGCTGGCCCGAGCTGCGGCAGCGGCTGGCCGCGGCGTTCAAGGAACGCACCCGCGACGAGTGGACCGCCGTATTCGAACCGACCGACGCCTGCGTGGCCCCGGTGCTCAGCCCCTGGGAAGCACACCACCACCCGCACAACGCGGCACGTTCGGTCTTCACGGAGACGGGCGGCGTACGCCAGCCGGCGCCGGCTCCCCGCTTCGATCGCACCCCGGGCGAAGTTCAGGGGCCCCCGCCGGTCGTGGGCCAGGACACCCGTATCGCCCTCAAAGACTGGGGGGTCGACGTCCTCGATGCTGATCGTCTGCTTGCCACGGCGGCCGTCGTCCAGTACCCGCACACAGGAGAGATCCGATGAGACTTGGCCTGAGCATGGGCCACTGGGGACGCGCCGGAGGCGCCGAACCGCTGCGACTGGCCCTGGAGGCGGAACACCTCGGTTATGACGTCGTCTGGGCCGCCGAGGCGTACGGATCGGACGCCGTCACCGTGCTGTCCTGGCTCGCCGGCCGGACCACGCGTATCGGTCTCGGCTCGGCGGTGATGCAGATCCCGGCCCGCACTCCGGCGATGACCGGCATGACCGCCGCGACCCTGGACGCTCTGTCGGAGGGCCGCTTCCATCTCGGCCTCGGTGTCTCCGGGCCACAGGTCTCGGCCGGCTGGCACGGCGTCGAGTTCGGCAAGCCCCTTGCACGGACGCGCGAGTACATCGACGTCGTACGGACCGTCGTACGACGCGAAGTCGTCCGCCACGACGGCGAGCACTACCCACTGCCCCTACCGGGACCGGACGGCCGCCCGGGTAAACCGCTGCGGCTGATCATCCATCCCGTGCGGGAGGAGATCCCCGTCTATCTGGCGGCCGTCGGCCCGCGCAACATCCGCCTCGCCGGCGAGCTCGCGGACGGTTGGCTCGCCCTCTTCCACGCCCCGTCCCACGCGGACGACAACGTCGCCCAGCTCCGCGAAGGACGTGGTGAGCGAGGGCTGGCGGGCTTCGACATCGTGGCGAGCGTGCCGGCGTCGGTCGGTGATGACCTCGACGTCTGTGCCGACCGGGTCCGCGACTACACGGCCCTCTACGTCGGTGGCATGGGAAGCCGCGAGAAGAACTTCTACAACGCCCAGGCCTGTGCGCTCGGTTATGAAAAGGAGGCCCGGGCCGTGCAGGACCTCTACCTCTCGGGCGAGACCGAAGCCGCCGCCGCCGAAGTGCCGTTCGGGTTGATCGACGAGACCAGCCTGCTAGGGCCGGTGAACCGGATCGCCGACCGCCTCAGCGCATTCGCCGCGAGCGGTGTCACCACCCTGTCCGTCATTCCCCACGGCGACACCTACGAGGAGAAGGCGGCCTCGCTGGTCACCGTCGCCGAGGCACTGAACCGCGCGAACAGCTAAGGAGAGGCACAGTGAGGCGCACGCTTTACGACCAGGACCATGAGGACTTCCGAGACGTTGTACGGGAGTTCGTCGCACGAGAGGTCGTCCCGCACCAGGAGCGATGGGAGGCCGAGCACATCATCGACCGGGGGGTGTGGACCGCCGCCGGGAAACAGGGCCTGTTGGGGCTCGCCGCTCCTGAGGAGCACGGCGGTGGGGGACAGGACGACTTCCGCTACCGCAGCGTGATGATGGAGGAGTTCGCCAAGGTGGGCGCGGCGTCCCTGGGCTCAGGGTTCAGCGTTCAGGACGACATCGTGCTGCCGTACCTCCTGGACCTCGGCACCGAGGAGCAGAAGCGGCGTTGGGTGCCTGGCATCTGCGCGGGCGAGACCATCACGGCCATCGCCATGACCGAGCCCGGCGCGGGCAGTGACCTGCAGGGCATCCGCACCACCGCCGTTCGTGACGGCGACGTATGGGTGCTTGACGGGGCCAAGACCTTCATCACCAGCGGCATCCAGTCCGATCTGGTCATCGTGCTGGCGCGTTCGGACCCTGCCGCCGGGGCACGCGGCATGAGCCTGTTCGTCGTCGAACGAGGCATGCCCGGCTTCACCCGAGGCCGCAAGCTGGACAAGATCGGGTTGCACGCGCAGGACACCGCCGAGCTCTTCTTCGATTCCGTCCGTATCCCGGCGGCCAACCTCCTGGGGACCGAGGGACGGGGCTTCATGCACCTGATGGAGCGGTTGCCGCGCGAGCGCATGGCTATCGCGGTGACGGCCCAGTGCGTCACTGAGACGGTGCTGGAACAGACCCTGGACTACTGCACCGAGCGCACCGCCTTCGGCCGACCGGTCGCAGACTTCCAGCACAGCCGCTTTCTGCTGGCTGAGCTGACCACACAGGCCGACATCACCCGCGTCTACCTCGACCGCGCCATCGAGGCGCTCAACGACGGCACACTGACTGCCGTTGACGCGGCCAAGGCGAAGTGGTGGGCCACCGAACTCCAGACGAAGACCGTGGACCGCTGCCTCCAATTGCACGGCGGATACGGCTACATGAAGGAGTACCCCGTCGCACGCGCCTTCCTCGACTCCCGCATCCAGACCGTCTACGGCGGTACCACCGAGATCATGAAGGAGATCATCGGCCGGGACCTGGCGACCAGGAAGGAGACCGGGCGATGAAGCGTGACCCCGGGCTCCGGCACATCGGTCCGGTCGACGCCGCGGAGGTCACCCCATGACGTGCTCGACTCCCCTCGCCGACACCACCAATCCGCCAGGCCTCGAACTGGGCGCCCTGAGCCGCTGGTTCGGTGCGAACGTCCCGGCTTGTCAGGGGCCGCTGGCCGCGGCAGTGCTGCATGGCGGCCGTTCCAACCTCACGTATCTCGTCACCGACGGCCACTCGCGGTGGGTCGTGCGCCGGCCACCGCTCGGCGGGCTCACCCCCTCCGCTCACGACATCGGGCGCGAATTCCGGGTGATGTCCGCCCTTCGGGCCACAGGGGTGGCCGTTCCCGGCACTGTCGCCCACTGCACGGACCAGGACGTGACCGGTGCCCCGTTCACCGTCGTGGCCTACGTCGAGGGGCGCGTCCTGCGCTCCCGCGCCGACACTGCCGGCCTCACCCCGTACGACCTGGGGCGCTGCGCGGACGGTTTGGTCGAGCAGCTGGCCAGGCTGCACGCCCTCTCGTACACCGAAGCCGGACTCAGCGGCTGGGGGCGGCCGGAGGGGTATCTACGGCGCCAACTGGACCGCTGGCGCACTCAGTGGGATCTGGTCGCCACCCGCCAGCTGTCCGAACTTCCCCGCCTCCACAAGGCATTGGAGGACGCGCTCCCGAGGGAGAGCGACGCGTCGATCGTGCACGGTGACTTCCGTGTCGACAACACCATTCTCGATCCGACCGACTTGAGCCGGGTGCGCGCCGTCGTGGACTGGGAGCTGTCCACCCTCGGTGATCCACTCGCGGACCTCGGCACGTTCCTCGCCTACCGCGATCCTGCCGTTGACGCGCTGCTCGACTCGCCGGCCGCGACCGACCCCGGATTCCCCGGGCCGTTCGAACTAGCCGAGCTGTACGCCTTGTTGAGCGGGCGCGACATCACGTTGCTGCCCTTCTACCAGGCGCTCGCCTACTTCAAGATCGCTGTGATCGCGGAAGGTGTGTACGCCCGTCACCTGCAGGGCGTCACGGTTGGCGAGGGCTTCGCAGGAGCGGGCGCGTCCGTTCCCGAGCTGGTGAAGGCCGGACTCGCTCTCCTGGGGCGCAGGCGGTGACCCGAGCCCGGCGGGCAGCGCTCGTCACCGGTGCCTCCCGTGGCATCGGCCGGGAGATCGCGGGTCGCCTCGCCGAGGAGGGCTTCGACCTCATGCTGAGCGCCAGGGGCGGCGACGCACTCCGTGAGGCCGCGGCGGAGTGCGGGAAGCGGGGCGGCACGCACGTGCGGACCGTGCCCGCCGACATGGCGGTCGAGGACGACGTGCGCCGCGTCATCGACGCGCACCGCACCGCGTACGGACGGCTCGATCTGTTGGTCCTCAGCGCCGGCGTGGGCTCTGCGGTGCCGCTCGGCAGCTATCCGTCGCACCGCTTCGACAGGCAGTTCGCGGTGAACGTCCGAGCCCCCTTCCTGCTCATCGACGGCTGCATGGAGCTCCTGCGGCACACAGCGCCCGCACGCATCGTGGCGATTTCATCCATCGCCGGCCAGGCTCCTGAGCCGAGGCTCGCCGCCTACGCAGCGAGCAAGGCCGCGCTGACCGCCCTGTGCGAAGCCGTCAACACCGAGGCATCGGCTGATGGCGTGGCGGCCACCGCGATCTGCCCCGGCTATGTGGACACTGACATGAGCGCCTGGAACCACGACCGTGTTCCGCCTGCCGAAATGATCACCAGCGGTGACATCGCTGAACTGGTCATCACGATGACGCGACTGTCGCCGCGGGCCGTCGTTCCGTACCTCCCGGTCGTACGAACCGGTTCCCAACTGTGGCGGGCTTGAGACGGGGCAGGCTGTTCGCGGAATGGCATTGAGCGCGGCACGATCACGGATCAGAAGGACCGCGGCGGTTCGGCAGCCGCTACACGGACCGCGTTCCCGTACCCGTGAGGGTGGTTACTCCGTGCGACGAGGGTAGCCGGGATTGGCGACGCTGAGCCGTGCGGCGGTGGCGGAGCGGATGGCGTCGACAACCCGGTGATCGGCATTCGGGACAACCGCGCCTTGTCGAATCGCCAGCGCCAGGTCCTGTTCGTCGCGGAAGCCAAGGCGGTGGAGCGCTGCCGCGTGGTTCTCACGGGCCGACGGACCCAGGGAGAGTTCGCGTGAGACCGTGTCAAGGATGTTCACGGCGATCCGGCCGAGGTACCGGGCACGAGGAGCCGCTTGGCCGCTCCATTCGGTCAGCAATCCGCGGACCGGGGCCAGTAGTTCGGCTGCGGAGGGGGTCCCGAACAAGTCGGCTTCGGGAGCGACCTGCACGTCCGAAACGGGAGCAGGGGCCAGGCCGAGGAGGTCGAGGAGGTCGTGCTCGCACTCCGCCACGCGTCGCCCGATGGCCAACAACTCCAAGGTGCCCTCCGCTTCACGTTGCCGCGCGCGCTGAGCCTGGATCCTGCAGAACACGGCCCAGCGCAGCGTGCCGTACACCTCCCACCAGTGGACTGCCTCTGGATCCGGAGTCGTGCCGCTCTCCTCGGCGTAGCCTCGGAAGAGTTCCGAGCGCGGACCAAAGCCGCCGACGGGGCCTTCCGCTCCGAACCGCCAGGCTCGGACGCACAGCCAACCCAAGTCCTCCATGGGGTCGCCCCGGTGGACCAGCTCCCAGTCCAGCACCGCACGGATGCCGTCCGTACCGATGATCAGGTTGCCGTTGCGGAAGTCGCCGTGCACCACCGAGTCGCGGCCGGCCGAGGGGCGCCGGGCGGCCAGCCAGCGGAAGGCGAGCTCCAGAACGGGCAGTGGGTCGCCAGTCGAGTGGTACGTCGTGCGGAGCTGGTCCAGCTGGTCTCCAGCGGTCAGCCCGGAGATCCGGTCGGGGTCCATCCGGTGGTGGATGCGCGCGAGGACGCGTCCGCACTCGTATGGCATCCGCGGGCGGACGTCTGCAAAGTCCTCATCGCGCAGCAGCCTCTGCGGCAGGGCCTGGCCCGGGACCTTCGCCATGAGGAGATAGGAACCGCCGAGGTCAACGGCCTCCGCACGCGACGGCGCCGCGGACGGTACGAAGGGGCTCTGGTCATGCAGGTGGGGGACTGGTACGCCGACTCGGGCCGCCTCTGCGAGGGCAGCTGCCTCACGCGCCATTCGTGCAGGGTCCTCAGCACCAGGGGCATCGCGCCTGAGGATCAGCTCGGCTGCGGACTTGCTCGGAGTCGCCGCAGTCAGTGCCCAGGTCTCGGCGCTGGCTCCGCCTGTGAGCCGCTGAAGTTCGGTCACCGTGCAAGGGCCGCCGTACAGCTCGGAGAGACGGGTGGAGAGCGCGGTCGCCAAAGAGTGCGTCCGGGATGTCCCTTGCGAGTTCGGGGAGGTCAAGTCGTGTGTCCTTCCGGGACATGGCCGACGGCTGACAGGGCGATCTCCTGGTAGCGCCGCACCACTTCTTCTGCGCTGAGGGCTCCGTCCGGTCGGAACCACGTGGCCACCGAGGTACAGGCAGTGACCACGAACAACGCGGTCTCCTTGGGGCTCGGCGTCTTGAAGACCCCGCACGTGACACCGTCAGCTGTCACACGGTCGAACATCCGTTGCTGGACGTCCCGCTTGGCGGTCACCAGCCGCAGTTCTGCAGGGTCGAGACTGCGCAGTTCGGAATTGCCGATCAGGCTCTCCAACGGGCCGGCCGTGTGCGTACCGACGTGGGCCCCGACGATCGCGCGCAGCCGGTCCGCCGGATCAGTGCCGGCATGGAAGAGCGCGTCTTCGGTGGTGGTCACCAGGTGGTCCATGGCGCGGTTCATGATGACGAGCAGCAGCTCGTACTTCGATCCGAAGCTGTTGTAGACCGAGCCGACGCTGAGCCCGGCCTCCACCGCGATGTCGCGCACCGAGGTGCCGTGATAACCCTTGGCCGCGATGACGCGGACAGCCGCGCTGATCAGGGCGGCGGCCATGGGGTCGTCGTTCTCGCTGACCAACGAACTCGACGGCGTTGGCGACGCCGATGCAACTGATGCAGGCACGCGCACCCCTCGGGTGGTGGGTGAATGATCATTCACAGATTAGCTTAACACTTTCATTCTTCGCGCCTGGCTCTCCAGAAAACAGCCGTTACTGGCACTTGTCAGAGGGATCTAGCGAGCGTTAGCTTCGATGAACGTTCGTTCAACGCGCCTCACGGGAGAGGGCGGGAGCCATGCATTTCGGCATCACTGAAGACCTGCGTACGCTGTTGGTGGAGCTGGACGGCTTCATCGAGTCGGAGATCGTTCCCTTGCAGGCAGAGGACGACAACCAACGTTTCTTCGACCACCGGCGCGAATGGGCGCGCACCGACTTCGAAGCCGGCGGCCTGCCCCGCCCCGAGTGGCGCGCCCTCCTCACCGAGATGCGGCGACGAGCCGACAAAGCAGGACTCTTGCGCCGAGACCTGCCGGCCGTACTCGGTGGCGCCGAGGCGAGCAACCTGGAGATGGCTGTTGTGCGCGAGCACCTCGCGCACCGCGGGCTCGGCCTTCACAACGACCTTCAGGACGAGTCCTCCGTGGTGGGCAACTTCCCGTCCGCGCACCTGGTCTGGCGGTTCGGTAGCGACGAGCAACGCGCCCAGTTCGGGGAACCCCTGGTCACGGGGGAGCGCAGCCTCGGCTTCGCCCTGACCGAGCCCGAGCACGGCTCCGACGCCACCTGGATGGCGACCGCCGCGGTCCGGTCGGGCGGCGATTGGGTCATCAACGGGGAGAAACGCTGGAACACCGGCGTGGACACGGCCACCCACGACCTCGTCTTCGCCCGCACCTCCGGCAGGCCCGGAGACGCCGTCGGTATCAGCGCCTTCATCGTCCCCATCGACGCGCCCGGCGTCGAGGTGGGCCTGTTCCGCTGGACGTTCAACATGCCTACGGACCACGCCGACGTCGCCCTGCGCGACGTGCGGGTGCCGGACTCCGCGATCCTCGGTGAGGAGGGACAAGGCCTGGAAGTCGCACAGGCTTTTGTGCACGAGAACCGGATCCGGCAGGCGGCGTCCAGCCTCGGCGCAGCGCAGTACTGCATCGACCGCTCGGTCGCCTACGCCCGCGAGCGGGTCACGTTCGGTCAACCGCTGGCCATGCGTCAAGCCGTGCAGTGGCCGCTTGTGGAACTCCACACGGACGCCACGATGCTCCGGATGCTGGTCCGTGGCACTGCGCAGGACCTCGACCAGGGGTCACACATGGAGGTTTCCGACCTGGTCTCGATGTGCAACTACCGTGCCAACCGGCTGGTGTGCGAGGCCGCGGACCGGGCCATGCAGGTACACGGCGGGATGGGGTACAGCCGGCATTTGCCGTTTGAGCACATCTACCGCCACCACCGGCGTTACCGGATCACCGAGGGCGCTGAGGAGATCCAGATGCGCAAGGTGGCAGGCCACCTGTTCGGCCTCACCGGCAGGAGGAAGTGAGATGGGCGGCGGGACGAGCATCAGGGAGGCGGTCGGCGGTCCGGTTGCGGACATGTGCCGGCACCGCAGCATCGCGCACGGGGAACAGCTGGCGCGGCACGCGAGGCAGCGGCCCGACCTACCCGCTCTGAGCTTTGGTGACCGAACCCTCACGTATGCCGAACTCGACCGCCGCGTCAACCGGCTCGCCAGGACACTGAGTGCCATGGGCGCAGGTGCAGGGGACCGGGTCGCGGTGCTCATGCACAACCGTTTGGAGGTGGTGGAGTCCTACTTCGCGGTGATGCGCCTTGGGGCGATCGCAGTACCCGTCAACTTCCGGATGGTGGCGCCCGAGGTGCGCTACATCCTGTCCGACAGCGGCGCGAAAGTCCTGATTGTTGACGGCGAGTCGACGGACCTCGTGCGGCAGTGCCTGGCCGGAGATGGCGACGAACAGGCCACGGATCCGGTGGCAGTGCTGGTTGTCGAGGGCGATCCGTCGGCGGTGGGCCCGGTGGCGGTCGCATACGAGGAGGCCCTCGACCCGGACGAATCGCCGGTGGGCGTTCCGGTCGGCGACCATGACCCGGCCTTCATCATGTACACCTCGGGAACCACGGGCCGTCCCAAGGGGGCGGTACTCACTCACCTCAATCTCGCCATGAACTCGTTCAACTGCCTGATTGTGCAGGGAGTCGCGGACGATTCCGAGGTCTGGTATTCGGGGCTGCCGCTCTTTCACATCGGCGGGCTCAACGGGATCCTCATCTATCTGACCGTCGGGGGCCATTCCATCATCACCCCATCAGGGGACTTCAACGCTGCCGAGGCGGTGGCCGCGATGGGGCGCGAGCGAGTCACGGCGTGCTATTTCGTGCCCACTCAGTGGAAGGAGATCTGCGGACTCCCAGGAATCGGCGACCGCAACCTCGCACTGCGCCGGATCTCCTGGGGCGCCTCCGCTGCACCGCCTTCCGTGCTCGAGGCGATGGCGAAGGCCTTTCCCGGTGTGCCGAACTTCAACATGTTCGGACAGACCGAGATGAGTTCGGTGACATGTGTGCTGCGAGGGGAGGACGCGATCCGGAAGATGGGGTCGGTCGGCAGGCCCGTGCCGAACCTCGAGGTCCGTCTGGTCGGTCGTGACGGTACGGAGGTGGGGCCGGGCGAGGTCGGTGAGATCGTCTACCGTGGGCCGACCGTCATGCGGGGTTACTGGAACAACCCGGAGGCCACCCGAGAAGCATTCCAGGGCGGATGGTTCCATTCCGGTGATCTCTGCACCGTCGACGAGGACGGCTTCTACCGTGTGGTGGACCGGGCCAAGGACATGATCATCTCAGGCGGGGAGAACATCTACTGCGCCGAGGTGGAAGCGGTCATCGACGCTCACTCCAAAGTCTCGGAAGTGGCGGTGGTCGGTGCCTGGCACCCGAAGTGGGTGGAGACTCCTGTCGCGTTCGTGGTGCCGGCCGACCCTGCCGACCCGCCCACCGAGCAGGAGATCATTGCCCACTGCCGAGAGCGCCTGGCTTCCTACAAGAAGCCCACACGCGTGATTGTCGCCCGCTCGGTGCCACGCACCGCAACCGGCAAGATCCAGAAGTTCCTGCTGCGTGAGCGCCTCAGCACCGGTCAGGACTGAACCCCGACCCGCCGATCGGCCAACCGTCACCATCTCGAAGAGGGAAGAACTATGGGCAGGACAGCCAGCGGAGAATACGTCGAAGGCGAGTGGACCGCGCCCGGATTCAGTGTCGACGGCAGAGGCAAGATCGTCGGCCTCGTCAACGACAACGTGCCGAACAACTGGGGGCGCTGGGGAGAGGACGACCAGCGGGGCACGGCCAACTTCATCACCCCGGAGATGGTCGCTGCTGCGGCATCGCTGATCCGGACCGGACAAACGATCAGTCTCGCCGTGCCGCTGGACGCCACCGGCCCCGTGCACCCGACCCGGCCCAACGTGGTGCACCTGTTCGGCTACAGCGGTGCGGACCATTCGGTCGGAAGTGACCTCGGCCGCGTCGCCCCCGGATTCCAGGGAGCCGATGACTACCTCTTCATGCCGCTGCAGGGCAGCACACAGTGGGACGGACTTGCGCACATCTTCCACCGGGACGCGATGTACAACGGTTTCTGGATGGGCAATGTCGAGGGCTTCGCCGGCGCGCGCAAGTGCTCGATCCAGCTGCTCAAGGCCAGTCTCACCAGTCGAGGTGTCCTGCTCGACATCGCCCGGCACCTGGGGGCCGAGCGCTGTGAGCCGAGGCTGCCCATCACCGCCGACGTACTCGACGCCTGCGCGGAGGCCCAGGGGGTCGAGATCGGCACCGGGGACATCCTCCTGATCCGCACCGGACACGTCCCGTGGTTCTACCGGCTTGAGGACAAGCAGGAGTTCTGGTCGTCCGGCGCGCCAGGGCTCGCCCTGGACACCGTCGAGTGGATCCACCGCAAGGAGATCGCGGCCCTGGCGGTGGACAACGTCGCCGTCGAGGTGGAACCCAGCGAAGATCCCGAGCGACCGTTCTACCCCTTGCACGTACGGCTCATCCGGGACCTCGGTCTGACTCTCGGCGAGGTGTGGTGGCTGGAAGAACTCGCCGCGGAGTGTGCTGAGCACGGGCGATACGAGTTCTTCCTCACGGCGTCACCGCTCAACATCACCGGGGGTGCAGGCTCCCCGGTCAATCCCATCGCCATTCTCTGACGACAGCCATGGGCTGTCTTCACCAGCCGCCTGAGCGCTGGTTGGTGGGTCCAGGAAGACGCCGAGCCGGATCCATTCGTCGCGACGGTTGCGGATCGTGGTGGCCGAGCAGGTCGTGTCGGCGATCGCCTGATATGAGTAGCCGAACCGAAGGAGCTGCAGCAAATCCCACAGCGGTTCAGCCAGCCTTGATGGTAGGGCGGACACAGGTCAAGGCTGCAGTCGCAGTTCGGCCCAGATCGTCTTGCCGTGTGGGGTGTGGCGGGTGCCCCAATGGTCGGTCAACTGCGCGACCAGCAGGAGCCCGCGACCGCCCTCGTCGTAGACGCGGGCCCGGCGAAGATGTGGAGCGGTGTTGCTGGCGTCGGAGACCTCGCAGATCAGAGTGCGGTCGTGGATGAGGCGGAGCTGGATGGGTGCGGCGCCGTAGCGGATGGCGTTGGTGACGAGCTCGCTGACGACGAGCTCCGTGACGAAGTCGACCTCGTCCAGTCCCCAGTCGACCAGGCGCGTCATGGCTTCCTTGCGGGCGGTGGCGACGACTGCCGGGTCGGAGGGCAGCTCCCAGGTGGCGACCTGGGAGGGGGCCAGCGTGCGGGTGCGAGCGATGAGCAGGGCGACGTCGTCAGTGGGGCGTTCGGGTAGGAGTCGCTCGAGGATGGTGTCGCACGTCTGCTCCAGAGGCTGGTTCGGGTCTCTGAGCGCGCTGCGCAGCATGTCGCTCCCGACCTCGACGTCGCGCCCGATGGCCTCGATGAGACCGTCGGTGTAGAGCGTGATGAGGCTGCCCTCCGGCAGATCCAGGACGGCTGATTCGAAGGGCAGGCCGCCGAGGCCCAATGGGGGGCCGGCGGGGAGGTCGGCGAAATCGACTGTGCCGTCGGGGTTGACGAGAGCCGGCGGAGGATGCCCCGCCCGGGCCATGGTGCAGGTGCGGGCGATGGGGTCGTAGACCGCGTACAGGCATGTGGCGCCGACATCTCCGTCGGACGCCGGACGGCCGTCGCCGTCCTCCGAGTCCTCCGCGCGGTCGAGGCGCAGGACGAGATCGTCCAGGTGGGTGAGCAACTCGTCGGGAGGCAGGTCGACGTCGGCGAGGGTGCGGACCGCCGTGCGCAGTCGGCCCATGGTTGCCGAGGCCTGGATGCCGTGACCGACGACGTCTCCCACGACCAGCGCGACCCGTGCGCCCGACAGGGGAATCACGTCGAACCAGTCGCCCCCCACGCCTGCCTGCGAACCGGTGGGCAGATAGCGGGAGGCGACTTCGACCGCGGATTCCCTGGGAACCCGCTGGGGGAGCAGGCTCCGTTGCAGCGTGAGGGAGGTGTTGCGCTCGCGGGTGTAGCGGCGGGCGTTGTCGACGCAGACCGCCGCACGGGCGGTGATCTCCTCGGCCAGCAGCAGATCGTCGTCGTCGAAGGGTTCCGCAGTGCGGTGGCGCGCGAAGAGGGCGAAGCCCAGGGGTGTTCCCCGGGCGCGCATCGGCACCAGAAGGGTCGAGTGCATGCCGAAGGCCGAGACTTTCGACGCGAGGTGTGGATGCTCGGCCAGCCACGCGCGGATTTCTGGCTCATCCGCGTCGTGGCGGACTGCCCGACCACCGACCAGTGAGTCCATCAGCGCTGATCCCGCTGGGAAGAGGCTCAATTCACCCGGCTTGAACGTGGCCTCCGGACAGCCGTCCAGGACGGATCGGTTTGCCGCGCGCCGCATGGCGGTGGTGTCGGCGGGCCCGCCGGGCTTGGGCTCTCCACCGCCGTAGACCTGGTCCACGAGGTCGACGGCCGCGAAGTCCGCGAACCGATCGACGGCAAGCTTCGCCAGTTCGTCTGCGGTGCGCACCACCTCAAGGGTGGTGCCGATGCGCACGCTCGCCTCGTTCACCACGCCCCGCTGTCGGCGGGCCCGTGTCGATTCGGTCACATCGTGTACGACTGTGGAGGCGCCGCGCACCCGGCCCGCGGGGTCCTTGAGCGGTGAGACGGTGAAGGACCAGGTGCGGGGGCGGCTCTCCCCGGGTGAGCGAACGGACATGTCCTTGTGCAGTGGCTTCCCCGTGCGGGTCACCTGCGAGATCGCGTCTGCCAGGCCCGCGTACGGAGAGCCGGTGCGCAGGCCGTCGTCGACGCGGCGGCCGAGGATTGTCTCCTCACGCAAGCCCAGGAGGTCCAGCGCTTCGGTATTGGCCTCGACCACCCGTGCCTCGGCGTCGTGGATGAGCACGGCCACAGGCAGCTGGGAGAGGGCCCAGTCCCGCAATGCCTCGGTCTCCCTGTCGGTGGCCGAAGCGGGCGGCTCGGCGATCAGCACCCAGCCGGCGTCTCCGTGGGCCTCCCGCTGGGGAAAAGCTCGGACGACGGCGCCGACCGGGGTGCCGCCGCGGTGCCGCAGTACGAGGGTGCCACTCCACTCCTTGCGCTCGGCCAGGCAGGTCCGAGCCGATGCCGGAAGCGGCGAGGCGAGCAGGTCGGCGGCGGCACGGCCAAGCACGTCGCCGGGCAGGTGGCCAAGCAGTTGCTCAGCCCCGGAGTTCCACGTGATCACGATACCCAGGGCATCAACTGATACAAGACCTGTGACCGGCGCAGGTGGGGCGATGCTGTTGTGTCGGCCCCCATAGGCTTCCCTGTCCATGACCGCTCACTTCGGCGCCGTACCGATTCACCGGGCATCGGAAAGCAATGTCCTGGGCGCCACCCTCCAGTATGGTGCCGCCACTCCTCGGCCACAACCCGTCACCTCCGGCTCCGCTGTCCTCGGAGAGGTCGGATTTCCGGACGGGTGACCGTCCCCTGGGGGAGAGAGGCCGGGCCATGTCCCACACGACGATGGGAAAGGCGTGATCGGCTGCTCGTATCCGAACGCAGTCGCGTGTCTGTCGATCCCGCTCTGGGCGGAGCTCGGTGGGAACACGCAGAGCAGACGGCGGTTGCCAGCAGCGCAAGGGTCCGTATGTGCGGGGGCCTGTGGTTGCGCAGGCGGACTCGTTCGGCGGTGCCGGCTGTGGCGGTAGGAAGGCTGTCGGGCTCACATCTTCGGTGTGCGGGGGGTGGGCCTCACCCGTGCGCCCACCGTGCGCAGCGCGATGCCTGCGTAGCGATCCGCGATGTCTTCCGGTGTCAACGGGCCGTCCGGGTGGTACCAGCCGGTGACCGCCTGGCACATGCCCAGAAGCGCCCGGGTGGTGTCGGTCGCACTGTCCACCTCGAACAGCCCCTCGGCCGCGCCCTCTGCGATGATCTCCAGGAGCAGTTCCTCCAGGGCTTTGCGCAGGGCCGCGTACTTCTTGCGGTTGGCGGGCTCCAGGTAGCGCAGCTCGGAGTCCAGGCTGGCTGTCGCCGCCCGGTGGGTCATGTGCAACACGATGCACTCGATGACGTTGCCGAAGCGGTCCAGTACCCGGCCGTCGGCTTCCTTGTCGGCCTGGCGCGCCCGCTGGAGTACCTCGCCCATGGCGCTCTCCAGGAGGGCGACCAGCAGGCCCTGCTTGTTCTCGAAGCGGTAGTAGATCATCGGCAGGCTGACCCCGGCCCGGCGTGCGACGTCCCGCACGGAGGTGCCGTGGTAGCCGTGCTCGCGGAAGTTCTCCAGTGCGGCCGCCAGGATGGGAGGCAGTTCGAGGGGCGCGAATGCACGCCATTCGTCGATGTGTGTTTCGTGCTCCGAAGCCGGGTCCGCTCCGGGTGTCATGGACGCCATCCGCTCAAACTCCTCGTCACGCGGCCGACGGGCTGCTGATTGTGAGTCTAACGAACGATAAGTAGAGGAGGGGAGTCGGGCGGGCTTGGTGGTTGGCGATCTCCATCCGTGGTCACTGGCGGGCTTGACCTTTCGCTAAATCACAGTAACTTAGGTGATTAAGAGATCGGCGGCTCTCGGTGACAAGGTCCGAGCGGTCCGGACCGGTCGGTCCCTACTCCAAGCCCCTGGAGGCTCAGGCATGACAACCCACACCGCGACGGAAGAGCGGGCGGCCTTCATCGAAGGCTCACTGCAGGTGGGAGATCCCGTCGCCGATGCCGTGATCGCGGAGATCGACAAGCTCGGAGGGCCCGCGCGACACCTCGTGAACCAAGGGCTGAAAGACGGGCTCTCGTCGCTCTCCGACGTTCCTCCCGCGATCGCCGCCCTGCTGCGCGAGGCCGAGGCCGTCCCCGACTGGGTGGATACAAAGCCCTTCGCCGAGGGGGAGACCGCCTACCTGTCGGTCGAGCCGGTATGGACCCAGTTCGCCCTTGCGCTCGGCTCGCTGCTGCCCGAATACAGCACGCCCCGCATCGCACGTGTCCTCACCGGCACAGGACGCCTGGAGAACGCCACGCAGCGCCGGCTCCAGGAGACCGGCAAGTGGATCAACAGCGTGGTCCTGCCGGGAGGAATGCTGCCGGGTGGCCCCGGATACCTCGACTCGGTGCAGGTGCGGCTGATGCACGCGCGCGTGC
>NZ_MUNE01001118.1 GCF_002154605.1 Streptomyces milbemycinicus | reverse complement strand
CCGCCGGGGAGCCGGGGGCGGTGCGCGAACCGTGGCGGGAACAGGGGCATGCGCTGGTGCGGACCGTGTCCTTCGCCGGCTGCGGCGTACGCGATCTCTCCGTGCCGTACGGGGACTTCTCGCTGCCCATACGCGACTCGTTCCTCGACCGCGCCTTCGAGTGCTGGGTGCACGCCGGGGACATCGCCGAGGCGATCGACTACCCGTACGAGCCGCCCGCCTCGGCCCATCTGCGGCCCATGGTCGACCTGTGCGCCCGGCTGCTGCCCGACGCCCTCGCGGAGCGCCGCCGGGCCGGGCTCGCGGGGCCGCCCCGGCGGCTGGTCGAGGCGGGCGCGCCGGGCCGTACGCTCCATCTGGAGGTCGAGGGCAGCGGCGACTGGTACATCCCGCTGGACTCCCCCGCCGCAAAGCCCTCCCCGGAGGACGCGGTGGCCCATATCGCGCTCGACCGCGAGGCCTTCTACCAGCTGGCGGCCGGGCATGTGCCGCCCCAGGAGGCGGCCGCCGGACAGCTCGGCGACCCGGAGGCGATCCGCGACGTCCTCTTCGCGACGGCGTCCCTGTCGCGCCTGTGAACCCCGGATACCCGGGTACCCGGGTACAGGCTCAGGCGAACACCACGGTCCGGTGCCCGTTGAGCAGCACCCGCCGCTCGCTGTGCCACTTCACCGCCCGCGCCAGCGCCTGGCACTCCACATCGCGCCCCGCCGCCACCAGCTGGTCCGGGTTGAGCTCATGGCCCACCCGCTCGACCTCCTGCTCGATGATCGGGCCCTCGTCCAGGTCCGCCGTCACATAGTGGGCCGTCGCGCCGATCAGCTTCACCCCGCGGGCGTGCGCCTGGTGGTACGGCTTGGCGCCCTTGAAGCTCGGCAGGAAGGAGTGGTGGATGTTGATGATGCGCCCCGCCAGCCGCTTGCACAGGTCGTCCGAGAGCACCTGCATATAGCGGGCCAGGACGACCAGCTCCACCTTCTCGGCCTCCACCAGCTCCAGCAGCTCCGCCTCCGCCTGAGCCTTGTTCTCCTTCGTCACCGGGATATGCCGGAAGGGGACCCCGTACGAGCCGACCAGCTCCGCGAAGTCGGTGTGGTTGGAGACCACCGCCGCGATCTCCACGGGCAGCGCCCCGATCCGCGAGCGGAAGAGCAGGTCGTTCAGGCAGTGGCCGAACTTGCTGACCAGCAGCACGACGCGCATCTTCTCGGCGGCCGGGTGGATCTGCCAGTCCATCTGGAAGGACTCGCCGACCGCCGCGAAGCTCGCCCGCAGGTCCTCCACCCGCACCGGTGAGACCGCCCGGAAGTGCACCCGCATGAAGAAGAGCCCGGTGTCGCGGTCGCCGAACTGCTGACTGTCCTCGATGTTGCAGCCGGTCATGAAGAGGTAACTCGACACGGCGTGCACAATGCCCTGCTTGTCCGGGCAGGACAGGGTGAGGATGTACTGGTCGGCGGCGGCGGAATGCGACTGGCTCATGACTCCATAGCGTCGCACACCCTGCGGAGATCCCTAGACCGCGTTGGTCATGATCGCCAGCACTTCGAGGGTGTGCGGGGGCAGGTCGGGGTCCTCACCGTCGTTGGCCGCGAGCCGCACATGCGCCTCGCGCGCCGCCCGGACGGCCTCCGGCCACCCGTGGTGCTCCAGGTAGGCCGAGGGCAGGGCGTCCGCGCCGACCTGGTGCATGATCCGCAGCACTCTGAGGACGGCGACGTCGACGAGCGCCGCCTCCTGCGAGTCGCGGAAGATCGTGCCGACGTACTTCTCGGCCGACCAGTTGTCCAGCCAGGTGTCCTCCACCAGCCGGTACACGGCGTCGGTGACGTCCCCGTATCCGTCCAGGCCCGCCAGCCAGCACTCCTGCTGGAAGACGGGATCAGAGAGCATATGCAGCGCCGAGCGCACATTGCTGCGCCAGCGCCACCACGGCATGTCATTGACAGGCATGCCGCCCATGGTGGTCGAGCGACGGCCGCGACGGGAAGACTTCTCCGAACCTTGCACGGTAATCGATCGTACGTTCTTCGCCGGCACACATGCATCGACCCCCGTAATTCACCCTCTCGTCACTTTCTCGCCATTTGCGATAGCCGCCCCGTTACGAGCGGAACGCCACGCTCACATGCCATGACCGGATGGCGACTTTTCTCCCCACGCCCATGGCTGACGGCCGCGCTCTGCGCCGCGGTCGGGGCGGGGACGCTGACCGGCTGCGGCGCCCTGTCCGGGGCGGGATCCGATGACCCCATCACCGTCATGACCTGGGCGCCGGAGAACACCAAGGCGACCAATATGCCCGAGATGCCCGCGATGGCGAAGGCGTACGCCCGCTGGGTCAACGACAACGGCGGCATCCACGGCCGCAAGCTGAAGGTGCTCACCTGCAACGAGCGCAACGACCCCTCGGAGGCGGCCCGCTGCGCCCGGCGCGCCGCGGATGAGAACGTCGTCGCGGTCGTCGGCTCGTACAGCCAGTTCGGCCGCTACTTCATCTCCGCCCTGGAGGGCTCGGGCATCCCCTATATCGGCGGATACGGGCTGACGCAGGAGGAGTTCGACAGCCCGTACTCCTACCCGGTCAACGGCGGCCAGGCCGCCCTCCTGGCCGGCAACGGACGGCAGCTGGCCTCCGTATGCCGCCGCGTCTCCCTCGTCCGCCCCGACACCATCGCGGGCGACGAGCTGCCCGAACTCCTCGACGCGGGCCTGGCGGCGGGCAAGCGCCGCGCCGCCACCGACGTACGGGCCCCCGAGGACGCCGGCGACTATATGCGGCAGGCCCGCACCGCCCTGAACGGAGTGGGCGCCGAGACCGCCCTGGGCGGCGCCGCGCAGGGCGCCGAGCTGCCCGACTCCTGTGTGACCGCGGCGCTGGGAGAGCGCACCGGCACCTTCTTCGACTCCTTCCGGCGGCTCCAGGAGGACCACCCGAAGGTACGGATCGCCTCCGTGCTCGGCAGCGTCCGCCAGTCCCTCGTGGACAGCACCGGCGGCCGCGAGAGCCCGCTGGAGGGCGCGTACGCCACCGGCTGGTACCCGGCCGCAGACGATCCGCGCTGGGCGCCCATGAAGAAGGTCATCAAGGACTACGCCTTCGAGGACGCCCGTATCGACGCGGAGGACCCCGGCACCCAGACCACCTGGATCGCCTACACCGTGCTGCGGTCGGTCCTGAACTCCCTGAAGGCCGACGACATCAGCGCCCGCTCCATCCGGCGCGTGCTGGACAACGGCCACGCGGTCGGCACCGGCGGCCTCACGCCGGAACTCCGCTGGGGCTTCAAGGACGCGCTGTCCATCCACGGCTATCCGCGCATGGTGAACGCGGATGTGACCTACCAGGCGGTGCGGGGCGGGCGGCTGGTCGCGGTCCGCAAGGGTTTCGTGGACGTCTCGACGACGCTCCGGCGGTACGCCAAGACGGACTGAGATTGTCTCCTGAAGCTGAGCTATTGCGACACCTTCAGCCATCCGAAGGCGCCCTTGCACACGAAAATCGCCCTTGACACAGTGTCACCTGATCGCCACCTTTCGAGGAGACACTCATGCGCTTTCGGAAAGTTCGATCAACGGGTCTGGCGTCCGCGTTATTGGGGTCCTTGATGGCTCTCGCACTCCCGGGTACGGCAGAGGCCGGAACCCAGGACTACGCGGCCGTCTTCACCTACAACGGCCACGCCGTCAACGTGCGGGACGAAGCCACCACCAGCTCAGCCAAGATCGGGAGCATTCCCGCCGCCGACTCGTGGCCGTGTTTCACGAGCAACGGCTGCTACACCAAAGCTGGTGGCTCCTACACCTGCTGGAGCGGCGGCCCCTCGGGCAACCGGTGGGTGAAAGTGGCTTGGGGGGACTTCTACGGCTGGGTCCCGCAATCCTGTGTGAGGATCGGCCGGGCCTAGCACCCGGCACAGTCCACAGAGCGCGGGCAATCGGCTGCCAATTCTTTGCGGCGACCGATTGCCCGCGCTCTGTGG
>NZ_MUNE01001117.1 GCF_002154605.1 Streptomyces milbemycinicus | reverse complement strand
CGCATATACGGCGCCGATGCCCCGTCCCCCCCGTCCGCCTCCCGCCGCGCCGGGTACCACACGCTCACCATGAGCTCCCGGTCGCCGGGCCCCCACCGCTCCTTCCGCCCCTGGTCCACCAAGTGCAGCTCGACCATCCCGACCGGGTACGGGCCGGTGGGCGCGGGCAACCCGACCCGTATGGCGTCCCCTTCGCGCGCCGGCTTCGTGCCACCCTTGTGATCCTTGTCGTTTTTGCCACCCTTGCCTGAGGTCACCGCGCCGGAGGCGAGGGAGGCGGACGCGAGGGTCACGGCGGCCCCCGTGGCGGCGAGACCGCCGAGTAGTTGACGCCGTGAGAGTCGGGACACGGCAGAAGTCATCAATCGCATGCCCCGACTCTGGCCCGGCGCACTGCCCCCGCCCCACTGTCGATCGCCAGGTGCGGACCTGACTTTCGTCAGGGCGCGCAAACACCCGTGATACGACTCGAACTCCTGGCCGACCGTGCGAGGATGCCGCCATGACGACACATGGCCGTACGAGCGAGAGACCGACGGACCCGGACCCGGTCAGACCCCGTAGGTCAACTATCGGTTTTCTGACCGCACTTGGCGCCACAGCGGGCCTGCTCGGCCTCCTCACCGCCTGCGGCAGCAAACCCGCCTCCGAGGCGGTGGCGGCACCCGCTCCGCCTCCCGCCCCGCACGTCGACCC
>NZ_MUNE01001116.1:246-671 GCF_002154605.1 Streptomyces milbemycinicus | reverse complement strand
GTTGAAGTAGCGCACGACTTGCAGCACCGCTCCGCCGCCATCGGCAGCCAGACGGCCGGCAGCTTCGGCTATGTGGCTTGTATGCGGTCGGAGCCTGTCGAGGGTGCGGGCGATCTGCTCGTCGACGCGAAGATGTGGCCGTCGGCAGACGATCGTCCAGCAGTGGCTGACCGGATTCACCGTCGGCTTGGTGAAGCGGCTGCCCCGGACGGACACCTCGTCAGGACTGATCCCCAGCTGCGAGGTCATCTCGTGTGCGGAGGTGCGCTCGCTGAACAAGGCGAAGTAGACGTACTGACGAAGGGACATCCCTGGAGGATATCGACGTGGGAGATGCCCCGAATGGGACTATCCGGGCGAGTCCGAAGCCACCGGTCAGGCGGCGTCGGCGTCACCGTCGATGGTGGCGAGCCGGTTCTCAAGAC
>NZ_MUNE01001116.1:0-182 GCF_002154605.1 Streptomyces milbemycinicus | reverse complement strand
GGGTGTGGATGTGGAGGTCGAGCGGCTGGTACTCACGGACGCCGAGGTCTGTGTCGACGTACGGTCTCGGGCCGCAGCGGCGGCCTGTCCCGAGTGCGGGCAGAAATCATCGCGAGTGCACTGCTATGACGAGCAGTGCCTGACCGACCGTCCCGTCGCCGGGCCGCGCGTGCGGATCGAGC
>NZ_MUNE01001115.1 GCF_002154605.1 Streptomyces milbemycinicus | reverse complement strand
TGATCCGGCCGAAGTCCATCGCCACGGTGGTCTCGGTCTTGCGCTCCACCCCGGCGATGTCGTCCACGCCGACCCCGGCCTGGGTCATGGTCTCCTCGGTGGTCAGCGGCCGGATCTCGCTCACCGAGCCGACCATCGTCGTCTTGCCGACGCCGAACCCCCCGACGATCACCACCTTGACCGCGGCGCTCACCGAGGACGGCAGGGTGTCCTCGCTGCGCGGTCCGACGGGCGCTTCGGAGCCGGCGAGCGCTTCAGAGCTTCTGTAGTCCATGCATCACCGCTTGGAGGAGTTCGGGGTCGGGCAGCGCGGCGGCGGGGACCGGCGCCCGGGTTTCCACCTGGTCGTCCCTGAGCAGGTCCGTGAGCAGCAAGGTGACCGCGGAGACGGGCAGGGCCAGATACGCGGAGATCTCGGCGACGGACAGCGGGAACTGACACATCCGCAGGAGGGACGCGCACTCGGGGCGCGTCCCCGGCTCCGGCTCGGCCCGCGCCACGATCAGGGTGACCAGTTCGACATCGGCCCGCCCGGACCGGCGCGCGCGGTCCTCGGCCAGGGAGTACAGCCGCTCGGGGGCGCCTTGGGGAAGGCGCCCCCGAGCGGCTGT
>NZ_MUNE01001114.1 GCF_002154605.1 Streptomyces milbemycinicus | reverse complement strand
GGCGGCCCGAGGGGGTCGACGGCGGCCGGAGCCGTCCGCGGGCCGGCCGGGTCGGGGCTCATCAGGCTGAGCGGGGTCTGCTTGCGCAGCTTGCCGACGTCTCCCTCCTCGACGACGCGGCGCTTGCCCCGGACATAGCGGGACGCCTGCCGCGCCCGGTGGGTCAGATGTCTGACGCGGCTGTCGGCGGCCGTCGGCGGGGTGGGGTCCGGGGCGTCTTCGACCTCCAGGACGATCCGCAGTCGGTAGGGGGTGTCGTACTCGGCGTAGGGCTCGCTGGTGGCCACCGTCCAGGTCGTCATCGGGCTGGACGAGTGGCTGGCGGTGAGGGTCTTGCGGGCGGAGCCGGTCTCGCTGTAGCCGGGGCCCGCCGTGGAGGCGTCGGGGTTGTGGGTGTACGCGTTCTCGCCGACCGACAGCCCGAAGTCCGGCCCGCGGGTGCGGCTCAGGCTGGAGCCGGTGGACTCGGTGGCCGCGAGGTTGTCCTCCCAGTCGATGCCGTGTCCGAGCCGGCGGAACTGCGGTGCACCGGCGATCAGTTGCACCCGCAGCCGCACCTGACGGCCGCCGATGCGCATCCCGTCCCAGCCCCAGCGCCCGGTCCTGGCGGGCACCGTGGAGCCGGCGCCCTCCATGTCCCCGCGCAGCGCCCGCAGCAGCCGGCTGGAGGCGAGGCGCAGCAGGGCGTTGCGGCCGGTCTCGTCGAGCGACAGACCGCGCAGCGCGCGGTCGAAGGCGTCCAGCACCGCGGCCGCGTTGAGTTCGCCCAGCGGATAGCCGCTCAGGGCGTTGCCCGGCAGCCACGCCTGCGGCGACCAGGTCTGCGCGTCGTAGTGCGGCACCGCGCCCCAGCCGTCGTCGATCAGGTTGAGTTCCACGGCGCTGTACTCGGGGAGCAGCCCGATCCAGCCGCCGGGGACGGCCAGCAGCTGTCCCGAGGCGGCGGCGAGGCCGCGCGGCACCAGTCGGCTGCCCGCGCCGGTCGTGGTGCCGAGGGCGCTGGAGGCCACCGCGATCTCGTGCTCGGCGTTGCCGGACACCAGCACCTGGTGGGTGTTGTCCTGCCGGGATACCTCGTTGGTGACGGACCGGGTGACGGTGTCGCCCTTGGTCCGGCCGTACGACCAGGGGCTGATGTTCAGCGAGTAGAACCCGGCCGGGCCGCGCTCGCCGCCGTGCGGCTGGAAGGCGGAGAGCCGCCCGCCGAAGAGGAAGCTGTAGGTGACAGTGTTCTTCCCGCCCGACTGCGTACCACCGGTGATCTTCAGGGCGGCGGCCATCGGGGCCGGCTCGGACAGCAGCGTCAGCCCCGCCACGGTCATCCGGTGGGCGAGGACGCCGCCCCGGTTGAGATACGGTCCCCTGGCCCACAGCCCGGTGATCCGCCAGCCCGACGGGCTGAGGCTCTGGTCGGCGTTGGCCGTCAGATACGGGGCCTGGAACGGGCGCAGCGCGGCGTCATGGGCGGGCGCGCCCTGCTGGGTCAGATGCCACGACCCGCCCGAGGCGCCCCGCAGCGACTCCTCCACGGCCCGGATGAGAGCGGGCTGGCCGAGGACCGCGATGGTGAGCTGGGCGTGGCCCGTGAACGGCTGCTGGGCGCGGCGGGCCGCGGCGTCGAGCGCGGTGTGGTCGGCCTTCGCGAGCGCCAGGGCCTGTGCGTCGTCCAGCGGGGTGCTGTCGATGCCGTCCTCGAAGTCGCGGTAGGGGTTGGCCGTGCCCGCCACGTGCGGGTCGGTGGCGGAGGTGTGCTCGTCGAGGATGCTGAGCAGCACCCGCCCGGTGAGCGGGCCGCCGCCCACGGGGGTGCCGTCGGCGGCGGTGCCGATCACATCGGACGGCTTCTCGCGGAAGACGAAGGGCTGGGTGCCCAGCAGCCCGGCGGAGGCGAATCCGCGCAGCAGGCCGGGCAGCCGCCAGTAGCCGCCGCGGCTGACGGTGACGCGGAGTCGGTAGCTGTACAGATGCGGCGGGCGAGTGCTCGCCACCGCCCGCTCGACGGCGGTGCTGGGCCCGAACACGCTGTTCTGGCCGCGGCCGCGGCCCCCGCTCAGCCCGAGGAACAGGCTGCCGGAGTGCTTGGAGAGGCCGAGCGCGGTGGCGGCCGTGGTGCGCAGGGTCCCGTTGCCCTCGATGCCTCCCTCCAGGTCGTGGACCACCCCGTGGTCGCTGTCGAGCTTCTCGCCGCCGGGCGCGGAGTGCTTGATCTTCAGCCCGGTCTGGGTGCCCTCGTAGCGGCGGCCGGTCAGCTCACCGTCCAGCCACAGATAGCGATAGCCGCGCTTGAAGCGCAGGGACTCGCGCAGCGGGATCCGGACGCCGCTGGTGATCAGCGTCTCCAGGGATCCGGCCATGGTGTGGTACGCGAGGGTGGTGAGGATCTCCAGGGTGTTGGTGAGCGCCGTCTGGAAGTGGTCGGCGTCGCGCCAGCGGGGGTTGTCCGGGTCGAGCTCGTCGAGCGGCGCGACCAGGCCCGGGTAGGCGCGGGCGGCCTCCCGCAGGATGGTGTCCGCGAACCTGTCGTGCCAGGTGGCGTCGTCGGCGGTGGTGTCGGTGGCGTCGTCGGCGGTGGCGTCGTCGGCCGTGAACTCCTCGACCCTGGCCACCCCCAGCGTGGGCGGCCGGTCGGGGGTCAGATAGGCGGGTGCGTACGGCTCGGGGGCGCCGCTGCGCATGCGCAGCCGTGTCCCGTCGTCCCAGCCCGCCAGCCGGCGCGCCTCGGAGCGGGGCATCCGGTCCAGGCTCCAGGTGACGAACACCCGGGCCGCGTGCTCGGGCCCCGGGGTGGTGCCCGCCGTGCGGTCGCGGCCGACGCGCCGCACCACGACGGCCTTCTCGACGAGATAGAGGCCGACGGGGGTGTTCTTGGCCTCGCCCTCGGTCTTGACCGCGCCGGAGCCGCCGGTGTTCATGGCGCGGGTGGTCCGGTGGCCGTACCGGGCGGCGAAGCCGAGCAGGAAGCGCAGATTCAGCTGGTCCCCGTTGAGGCCGAGCCAGTTGAAGGCCGGCCCCACCGAGCCGTTGATCTCCTGGCCGGTGGCGATGGAGAGGTTGCGCTCGTTGGTGAGCGTGAGTGCGGTGACGTCCTTGAGGGCGGCGGCGGTCGTCTCGTCGACGAGGATGGCGCGGCGTGGCAGGACCTGCACCGTGAAGATGCCCAGTGGCGTGCGGAGCTTGTCGTCGGCGAACAGCGGGGCGGTGGTCATCCGGCCGGTGCCGAGGACCCGGGCCATCCGCTGGAAGTTGCGGGACGAGATGAACGCGTCCAGCTCGCGGTGGGCCGAGGAGCCGGGGCGGGCCCCGATCTGCCCGGCGGCCCAGTCCCGGACATGGATGAGGGGGCCGAAGTCCTCGGTGGTGACGAGCCGGTGGTGCGGCCGGCCTTGGTAGCCGATCAGGCGCGGGATGCGGCCCGGCTTGGACTCGGTCGCCGCGCTGTCCGAGAGCCGCAGGGACAGCCCGCCGCGCATCCCGAAGCCGAACGTCGCCGGGGTCCGGCCGCCGTCTTCCGTCACGGGCCGGCCCCGCTCATCGGTGACGGTGAACTCGTAGTAGACGTCGTCGAGGTAGCGGTGCGAGGTGTCGGTGCTGCTCGTCTTGGACTGGCTGGTGGTCTGGGAGGTGAGGGTGTAGCCGACGGCGTGGGTACGGGCGAAGCGCAGGCCGACCCGGCCGAAGACGCCCAGCGGCTTGGTCAGCGGCCACAGCGGGGCGAACGGGTTGAGGGCGTAGCTGGTGCTCTGGGTGGGGGTACGTCCCGTGGTGCGCTGGGTCCGCGCCGTCGACTCGATCTTCCGCGGTCCGTCGGAGGTGTCGGTGAAGCGTTCCCAGCCGCCGTAGTGGCGCACCGCGAGGTGCAGCACCCGGACCCGGCCCTTCTCGTCGGTGTAGGTGAACTCGCGCCCGTCGCCGCTGAGTCCGCCCAGGTCCTCGCGGAGCGCCGTCGCCACCTCGGCGAGCAGCCCGGTGTCGCGCGGGGCGCCGGAGCGGGGCTTGCGGGGCCGGGCGCCCGGCCTGGCCCGCAGCTCGCGTTCGAGCTCCTTCAGCGCCTGGTCGGTGCCGCGCAGGGTGAAGTCCTTGGTGCCGAAGGCAGCCGACCGCGCCAGCACCTCCTCGGGCAGATCGGCCATCATCTGTCGGATGCCGTCGAGAGGGGCGGGCATCCGGCTGCCGTCGGTGAACCGGGCGGTGTCGCGCTCCAGCGGGGCGGGCGGCAGCCCGCGGTCGAGGCGGGGCGGGCGGCGGCGGTCGAGGTGGTGCTCGATGCTCAGCGGATCCTTGGGAGGTGTCGTCTCCGGCGTGTCCGTACCGGTCTCGGGGGTCTCGGTCCCGTCTCCGTCCTGGTCTCCGTTCCGCTCCTGCTGGTCCTGGGCGGTGGTCTGCGGCGGAGGGGGCGCCTGCCCGTCGGCCGCGAGGGTGTCCACGGTGGCCGGAGCGGTGGGCGCGGGGTCGGGCGCGGGCGCCGTGACGTGCGGCTGGGGCCGGTGGGTGTTCTCGGCCTGGTCCCACAGCCCCCGGAACCCCTCGTACAGGTGGTTCTCGGCCTTGATACGGCTCGTGCCGTACAGCCGCTCCAGCAGGGGCAACAGCCGCTCCCGCTTGGGCCGTCCCCGCTCGTACTCCCGCACCCACTGGGCCCCGTTGTTGCGGCGCTGCCCGGTGTACGGGTCGGTGCCCTCGTTGGTCCCGAGGTAGGCGTTGGTCAGCTGGGCGAAGAACTCGTACTCGTCCCGGGCGGAGTAGTTCAGCACCGGCTGCCCCGCCAGGTCCCTCGCCACGCCGTCCGGCCACTGCGGCGGGGGGACCTTGGAGCCCGGCAGCTGCGACCGCCGCTCCCGGTTGCGCTTGGCGTAGAAGGCGTCGCGGATGCGCTTGCGGTCCTTGTCGGAGAGCCCGTGCTGATGGATGGCGTGCGCGAACTCGTGCGTGGTGGTGGAGTACCCCTTGGCGTAGATGTGCTCGTCGCCGATGGTGCTCTGTTTGCCGAGAAGGTTCTCCTCCGTCACCGCTGTCGTCCGGCCGCCCACGCCGCGCACGGTGTCCCAGACCCGCCCGTCCGGGCCGACCGGCTTGCCCCGCAGATGGCGGAACGGGGCGAGCGAGGTCATCGCCTCGTCCTTGGGCACCACCACGACCCGCGCACCGGCCCTCAGCAGGGTGGCCGCCACCTTGGGGTTGCCCAGCATCGGCGTGAGCCGGCCAAGCACCTCGCGCCGTGCCGAGTCGGGCTGGTTCACCCCCTTCGGCACCTGGATCAGCAGCCGCGCGGCCGTCGCCGCGAACTCCGGCGCGGGCAGCCTGGCCTCCAGCGCGTCGATCAGCGCCGGGTCCGACGCCAGTTGCTCGCGGTCGGCCGACGACAGCAGCGCCAGCTCCTTCGCGCGCTCCGCCGCCGACATGCCCGGCAGTCGGGAGGCGAGGTGCGCCACGCGGTCCGGGGAGGCCGGGGACGGGGCGGGCCGCCGCGCCCGCGGCCGCTGCCCCGTCA
>NZ_MUNE01001113.1:282-1089 GCF_002154605.1 Streptomyces milbemycinicus | reverse complement strand
CGAGGCCTTCGTCTTGGCGCCCGCCTGCACATTGGCGGCGCTCCGTACGATCACCGCGGTCATCGGCAGGGCGCCCAGCGCGCCGCACACCGCGTTGCCCGCGCCCTGCGCGATGAGCTCCTTGTCGTAGTCGGTCCGCGGGCCGTCGTGCAGCCGGTCCACGGCCGCCGCGGAGAACAGGCTCTCGGCCGAGGCGATCAGCGTGAAGGCGAGCACGGTCCCGATCACGCCGATCTCCGCGAGCTGCGCGAATTCACTGCCGCCGGGCGGCTGCACGGCGTCCAGCAGGCCCTGCACCTCGACCCGCGCGACGGGCAGGT
This sequence comes from Streptomyces milbemycinicus, assembly GCF_002154605.1. GTDB lineage: Bacteria > Actinomycetota > Actinomycetes > Streptomycetales > Streptomycetaceae > Streptomyces > Streptomyces milbemycinicus. The sequence continues at coordinate 769 of NZ_MUNE01001113.1, read as the reverse complement.
CCATCCCCACCGTGGCCAGCGTGGCCAGTGCGACCGCCGCCAGCGGAGCGGGCAGCACCCGCGCGCCCGGCTTCCAGCGCGGCCACAGCACCAGCACCGCGATCGTTCCCACGCCGACGGCCACCGCCTTCATCGCGGTGTCCGACCCGGCCACATCGGCGATCAGACCGGGCAGCCCGCCCAGCTTGCCCAGGCCGCTGCTCGGCGCCTTGACGTCGGCGAGCGCGTACAGCTGTCCGGCGATCAGTACGAGGCCGATGCCCGCGAGCATGCCCTGGACGACCGCGACGGAGATCGCGCGGAACCAGCGGCCCAGGCGCAGCACACCCATCGCCAGCTGGAGCAGCCCGGACATGAGGACCAGGACGCCGAGGGCCGCGACGCCGTATTCCGACACCGCCTCGTACACGAGCACGGTCAGACCGGCCGCCGGCCCGCTGACCTGCAGGCTGCTGCCCGGCAGAAAGCCGGTGACCAGGCCGCCGAC
>NZ_MUNE01001113.1:0-256 GCF_002154605.1 Streptomyces milbemycinicus | reverse complement strand
AGTGATGCGGTGAAGTCGGCGCGGAAGGTGCCGGCACGGGCGGAAGAGCCGTCGGCGCCGCCCGCTCCGCGGAATCGGTTGAGGAGAGTCTTCTGCAATGGCATGAGGGTTGCCTCCAGTGCGCCCCGGCACCGGCAAATAAGGGCAGGCGAGGGCGCGGCGTAGCGCTGCGTCAGTCGGGATCGATGGAATCGGTCAGGGCTGATGAGTTCGCTGGCTGAGGAGCTGCTGCTGAGCCTCTGGACTTGTGCGCCTC
>NZ_MUNE01001112.1 GCF_002154605.1 Streptomyces milbemycinicus | reverse complement strand
CCTGATCGGAATAATGACACCCTTCAACACCGAAGGCATGCGCGCCAAGCTGAAACGCCTGGTCAACCGCGGCATCCTCACAGAACCCGAACCCGGCCTGTTCACTCTCACCCCGCCGACACCGACCACCCCAGAGACCGACTCAAGCTGAAATCGGACGAAGACCCGCAGAACATCCACTCAGCACACCCATGCCGTTGTACGTGGACTGCAGGCCGGATTGACCCACATCGCCGGCGTCGACGAGAACGCCATTCGCTTGGCCAGCGACCGCGACGTGAGGATCAGCATCGGCATGCCATCCGGCCTGCGGCACATGTATGCCCTCGGCCCCGCGCCAGCCCCCCGCTGCCCTCCGGCTCCGCCGCCGCACAGCCGACCACCTCGGGCTGTGCGACGATGGCTTCGGTAGCCCTATCCGATTCGATACCTCATCCGCGATGTCGGCCTCGACATCCCCGCAGTCAAACGCCTACCCCGGCAGAGGACTGGCACACCGCTGACGCACTCCGGATGCGAGGCGGTGCGGCGCATGGCACATTGGTCGTGAGGGCCGCGCAGTGCCAGGCAAGCGCTGGGCCGGCCGCGTGCAGCCTGTCCCTCCGTGGCCGCCGGTGCCCGAGGATTGCGGATGACATAGCGCAGCAGGTCATCACTCCTCCCGTAAGCCAGTGTCGCGGTCACGTCCCGGCTGACGAACTGTGGGGTATGCGTATGCACCGAATGCACTCGATTCGTTACTCGGCTGCTGCCGCGGTCGGCATCTCCTTTGCCATGTCCGCACTCGTCCCCACGCACGCCTACGCTACGGGCCCGTCGGCGACACCCTCCCCAACCGCCTCCAAACCCACCATCGTGCTGGTCCACGGTGCCTGGGCCGACGCCTCCAGCTGGAACGGCGAAGTCAAGATCCTCCGCAGCGCGGGGTATCAGGTACGTGCCATCGCCAATCCTCTGCAGAACCTGACCACCGACTCGCAGACGGTTGCCGACTTCCTCAAGACGGTGCACGGCCCGGTGGTGCTCGTCGGACACTCGTACGGGGGCAGTGTCATCACCAACGCCGCTGCGGAGACCAAGAACGTCAAGGCCCTGGTCTACGTGGACGCGGCCGCGCCCGCCGTCGGAGAGACCACCGGATCCGTGAGCGGCTCCACCTCGGCACTGAACGCGCCGGCCAGCAAGCTGTACGACACCGCGGCATACCCCCAGGCCCCGTCCGGCGGGCAGAACCTGTATCTGAAGAAGGACATATTCGTCAAGGATTTCGCAAGTGACCTGCCCACCAACCAGGCCGAAAACCTGTGGGCGACGCAGCGCGCCGCCTCGACGATCGCGTTCAACACGCCGTCGCGGCACGCAGCCTGGAAGACCATCCCGTCCTGGTACTTCATCAGTTCAGGCGACCGGATCATCACCCAGCAGTCGGAAGAACACATGGCTCGTCGCGCCCACGCGAAGACGACAGTCTTCCAAGGCGGGTCACACCTGACCCTGATCTCGCACCCTGACGCGGTAGCCAAGGTCATCAGCACAGCGGCCGGCTCCGTTGGCTGACACCCGTAACGGCGACCGCTCGGGCCTCCTCCGATGCGTCGGAGGAGGCCCGAGCGGTC
>NZ_MUNE01001111.1 GCF_002154605.1 Streptomyces milbemycinicus | reverse complement strand
GGCACCGGCGACACCCCGCCGCCCGAGCCCACCCCGGAGCCCACCGACACCAACCCCGGCCCGCTGCGCGTCCACGACATCCAGGGCACCACCCGGATCTCCCCGCAGAACGGCAAGACCGTCACCAATGTGCCCGGAGTGGTGACCGGTGTGCGCTCCACCGGCTCCAAGGGCTACTGGATCCAGGACCCCGAGGCCGACGGGAACGCGGCCACCAGCGAGGGCGTGTTCGTCTTCACAGGCTCCACCACCCCTCAGGTCAAGGTGGGCGACTCGGTGCTGGTCTCGGGCAAGGTGAGCGAGTACTACCCCGGCGGCAAGAGCAGCGGCACGCAGTCCGTCACCGAACTGACCGCGCCCACGGCCGTCGTGCTCTCCTCCGGCAACAAGCTGCCGGACGCGGAGGTCATCGACCCGGCCACGCTGCCCGAGGCCTACGCGCCGCAGGCCCAGGGCGGCAGCGTCGAGTCCCTGGAGCTGAAGCCCGACGCCTACGCGCTGGACTGGCTGGAGGCGCACGAGGGCATGCGGGTGCGGATCGGCGACTCCCGGGTGGTGGGCGCAACCAACACCTACGGCGAGACGTGGATCACCACCAAGCCGAAGCAGAACCCGACCCCGCGCGGCGGCACCGTCCTCACCGGCTACGACAACCCCAACTCCGGGCGTCTCCTGATCGCCTCGCTCACCGGCGCCCAGCTCAAGGCCAATGTCGGCGACACCCTCACCGGCACCACCGAGGGCCCCGTGGACTACGCCAACTACGGCGGCTACAACGTCCAGGCGACGACCCTCGGGAAGGTCACCTCCGGCGGGATCGCCCCGGAGGTGACCTTCCCGAGGGTCGTCGCCTGGACGTTGTAGCCTCCGTAGTTGGCGTAGCCCACGGGGCTCCTGGTGGTGCCG
>NZ_MUNE01001110.1 GCF_002154605.1 Streptomyces milbemycinicus | reverse complement strand
GCCCTTCTTCGCCACCTCCGGCGGGATCGCCCCGGAGGTGGCGAAGAAGGGCAAGGCCAACCAGGTCTCCGTCGCCACGTACAACGTCGAGAACCTCGACCCGACGGACCCGCAGAGCAAGTTCGACCGGCTCGCCGAGGGCGTCGTCAAGAACCTGGCCGCCCCGGACATCGTGAGCCTGGAGGAGATCCAGGACAACAACGGTGCCAAGGACGACGGCACGGTCGCGGCCGACAAGACCATCGCCCAGTTCATCGACGCCATCAAGGCGGCCGGAGGCCCCACCTACGACTGGCGCTCCGTCGACCCGGTCAACGACGCGGACGGCGGCGAGCCCGGTGGCAACATCCGCAACGTCTTCCTCTTCAACCCGCAGCGCGTGAGCTTCGTGGACCGTCCGGGCGGCGACGCCACCACGGCCGTCGAGGCGGTCCGCGACGGCAACAAGGGCGCCAGGCTGTCGGTCTCGCCGGGCCGGATCAACCCCACCTCCGACGCCTGGAAGAGCAGCCGCAAGCCGCTCGTCGGCGAGTTCACCTTCCGCGGCGAGAAGCTCTTCGTGGTCGGCAACCACTTCAACTCCAAGGG
>NZ_MUNE01001109.1 GCF_002154605.1 Streptomyces milbemycinicus | reverse complement strand
TGACGCCGAGCGCGACCAGCACCAGGATGTCGATGCCCCACTGCGATGTGGCGTGCTCCCACAGCGGGTCGGTGTCGTTGGGATTCTTGCGGTCCCAGGGCGCCATCGTGTGCCCGGGGCCGGGGCCGAGGTCCAGGGTCGCTCCGGCCGCGCCCACCGCCCAGCGGGACGGCATCAGATAGGCGAACTGCTCGATGCCCAGCTGTCCGTAGATCTTGAACAGGATGCCGGTGAAGACGACCTGGACGATGGCGAACATGACCAGCAGCGGCATGGTCTTCTCGGCGGTCTTCACCAGCGAGGAGATCACCAGGCCGACCATCATCGAGGTGAAGCCGATCGCGATGATGGACACGCACAGCTCGGCGGCCGGGGGCAGGACCAGGCCCTCCTCCGGCAGCTCGCGGGTCGAGAAGCCGATGGCGCAGATGATCACGGCCTGGAAGGCGGTGATCACGCCGAGCACGATCACCTTCGACATCAGATAGGCCGAGCGGGACAGGCCGACCGCCCGTTCCCGTTCGTAGATCACCCGCTCCTTGATCAGTTCTCGTACGGAGTTGGCCGCACCGGAGAAGCACATGCCGACCACGAGGATCAGTGTGATCGTGCCCGCGTCCTGGTTGAACTGGCCCTTGGGCGCCTTGGTGAGGCCGAAGTCCGACGGGATGACGATGCTCACCGCGCCGAGGACGGCGGGCAGGATCACCATCAGACCCAGGAAGCCCTTGTCCGAGGCGATCACCGAGACATAGCGGCGCATCAGGGTCCACAGCTGGGAGCCCCAGCTCTGCGGCTTCTGCATCCGCGCCGGGGGCGGCTGGACGTGTACGGACTGCGGTGCGACGGCGTCGAGGTCCGCGGCGTACATCTGGTAGTGCTGCGAACCGCGCCAGCGGCCCGCCCAGTCGTAGTCGCGGTAGTTCTCGAAGGCGGAGAAGACATCCGCCCAGGTCTCGTACCCGAAGAAGTTGAGCGCCTCCTCCGGCGGGCCGAAGTAGGCGACCGAGCCGCCCGGGGCCATGACCAGCAGCTTGTCGCAGATTGCCAGCTCGGCCACCGAGTGGGTGACCACCAGCACCGTGCGGCCGTCGTCGGCCAGACCGCGCAGCAGCTGCATCACATCGCGGTCCATGCCCGGGTCGAGGCCGGAGGTCGGCTCGTCCAGGAAGATCAGCGAGGGCTTGGTGAGCAGCTCCAGCGCGACGGAGACGCGCTTGCGCTGGCCGCCGGAGAGGGAGGTGACCTTCTTGTCGGCGTGTATGTCCAGCTTGAGCTCGCGCAGCACCTCGCCGATCCGGGCCTCGCGCTCGGCCTCGGCGGTGTCGCCCGGGAACCGGAGCTTGGCGGCGTAGCGCAGCGCCTTCCGGACGGACAGCTCCTTGTGGAGGATGTCGTCCTGCGGGACCAGGCCGATGCGCTGGCGCAGCTCGGCGAACTGCTTGTAGAGGTTCCGGTTGTCGTAGAGGACATCGCCCTGGTTGGCCGGGCGGTAGCCGGTCAACGCCTTGAGCAGCGTGGACTTACCGGATCCTGACGGGCCGATGACCGCGACGAGGGACTTCTCGGGGACGCCGAAGGAGACGTCCTTGAGGATCTGCTTGCCGCCGTCGACCGTCACCGTCAGATGGCGGGCCGAGAAGGACACCGCACCGGTGTCGACGAACTCCTCGAGGCGGTCGCCGACGAGCCGGAAGGTGGAGTGACCGACGCCGACGATGTCGCTCGGGCCGATGATCTGCTGGCGGACCGGCTGGCCGTTGACGTACGTGCCGTTGTGGCTGCCGAGGTCCCGGATCTCGAACCGGCCGTCGGGCAGCGCGCGGAACTCCGCGTGGTGGCGGGAGACCTGCAGGTCGGAGACGACCAGCTCGTTCTCCAGCGCACGGCCGATACGCATCACCCGGCCGACGGCCAGCTGGTGGAAGGTGGTCGGGCTGCGGTCGCCGCCGTGGGCCTGCGGGGCCCCGGCGCCGGGGCCGGG
>NZ_MUNE01000111.1 GCF_002154605.1 Streptomyces milbemycinicus | reverse complement strand
CCGTACGGGCCGGGCTGCGCACCGCAGCCCATGGCAAGGGCATGACCTCCGAGCAGGGGCAGGTGAGCGCGCTGTGCGAGGCGTTGGAGCACTACAGCGGCCACTTCCAGGGGGACGAGCCGCGGCAGCGCGCCCGCTACCGCGATCTGGACCCCGAGGACGCCGTGCATCCGAACGCGGTGCAGCTCTTCGACCCACGGCAGTTCCGCGACCGGGGCACATCCGCGCGCCACCGGGTCTGCGATCCGTTCGACGAGCAGGCGGAGCTGGACTGGACCCCGGTGTGGTCGATCACCGCACAGCGGCACCGGCTGCTGCCGACCGCCCTGCTGTACTACGGCACGCCCCAGCCGGCCGGGCGGCGCTACTGCCGGGCCGACTCCAACGGGGCCGCCGCCGGGGGCAGTCTGGCCGATGCGGTGCTGCGCGGCTTCCTGGAGCTGGTGGAGCGGGACGCGGTCGCCCTGTGGTGGTACAACCGCACCCGTCAGCCGGCGCTCGACCTCGACGCCCACGACGACCCGTGGATCGCCGAACTGCGGCGCGTACACGCCCAACTGCGGCGCGAGGTGTGGGCGCTCGACCTCACCTCCGACCTCGGCATCCCCGTGGTGGCCGCCGTCTCCCGCCGTACCGACAAGTCCGCCGAGGACATCACCCTGGGCTTCGGCGCCCACTTCGACCGGCACACCGCGCTGCGGCACGCCCTGGCCGAGCTCAACCAGATGCTGCCCCCCGTGGTCGAAGCCCGCGTCGACGGCGACGGGTACGGGGTGACGGCCGACCCGGAGGCGCTGTGCTGGTTCCGCACCGCGACCGTCGCCAACCAGCCCTATCTGGCCCCGTCAGGGGTCGCGGCGGAGGGCGCGGGCATATCCGGTTCCGGTCCGCACGCCACCGACGCCCTTGACCTCCTCGGCCTCATAGCCGAGTTGGTCCGCGGGCACGGCATGGAGCTGCTCGTACTGGACCAGACGCGGCCGGATGTCGGGCTGCCCGTGGCGAAGGTGCTGGTGCCCGGGTTGCGTCCGCACTGGGCCCGCTTCGCGCCCGGCCGGCTCTTCCAAGTGCCGGTGACCCTGGGGCGGCTGGCCGAACCCACCCCGTACCACCGCCTCAACCCTGTCCCTCTTTTTCTGTAATCCCTTGTGATTGACTGTGAGCACCGGTAACCCTCTGTGTAATGTCAGCGTCCTACGCCATCTCTCCACGACCGGAAAAGTTCGGATACTCTCGGGCAAGTTACCCAACCCGGCCCGACCATCCGGAGGACGAGTGCAGGGCACCTCCTTGCCCGGCGATGCCGGGAGCGACTCGGCTCGTCACCGCGACGATCTCGCGCCACGCCTGGCCGTGGTGATCACCGCGGTAGTGCTCGTGGGCTACTTCTGCGTCGCGGTCACCTATGTGGTCGACGCCCGCCCGTCGGGACGGGCCCTGGACGCCGCGCTGTTGATGCTGGCGCTGCTCCCCGTGCTGGCCGCCCTGTTGGGGCTGCAGCTGACGCACTCCTTCCCCGGCCTCGCGCCCCGGCTCAGCGGGGCCCGGCACTGGACGCTGGGGCTACAGGCGCTGCTGACCTTCCTCCCCTTCGCGGTCTTCAAACACGCCTGGCTCGGTATGCCGGGGTTCCTGGCGGGCTCCTCGCTGCTGGTGCTGCCGCCCCCGCTGTCCTGGGTGGCCTTCGCCGCCATCATGGGGTGCACCGATGTGCTGCTGTTCCAGGTCGGGTTCGGCTGGGGCGAGGTCGCGTACACCACCGTCTCCACCGCTCTGACCGGCCTGGTGGTCTTCGGCCTCTCGCGGCTGTCCGGGCTGGTCGCCGAGGTGTCCCGGTCGCGGGCCGAGCTGGCCCGGCTGGCGGTGGCCCAGGAGCGGCTGCGGTTCGCCCGCGATCTGCACGATCTGCTCGGCTACAGCCTGTCCACCATCACCCTCAAGTGCGAACTCGTCCACCGCCTGGTGCCCCCGGAGAACTCCCGCGCCCAGCAGGAGCTCGCCGAGATCCTGCAGACCTCGCGCCAAGCGCTCGCGGACGTACGGGCCGTGGCCAGCGGGTACCGCATGATGTCGCTGTCCGCGGAGGCCGGCACGGCCAAGTCCATGCTCGCCGCGGTCGGTATCAGCACCACGGCGGAGGTCGACTGCGGAGAGCTGCCCGATCTGGTGGACACCGTGCTGGCGAGCGTGTTGCGGGAGGGGCTGACCAATGTGCTGCGGCACAGCAATGCGGAGCACTGCACGATCGAGGCGCGGCGAACCGACCGCACCGTCCTGCTGACGCTCACCAACGACGGGGTGGGCAAGCCCTCGACCATTCTGCGCGCCGACAGCGCCGACAGGTCGGACGGCGGCAGCGGAATCGGCAACCTCAAGGTCCGGCTGGAGAATCTGGGCGGACGGCTGCGCGCGGGCGTACGGGACGACGGCCGGTTCGAGCTGCGGGCCGAGCTCGAACTGCCCGTGGATTCAGCCCCGGAGGGGCGCGAGCGGGGCTCTGAGGACGAGTACGGCCCGGCCGTGACGGCGTAGCGGCGTCGCCGTCACAGCCAGCCGGCCTCGCGGGCGATCCGGATGGCATCCACCCGGTTGCGCGCGTTCAACTTGGTGACGACGGACGTCAGATAGTTGCGCACCGTGCCCACGGACAGATACAGCCGGGCCGCGATCTGCGCGGAGCCCTCCCCCTGGGAGGCCAGCAGCAGCACTTCCAGCTCGCGCGGGGTCAGCGGCTGCGGCTTGTCGTCCAGAGCGGCGAGGACAAGCTGCGGGTCGATGACCCGCTCGCCCTTCGCGACCGCGCGGATGGCGTCGCACAGCTTGTCCGGCGTGCTGTCCTTGAGCAGAAAGCCCGAGACATGGGCCGCCAGGGCGCGGCGCAGATTACCGGGCCTGCCGAGGCTGGTGAGCATCATCGTCCGGCACTCGGGCACCGCGGTGTGCAGCTCACCGGCGGCCGTCAGGCCGTCCACCCCGGGGAGGTCGATATCGAGGACCGCGACATCCGGGCGGAGCTCCTTCGCACGCGGCAGGATTTCGGCGCCGCTCGAGAACTCGGCGACGACCTCGATGTCCGGCTCGAATTCCAACAGTGCGACAAGTGCCTTGCGCAGCATGTGCATGTCTTCGGCTATCAGCACTCTGACCACGTCGCCCCTGCCCCTGCCTGCTCAACCCCCGTCGTATGCCCGCATACGATTATTCCCAAATCTTCTCGGCCGCTCCACCAATTCTCGGCCGAATCCGCCCACCGAACACTCGTGCTGCCGCCAAACCGAGCTTATAAAATGACTTCCTGCCGAATGATCGCCGCTAACTTCCGAAGTGGCGAATCGCCATCCGCCGCCCGAAACGACGGCGTCGAACTCGAATTCGGCGAACGCCAGTCTCATTCCGCACCCCAGCGCCTTCGTGTACGCCTCCTTCAACGTCCACAGCCGCAACAGCGCCCGCTCACGCTCCGGTTCCGCGAGGTCGGCCAGCGCCGCGCGCTCGGCGGGGGCGCACAGCCGCCGGCCCACATCGGCGTACCGCATCGGCCGCCGGGCCGCCTCGACGTCCACCCCGATGCGTTCGCGCCGGCTGACGCCCGCGACGAGCAGATCCCCGGTGTGGCTGAGGCTCAGTTCCACCCGGCCGGCCCCGGCGCAGAGGGCGTACGGCCGGCCGTCCGGCTCGTACCCGAGGCACACCGCCTCGGGCGCGGCGCCCGACACCGCCGCGACGAGGTGCTTGAGCAGCAGCCGCGAGGCCACGAAGCGTCCGCGGGCCGCCGGGCGGGGCAGGGTGCGCAGGCGGCGCCGGTCGTGTTCGTCGAGCATCCCGGGCAGGCCCTGATCCATGTCCTGGGGGTGGGTCGGCAGCCACTCCCGCCACCGGCCGTGGACGACCGCCCGGCCGTGCCCGGCGTACGCCTGCCGTACCGGTCGCCAGGGGCCGCCGGGCCCGGCCAGCGGCAGGGGCGGGGGTGGTCCGTCGGACGTCACACCACGCCTCCGGCGGCGGGCTCGCGCGGCAAGGGTGCGAAATCCTGGTACAGGGGCCGGACTTCGCCCCGCAGAAACTGCTCCCGGAGCGTGGCTCGGGGCACCTTGTGGGATCCGCCGCGGCGGACCGTACCGGGGCGGACCAGCAGCACCCCGCCCGTGGCGGCGCCGAACTCCTCCGCCACGCATTCGCGTACCCGCCCGGCCAGCCCGGCGAGCGCGGCGTGCGAGCCGCCCGCAGTACCGACCTCCTGGACCACCACCAAAGGCCCGGTGCCCGGCCCCGCGCAGAACACCCGGGCGGAACCCAACGGCCGCCCACAGCGGAGCAGTTCACGCTCCACATCCTGTGGATGCAGGGTCATCCCGCCCACCATGAGGCTGTCGGCGAGGCCGCCTTCATGGGTGCGGCCCGTCATCCGGACCTCGCCGTCCCGCGCGATGCCGAGGTCCCCGGTGCGCAGAAACCCGCCCGCGGCCTCGGTGTCGCGCGGCCGGCCCCAGTGTCCGGCGGCCACGGCGGGGCCGCGCACCCAGATCTCGCCGGCCATGCCGTCGGGCTGCGGCCGGCGGGTAGCCGGGTCGACGACGCGGAGGTCCAGACCGGGCACCGGCCCCCGGCCCTCGGCGGTGAGAAACGGCGCGGCCTGCGCCGGGGCGTATCCGGCGACCAGCGCGCCGGGGCGCAGCCCGGCCGGCGCGCAGCGGCGGTGGAAGGCCGCCATGGTCGCGGCCGAGACCGGTTCGGCGGCGTTGAGCGCCGTACGGAGGCGGGAGAGGTCGAGCCCGGCCAGCTGCTCGTCGGTGGCCTCGGCGGCGCAGCGGGCGTAGCAGGTGTCGGGCGCGACGGTGTGGGTGATGCCGTGGCGGCTGAGGGCGCGCAGCCAGGCCACGGGGTCGGCGAGGTGCGGGCGTACGGGCAGGGGTACGGCGGTGGCGCCGAGCCACAGCGGGTGCAGCAGCTGGCCGATGAGGCCGGGGGTGTGGTGGCGCGGCAGCCAGCCACCGATCCGGGAGCGGCGGCCGGTGCCCAGCGCCTGGCACAGGGCGGACATGGCGGCGAGGAGGTTGCCGTGGGTGATCAGCGCCCCGCGCGGCGCGGTGGCCGGACCGGCGTCGTACGCGAGGAGGGCGAGGCTGTCGGGCGTGGTGCGCGCGGGTGTGGTGTCGGGTACGGCGGTGCGGGTGTCCGAAGCGGTGTGCGGGGCGGTGCGGTTGTGCGGGGCGGCGG
>NZ_MUNE01001108.1 GCF_002154605.1 Streptomyces milbemycinicus | reverse complement strand
GGGCCGAGGGGGTGCGGGGTCAGGTCAGGGGCGAGTACAACTCGGGCCTGCGGTCCGTCAGATACGGGTTCGCGGTGCGCGAGGCGGCGAGCAGCCCCGGGTCGACCTCGCCGAAGGCCAGCTCCTCACCGCGCCCGGCGCGGGCCTTGACCGTGCCGTCGGGCCCGGCCAGACAGCTCAGCCCGACGAAGTCGAAGTCTCCCTCGGGCCCGGTGCGGTTGACGTACGCGATGTACAGCTGGCTCTCGAAGGCCCGGACCGGGACGAGGGCTTCGGCCACGAACTGGAAGGGGTGCATCTGCGCGGTGGGCACCAGCAGCAGATCGGTCCCGGCCAGGGCGTGGGCCCGGACGTTCTCCGGGAACTCCACGTCGTAGCAGATCATGACGCCCAGCCGTACGCCGCCGAGCTCGGCCTGGACGACGGGGGTGTCGCCGGGGGTGAACCAAGCGCGCTCGAAGTCGCCGAAGAGGTGGGTCTTGCGGTAGTTCGCGAGCTCGGCGCCGTCGGGGCCGACCAGCCGGGCGGAGTTGAAGATCGCGCCACCATCGCCACCCGTACCGCCCGCGTCCCCCGCGCGCTCCGGGTAGCCGTAGAGGACGGCCAGCCCGTGGGTGGCGGCGATACGGGCCACCGCCCGGCCGCCCGGCCCGTCGGCCGGCTCGGCCAGCCGCCGTACGCCGTCGCCGATCGCGTATCCGGTGAGGAACAGCTCCGGGGCGATCAGCAGCCCGGCCCCGGCCGCCGCGGCGCGCCCGGCCGCCTCATCGAGGGCCTTGAGGTTCTGGGCGGTCTCGCCGGGGTGGCCGGAGCTCTGGAGCAGGGCGATGCGCAGCGGGGGCATGGG
>NZ_MUNE01001107.1:485-1473 GCF_002154605.1 Streptomyces milbemycinicus | reverse complement strand
CGGCGAGGACGGGCTGTCCTCCCTGGAACCGGTGGCGGACGTACTGCGCTGGGTGCCGCCCGCCGCGGCCATCGACGCGGTCCAGGGCGTCGGCGACGGCTCGTACGGGACCGCAGCCGCCCAGCTCGCCCTGTCGGCGGGGCTGCTGGCGCTGCTGCTGTGGTGGTGGCAGCGCAGTCTGACCCACCTGATGACCTCGCCGGACTCCTCGACCATCCAGGCCGCCGAACCCAGCCGCAAGCGCCCCACCTCGGCTGCCGCACGGCCCGCGCTGCACCGGCTGCTGCCCGAGAACCGCACCGGCACGGTCGTGCTGCGCACGCTCCGCTACGCCTGGCGGGACCCGAAGACCAAATCCGCGTGGGTGACCTCACTGGCCGTCGGCCTGCTGGTGCCGGTCGTCACCACGGTCCAGGGCGCCGGCAACGTCTACGCCTCCTGCTGGGCCGCGGGGCTGCTCGGCATGCAGATGTACAACCAGTTCGGGCAGGACTCCTCGGCGTTCTGGATGGTGGCGCAGACGATCTCCGCACCGCGCGACGCCTATCTGGAGCTGCGCGGGCGCGCGCTGGCCCTCTCACTGGTCGGCGTCCCCTACGTCACGCTGGCGGTGCTGGGCTCGGCCGCGCTCATGGACGAGTGGGCGGCGGTCCCCGACGCGCTCGGCCTCGCCCTGGCGCTGTTCGGCGCGCTGGTCGCGACCNNTGGATGCATACCTCCGGGGCGGACGACTGGTTGTGGCTGCTGCTTCCGCTGGGCGCGGCGTACGGCACCGGGGTCGCCCTGGGCGGCCTGCGGCTGGCCGCACCGCGGACGGCGGCGCGGCTGCCGGAGATCCTGGCGGCAGTCACCAAGGGCTGAGCCCACCGCCCCTACACGCCTCCCGTCGCGAGCGAGAACCACACGCCCTTGCCCTGCACCCCGCCAATCCCCAGCGGCGCGCCGGGGCTTGTTCCCCACTTGTCCGCGAGCGCGTCCACGATCCGCA
>NZ_MUNE01001107.1:0-424 GCF_002154605.1 Streptomyces milbemycinicus | reverse complement strand
GGCCGTAGGCGTTGGCGGCGAGTTCGGCGGTGCACAGTGCCGCGGTGTCGACTGCGTCGTTGAGCCCTGAGCGACGCAGGACGGACGTGACGAAGTCGCGGGCGATGCCGGGGGATGTTTCGAGGGGCGGGCAGTAGAGCGTGTACGAGTGGGGGCGGTTCGGCCTGGTATTGCCCATGCGGTGGCTTCTCTCGTGAGCAGTGCGTGAGAGTTACATCACAGACCGTAGAGGCCATGCATGCACCGTCGCAACCATGTCCGCGAAAGTCATCACACCGAGTGTGGACCGTGGCAGGGTGGAGCGGCACACTCATGAGCAAACCGGGAGAAGGGCTCGATGCCGCCGAGGAGTAACCCCACAGCACGCCAGGTGCGCCTGGGAGTTGAGCTGCGCAAGATGCGCGAGGCGGCGGGCATGCCCGCC
>NZ_MUNE01001106.1 GCF_002154605.1 Streptomyces milbemycinicus | reverse complement strand
GCCCTCGAAGACGACCGCGACTGCGTCCGGCGTGCGTGCCACCTGGGCCTCGAAGAGCTCGGGCAGCAGGGTGTCGGGGAGGGGGTGTGCGGTGTCGTTCCACAGGGTGAGGACCTGGTGCCGCTCGGCATCGCCGAGGACGTCGATCCGGCTGACGGGCAGGTCCGGGTCCGCGGTGACCGACTCCAGCACCCGCACCAGCCGGCCGGCCAACGCCTCCATCGACGCCGCATCGAACAGATCAGTCCGATAGTCGACATGCCCACTCAGCCCACCCGGACTACCATCCCCCGCACGCAACTCACTGAGATTAACCGTCAGATCGAACTTGACCGCCACCGCACCCAACGGCTGATCGGTGATGTCCAGGCCGGGCATGGTGAGGTCTGGTCGGGTGTTGTTCTGGAAGGAGAGCATCACCTGGAACAGCGGATGCCGGGCCATGGACCGCTGTGGATTCAGCACCTCCACCAACCGCTCGAACGGCACATCCTGATGCGCGAACGCAGCAAGATCCGTCTCCCGCACCCGCCCCACCAGCTCACGGAACGTGGGATCACCACTCACATCCGTACGCAGCACCAGCGTGTTCACAAAGAAACCGACCAGATCATCCAGCGCATCATCAGTACGCCCCGCGACCGGAGTACCGATCGGAATATCCGTACCCGCACCCATACGGGTCAGCAAAACAGCCAGAGCAGCCTGAACGGCCATGAAGACACTCGCCCCACTGCCCCGCGCCAACTCCACCAGCCGCCCATGAACCCCGGCCGGAACCCGCACCCCCACACTGCCACCCACATGCGACGCCACCGCCGGCCGCGGCCGGTCCACCGGCAACTCCAACTGCTCCGGCACACCCGCCAGAACACCACGCCAATAACCCAACTGCCCCGAAATCACACTCCCCGGATCATCCTCACTTCCCAGCACCTCCCGCTGCCACAACGTGTAATCCGCATACTGCACCCCCAACGGCTCCCACCCCGGCACACCACCCGCCACACGCGCCCCATAAGCCACCGACAGATCCCGCGCCAACGGCGCCATCGACCACCCATCCGCCGCAATGTGATGCACCACCACCAACAACACAAACTCATCCCCACCCA
>NZ_MUNE01001105.1 GCF_002154605.1 Streptomyces milbemycinicus | reverse complement strand
ATCGCCGCGGCCGCCGCGGCGCTCAAGGCCACGGGCGTCGCCGACGCGGACGCCGCGCGCTACACACCACTGTCCGGCGGCACCTACAACACCGTGGTACGCGTCGACCTCGACGACCAACGGCAGTGGGTGGTGAAGATCCCTCCGCCCCCGGACACCCCCCGACTCGGCTACGAGCACGAACTCCTGCGGGGCGAAGTGCTCTTCTACGCCTCGGCGGCCACCGCGGCGGACATCCCGGTCCCCGAGGTCGTGCACAGCGAACTCGATCCGCACGCGGCCGGCGGGCCCTGTCTGATCAGCACCCTGCGCCCCGGCACGCCATGGCATGAGATCTCCGGGTCGGTCCCTGACGACGAGCGCCGCCGGCTCAGGGAAGAGCTCGGACGGCTGGTCGCCCGCCTCCACACCGTGGCCGGAACCGGCTTCGGCTACCCCGCCGAACCCTTCGGCCCGCCGACAGCGACCTGGCGGCAGGCCTTCACGGGGATGATGGACGCGGTGCTCGACGACGCCGAGCGCCACCGGGCCTCACTGCCTGTGCCAGTGGCCCGCGTCAGAGAGCTGTTCGCCGCGGTGGCGGGCGTACTCGACGATGTGGTCACGCCCACCCTGGTGCATTTCGACCTATGGGAGGGAAATCTGCTGCTCGACGGCGCGGCGGGGGCCCGAACACTCAGCGGCGTCATCGATGGCGAGCGGATGTTCTGGGGCGATCCGGTGGCCGACTTCGTCTCGCTGGCGCTGCTGGGAAACGTGGAGGACGACGCGGACTTCCTGTCCGGATACGCCGCGGTCGCCGGTCCACCGCGCTTCGACGATTCCGTACGGCTGCGCCTGGCGCTCTACCGCGCCTATCTCTATCTGATCATGCTGGTCGAGGCGGTGCCCCGGGGCTATTCAGCCGAGCAGTCGGCCCGTACCCAGCGGTATGTGACACCGCAACTCCTGGCGGCCCTGCGGGACATGGAGGCGGCCGGCGGATGATCTCGCCGTGGTCCGGCTACGCCACGGAGTCGGAGCCGATCGCTCCGCGATCGTGAGCACGGCAGAGCGGGCCCGGACCGGCGTACCGCGGCGCCGCCCCAGGTGCGACGCTGAGAGGAGACGCCACTCCTTGGCGACCACGCACCCGGGAGGAGGGCCCCGAGATGACGAACCACACCCCCGAGCAGGGTGCCGGAACCCGCCCGAGCACCCTGGACACACAGAGTGAAGAGGAGCGGCTGCGGCTGCTGGAGACACAGGTGCAGACCCTGGCGGACGCGGTCCGGGCGCTCGCGCAGGGCCTGGAGAACATCCCGACACAGGACGATGCCCTGGCGGTGGAGGCGGCGGCCCGCGGCGCCCGGCTGGCCCATGAGCTGCTGCTCTCGCAGGGCCTGTAAGCGCCGGGCGGCGCCGGCGCGCTCATCGCTCCGGTAGGCGGCAACCTATCGGGCCGGGGCGGCGACATAGAGCCGGAGGCCAGGACGGACCGGTGAAGGGATGAGCCCAGTGAAGGTCAACAAAGCCGTGACGGTGCTGCTCGGCGCGGTGTCCCTGGCGGCGGTGGGCGCGCCACGGGCATTACCCGCCGCGCCTGCCGCCGCCGCGGCGCGGCAGATCGTCGTGGCCGTGGGCGGGCACGACACCGGCGCGGGCACCCTGGAGGACCCGCTGGCCCCCATCCAGGCGGCGGTGGACCGAAGCGGACCCGGAGACACCATCGCGGTCCGCGGTGGCACCTACGAGCTGACCGACAACATCACCATCGCCACCTCCGGTACGGCGGGCAGCCCCATCACGCTGGCCAACTACTCCGGTGAGCACGTCGTCATCGACGGCGAGCGGCTGCCCGCCAGCCACACCCCGGTCGGCGGCTCCATCCCCCGGGCCGAGCGCGGGGCCATCCACCAGGAGGCCTCGTACTGGCGGATCCGGGATCTGGAGATCATCCGCGGGCCGTACGGGATCTACTGCGCCGGCTGCAACGACAACGAGTTCACCGGGCTCACCACGCGCGACAACTACGAGTCCGGTTTCCAGCTCCAGGGCACCTCCAGCCGCAACCTGATCGCGGACCTCGACTCGTACGGCAACCACGACCCGCGCAAGAACGGCGAGAGCGCCGACGGCCTGGCCATCAAGGAGGGTCAGGGCGAGGGCAATCGGGTCCGCGGGGCCAGGCTGTGGAACAACGCCGACGACGGCTTCGACGCCTGGGAGTTCACCTCCCCGATCGCCATCGATAACACGATCGCCTACGGCAACGGGTTCAACCGGTGGAACTTCCCCGACTTCACCGGTGACGGCAACGGCTTCAAGATGGGCGGCGGTGGCGATGTGGACCCGCCCGCCGACCACTCGCTGCGCAACGCCATCGCCTTCGGCAACGCGGCGCACGGCGTCACGGACAACGGCAACCCGGGCGCCCTCGCCATCTCCCGCACCACCACCTACCGCAACGGCGGCAGCGGCTTCCGGACGGACCGGTCGCGCGCCACGCTCACCGCGAACCTCTCGCTGCTGGACACCGAGCCGG
>NZ_MUNE01001104.1 GCF_002154605.1 Streptomyces milbemycinicus | reverse complement strand
CGCAGCGCCTGCGCGGCGGTCAGCCCGCTGCCGACGGTCGCCAGGTCCAGCACCGACAGCGGAATGGGGGCGCTTCCCCGGGGTGTGGCATAGACGCCGTGCCCCTGCGCCCCGCCCTGCTCACCCTGCTCACCCTGCGGGTCGCGCCCGCCCTGTGCGCTTGCTCGTCCTTCCGCGCCTTGCTGCTGGTTCTGCTCGCCCTGCTGGTTCTGCTGCTCGCCCTGCCGGTCCTGCTCGTCGGCCACGGTGGCCCGCCTCCCTGTCGCCCTGTCTGCGCCGCTCAGTGTGCGTCATTCCGCACCGCAGACTGCCAACCGGAGAATGGCTCCGCTTTATTCCCGTGGGGCTCCTGCTCTTCTCACGCCGCGCGGAAGAGCTCCCCGAGCCGGTCGGACGGCACCTCCCTCCCGAGCAGCCGCAGCCCCTCCCAGACCGTGACCTGGTTCGCCGTGAGCACCGGCTTGCCGACGGCCTCCTCCAGGTCGGGTATCCAGGCGGCGGTGTGCAGGGCGGTATCCGGAAGGAGCACCGCCTGGGCGTCGGGATGGTCGCCGGCACGGGCCAGCCGCAGNNCCGACCTCGGCGGCGGTGATGATCCCGCTGCCGCGCATCGCGACGACCTCCGCGCCCGCCGCCTTGAGAAAGGCCCTGAAGTGATCCGCGACATCCTCCGGATAGGTCGCGGCGATGGCCACCCGCTCGGCCTCCAGCGCCCGCACGGCGCGCGCGAAGGCGAAGGACGTGCTGGAGGCGGGCAGCCCCGCCGTCTCCGACAGCTCGCGCACCTGCTCATGCGCGCCGTCCCAGCCGAAGACGAAGCTGGCGCTGGTGCAGGCCCAGACCACGGCCTGGGCGCCGCGCGCCTTCAGCTCCTCCACCCCGGCGGCGAGCCGGGCGGCCGAACCCATCTCCAGCAGGGCGTCCACCCGATGGGCGTCCTCGCCGATATCAGTATGGACGAGGGGCAGCCGGACACCGGCATCGAGGATCGCTTCGAGCCGCGGATAGTCGTCCTCGGCGGAATATCCCGGGTAGAGGAAGCCCACGGTGTCGCCCACCGACTCGCCCTCAGCCCTGTCCGTCGCCGCTTCCACCATGGCTGCCTCCCTCTCAAGCGACCCCCACCGGCGCCGCCCCGTTCGCCTGACACTTCTCATACACCGCGGCCGCCCATCGCGTTCCCTCACACCGTCGGCGCATTGCCTCCCGACTCGTCCCGGTACGGGGCATCCCCCAGCCCGGAGCCGAACGCCGAGTCCGGGCCGCCACCAGCGCTGCCCGGCTCCCCGTCCGGCGCCGCCGGCGGCCCGGCGAGCGCCGCCTCGGGCTCCGGCAGGGGCAAGGGCGGGGTGGGATCGGTCAGCGGCACGGAGGGAATCACCACCGGCTCCACCGGCCCGACCAGGTGATCCATCGCCCCCGCGACGGGTTCCGCGGGGTCGCCCATCGGGCCGACCGGACC
>NZ_MUNE01001103.1 GCF_002154605.1 Streptomyces milbemycinicus | reverse complement strand
CCGACAACCGGGCCCCCTCCATCACACTCTCGTGACGGCCGTGGGATTCCAGGTCGACCAGCAGTCCTTGTCCGGTGTGCTGGCCGCGGGCGGTGCGCCAGCGCATCACTGCCAGGGTCAGGGCGGTGAGGAGGACATCGTTGATGCCGGCGTGGAAGAGGGCGGGCAGGTCGGTCAGCAGGGGCTGGGTGTGCTCGGCAGCCAGCGTCACCGTCAACCGCCGTGCACCACTCGCGGTGTCTTGGGCGGGGTCCAGAGCGCGCGTGCCCATGAGCGGCTCGGGGGTGTTCGCTACGTTCTGCCACCAGGGCAGTTCCTTCGCCCACCGCTCGTCCTGGGCGGCTTCGGCCAGACCCGCCGCCCACTGCCGCAAAGAAGTCCCCACCGGCTGCAGCACGCACGGCGCGCCGGTGGTGGCTGCTTGCCAGGCGGTCTGGAGGTCGGGGAGGAGGATGCGCCAGGACACTCCGTCGACCACCAGGTGGTGCACCACCATCAGAAGCCGTCCCGGCACCTCAGGACCGGCATCGAACCACACCGCCTGAACCATCACCCCCGACGTGGGTGACAGCCGCCCGCGGGCGGACTCGGCCTCCACCGCGATGACCTCGTCCAGATCGTCGTCGGCCACACCGGTGACATCGACCCGCCGCACACACGTGGTGGCGTCGATCTGTCCGACAGGCGGGATGTCCAGATCCCACGTGGAGTCGTCGCGGACGGTCAGACGGGCACGCAGGGCGTCGTGGTGGTCGAGGACCGTCTGCACCGCAGTCCTCAGATGCTGCGTGCCCAGCCCGGGGGGTGCCTGGAGCAGGACACCCTGACTGAACCGGTCCACCCCACCACCCAGCTCACGCAACCGATGCACCACCGGCGTGAGAACAACACCACCCACCCCACCTCCGGGGATGCCGCTCCCCGCGTCCTCGGCCCCAGGCTCTGTGGCGATCTGGGCGAGAGCTTCCACAGTCCTACACTCGAACACATCCCGCGGCGTGAACACCAGACCGGCAGCGCGTGCGCGGGCGACGAGCTGGATCGAGACAATGCTGTCGCCACCCAAATCGAAGAAGCTGTCGTCGATGCTGACGTTGGGTGTGGCGAGGACGTCGGTGAAGAGTGTGCACAGGGTCTGTTCGCGTGGTGTGCGTGGGGCACGTCCGGTGGCGGATGGGGTGTAGTCGCGAGCGGGGAGGGCGTTGCGTTCGAGCTTCCCGTTGGGGGTGAGCGGCAGGCGTTCGAGAGGGATGAGTGCG
>NZ_MUNE01001102.1 GCF_002154605.1 Streptomyces milbemycinicus | reverse complement strand
TGGCCGCGCAGCCGGCCAACCATGCCGAACGTCTCTTTCTGACCACCCTTACCTGGCTGAGCGAAGGCTTGTTGACGGTCATGTGCGACTCTCCTGGGTTTGCAGGGCGGCCCGAGCAGATCGGCAGAGCAGCGGCGCGGATGAGGTGACGCCGGACCGTCCCGGCCAGGCGTCGGGTACTGCGGACGGCTGTTCCGCTGCCGTCTCCGAAGAAATTAGCCGCCTTATCGAGGCATCCGTCAAGGGTGTGTGTGGCTGTCTTCTCAGTGATTTATGGATGATGACTCAAAGTCGAGGCCGATCTAGGTCCAATAGATCCGTGAATATAACGATTAGTCGTAGAACTCTATGGCGTGGAGCCATCTCCGAATGAGTACGACTCATTGTTGCCTGCGGTACGATGAGCACGGCTCCACAGCGATCAGCCGCCCTCGTCGCAGTCACCCCGGAGGCACGACAGATGAACGACACGCCCGCAGCCGAAGCGGCCTTGCCGGCGCAGGTCTCTTACACCGAGGCGGCAGCGGCGAACGGCTCGGACCAGCGGCGTGACTATCGCCCCGGTTACGAAGTCGTCGCGGAGCGGATCCTCGAGTTCATCGCCGAGGCCCGTCTGGTGGCGGGCGATCGGCTGCCCACCGAGAACGATCTGGCGCAGATGCTGAATACCAGCAGGGCGGTGGTGCGGGAGGCCGT
>NZ_MUNE01001101.1 GCF_002154605.1 Streptomyces milbemycinicus | reverse complement strand
ACCGGAGAAGCAGAGCCATGACCACCCGCAGCATCACCGACCGTCTCGGCGGTTTCGCCTTCGGCGGGGACTACAACCCCGAGCAGTGGGACCGGGCGGTGTGGGACGAGGACATCCAGCTCATGCGGCGCGCCGGGGTCAACCTGGTCACCCTGGGCGTGTTCGCGTGGGCGTCGCTCGAACCCGAGCCGGGACGCTTCACCTTCGAGTGGATGGACGAGGTGATGGACCTCCTCCACGCGGGCGGGATCAGCGTCGACCTGGCCACCCCGACCATGGCGCCGCCGGTCTGGCTCACCCATGAACACCCCGAGGTCCTGCCGGTCATGGAGGACGGGGAGCGCTTCGGCTTCGGCAACCGGCTGCAGTTCGACCCCGCCTCGCCCCGCTACCGGGAACACGCGGCCCGGATCACCACGGCGCTGGCCGAGCGGTACTCCCACCACCCGGCCCTCGCGATGTGGCACATCAGCAACGAATACGGGCAGCCCTCGTACGGAGAGGCCAGCGCGGTCGCCTTCCGCGGCTGGCTGCAGCGGAAGTACGGCAGCCTGGACGCCCTCAACGACGCCTGGTACACCCGCTTCTGGTCCCAGGTCTACACCTCCTGGGACCAGATCAACCCGCCGGAAGTGCCGCGGTCGTGGTCCAACCCGACCCGCCGCCTGGACTTCAAGCGGTTCGTCTCGGACGCGCTGCTCGAGTGTTTCGTCATGGAGCGCGATATCGTCCGCTCCTACCGCGACGACATCCCGGTCCTCACCAACTACATGCGCTTCTACAAGAATGCGGATTACTGGACCTGGGCGCCTGAGCAGGACGCCGTGGCGCTGGACATCTACCCCAACCCCGGCCACGACGACGCCCATATCTCCGCCGCGCTGAACTTCGACCTCATGCGTTCACTGCGCGGCGAGCCCTGGGTCCTCATGGAGCAGGCGGCCAGCAGCGTGTCGCAGTGGAAGGTGAACAACGTCAAGCGGCCCGGCCATATGCGCCTCGGCTCCTACCAGGCCATCGCCCACGGCGCCGACAGCGTCCTGTACTTCCAGTGGCGCGCGAGCCGCGGCGGCCATGAGCGTTTCCACTCCGCGATGCTGCCCCACTCCGGCACCGCCTCCCGCACCTGGCAGGAGATCGAAGCACTCGGCGGTGAGCTGCCGAGGATCGCCGAGGCGGTGGGCGCCCGGTCGAGCGCCGAGATCGCCGTGCTGTTCGACTGGAACGCCTGGTGGGGGCTGACCGAGACGCACGGGCTGCCGCGCAACGACTTCGACTACACCCAGATCGCCACCGACCACTACCAGCCGCTCCTGGAAGCACACCACGCGGTGGACATGGTGCACTTCGGCTCCGACCTCAGCCCGTACAAGGTCGTCGTCGTGCCGAACGCCTACCTCGTCGACGACCGCTTCACCGACGCACTCACCCGCTTCGTCGAAGGGGGCGGGACGCTCGTCTGCTCGTTCTTCTCCGGGGTCGTCGACGCGAACAACCAGGTCAGGCAGCCCGCCTACCCCGGGGCCTTCCGCGGCCTCATCGGCGCGTACATCGACGAGTACTGGCCCGCACGCGGCGACGAGACCTTTGCGGTGACCTTCGCCGACGGGACCACCCGGACCGCCGACTGGTGGCAGGACAGCATCCACCCCGAAACCGCGCGGGTGCTCGCCACCTACGCCTCCGGCCACCTGGAAGGACGGCCCGCGATCCTGGACAACGCGGTCGGCCGGGGCCGCGTCGTGTACCTCGGCACCCGCCTCGAACCCGGTGCGCTGCGCGACACCCTGCTCGAGGCGGTGGCGGCGGCGGGGGTCTCCCCGCTCGTCGCCGCCGCGCCCGGACACCTGGAGGCGGTCAGGCGCGTCGGCGACGACGCGGAGTTCCTGTTCCTGCTGAACCACTCCGAGACGCAACCCGCCGAGGTCCGGCTCGCGGCGGACGGGCTCGACCTGATCTCCGGGGCGAAGACCGGGGCAACCCTCGAGGTGGCGCCGCTCAGTGTCTCGGTGGTGCGGTTCGAGAACACCGAGCGGGTCCAGGAGTGAGGTACCAGCCCGCTCAGACGGTGGCGGGGCGCAGAACGACCGGCAGTTCCCGGTAGCTGTTCATGCCCAGCGAAGCGGCGCGCGGAGCGGGCCTTTGGGCGAGGGCGATATCCGGGAAGGTCTCGAACAGCCGCCGCAGGGCGATCTCGGCCTCCACCTTGGCCAGGGACGCCCCGGGGCACCGGTGGGCGCCGTAGCCGAAGGAGAGGTGGCGGGAGGCGTCCGGCCGGTCGGGGTCGAACCGGTCGGGCTCGGAGAAGGCGTGGGGGCAGCGGTTGATGGTCGCGAGGGGGAGGAGCACCGCCTCTCCCTCCCGGACGACGCCGCCGCCCACCACGGGCACATCCTCGGTGGCGTAGCGGAACAGCAGGGCGCGCACCGGGGACTCCCAGCGCAGGGCCTCCTCCACCACATCCGGCCACGGGTCCTCGCCCGCCTCCTGCCGGGCCCTGGCGGCGGCCAGGGTCTCGGGGTGTGTCAACAGCCCCCGCACTGCGTGGCAGATCAGGGTCACCGTGGTCTCGTGGCCGCCGATGACGGTGACCACCAGGTTGCCGATCACCTCCGGCACCGTCAGCTCACCCTGGTCCATGGCCTCGACCAGGTCCATCGTGAGGTCGTCGTGGTCGCCGCTGGCGCGCTTGCGCTCGATTATCGACATCAGGGTGGCCGGGAAGCGCTCCGCCATCGTGCGCTGGAGCTCCTCGGCCCCGGCGTCGTTGCTCAACGCGGCCGCCGACAGCACGTGCAGCTCCTCGCGCAGACCGCCCTCCTCGGGCACGCCGAGCAGATAGCAGATGACGTCCAGGGGAAGCGGCAGCGCGAAACGGGACTGCAGATCGGTCTCCTGACCCGGAGCAACATCGTCCAGGGCGGCCAGCAGCCGGTCGGTGACCGCCTCGATACGCGGGCGCAACTCCCGCACCCGGCGCGGGGAGAAGGCGCGCTGAACGGGCTGCCGCAGCCGGCGGTGGAGGTCGCCGTCGGAGTTGAGCAGCCCCTCGCCCTCCAGGATGAAGAGCAGCGGCCACTCGGCGGGGATCTCCCCGCGCTGGTGGGCACCCCAGTGCCGGAGGCTCTTGGAGAACCGTGGGTCGTTCAGCACCTGGGCACCCGCTTCCCGGCGGAGTGGTGGTCAAGGCGGTCACCACCCGGGAAGCGGGTGCCCAGGT
>NZ_MUNE01001100.1 GCF_002154605.1 Streptomyces milbemycinicus | reverse complement strand
CGTGGCCAGATAGCTGGTCACCCCGGGCAGCAGGGCCTCCGGCCGCAGCGGCTGCAGATCGGTGTCGACGACCGAGGCGACGAGCGTGTACGGCGGCTCCCGCAGCAGCCGCTGGAAGTGCACCAGGCCCAGATAGCGGCCGGTCGGCGTCTCGTCCGGCGGCCGGCACACATACACCTGCGCGGCGAGCGCGGGGGTCAGATCCCGGTTGCGTACGCGCGCGAGGGCGTCCGCGACCGTCGCGTCGGGGCGCAGCACGATCGGGTCGGGCGTCATCAGCCCGCCCGCCGAGCCCTCCTCGTACGACATCAGCCGCCGCATGTCCGCCGCGTCCCGCGGCCGCATCAGGGCCAGCAGTCGCTCCTTGTCCTCCTCGGGGAGCTCGGAGAGCAGATCGGCCGCGTCGTCCGGGGCCATCGCCTCCAGGACGTCGGCCGCGCGCTCCTCCTGGAGCTTGCCGAGGATTTCGACCTGGTCGTCGTCCGGCAGCTCCTCCAGGACGTCGGCGAGCCGTTCGTCGTCCAGCGCCGCGGCCACTTCGCCGCGCCGCTTCGCGGAGAGGTGGTGCAGCACATTGGCGAGGTCGGCGGGGCGCAGCTGCTCGAAGGTGGCCAGCAGATTCTCCGCGCCCTGCCCCTGCTCCTCGAGGGAGAAGCCGGTGACCGCGGACCAGTCGACGGTCAGCGTCTCGCCGCGCCGCCGCAGCGCGCCCGACCTGCCACGCCGTACGAAGACCTTGTCGATCTGCCAGTCCCGGCGCGCGGGCAGCTGTGCCATGGCCACGTCGAGGACCGTGACCTGCTCGTCCGTCTCCACCAGCCGTACGGTGCGGTCCAGCAGCTCGCCGAGCACCAGGGTCTCGGTCGGGCGCTGCTGGAAGCGCCGCATGTTGACCACGCCCGTGGTGATGACCTGGCCGGACTCGACGCTGGTCACCCGGGTCATGGGCAGGAAGATCCGGCGGCGGGTGACCACTTCGACCACCAGACCCAGGAGGCGCGGCGGCCGGCCGCCCAGGCGC
>NZ_MUNE01001099.1 GCF_002154605.1 Streptomyces milbemycinicus | reverse complement strand
CGCCGCGAACGCGGCCAGGTCGAACTCCCGGACTGGGAAGAGGAGTACAACCGCTCGCACCGCAAGGCCCGCGCCCGCGTTGAGCACGCCTTCGCCCGTATGAAGATCTGGAAGGTCCTCCGCGACTGCCGCATGAAAGGCGACGGCATCCACCACGCCATGCTCGGCATCGCCCGCCTGCACGACCTCACGCTGACCGAGTGAGGGGCAGTGACGCTGGTCAACCGGCGTGCCGTAGATCATTTACGGGACAGCACTTAGGGCGTATCAGCCCAAGTTGGACGTGACAGTAGGCTTGAGCGCGAGGCTTCTGGCTCTTCACAGCTGTGCCGGTAATAGGGGTGGCCTGTGTCGATTTTTTTCGCCTGCCGGAGGGGGTGGGTTCGGTTTGCCGGCCGTCCCAGCTGACGCCCTGACTGATGAGGACGACACCCGTCTTTCCGGCGAGGTCGGCATCGGCGTCATCCGAGGTGGGGATGACGGTGAGGCGTACGACTGTGTGCGCGTATCCGTTCTTTCCCTGCCTTTTTCAGCTTTCTGGGCGAATCGCGAGGAGTCCGAACCGAATCGGCCGGGGGCCGGCGGCCCAGGGGCGTGGCACGATGGCGAGAAGGAAGTCGGGTAGGTAGCTCGTGCCGTCATCCGACACAAGCTGAAACGGACTTTCGGTGGTCTTGGTCCTGCCCCATTGTCCGTCCTTCTCCCAAACGTACGCGCCGGTCGGCCGTCCGATGCGTTCGAGGTCGTTTTATGGTGCGGACGATGGCGAGTGGTCGCTGGGATCGAGGAAGCCCGTGTCCGGGTAGCCAGGAGGCAGGGCGGGGCAGGTCCGCAGGGGGTTGCTGTCCAAAGTTCTCTTCGCGGAGGCCTGCCCAAATGTATTCGGTGGTGTCGCCGTTCACGTAGATGACCGCGGGGGCCTGGATGCGGTAGCTGGGTGCGCGCGGCAGTGAGTGCGGCTTCG
>NZ_MUNE01000110.1 GCF_002154605.1 Streptomyces milbemycinicus | reverse complement strand
CTCCACCCGCCGCACGAACACCAGCGGCAACGCCCCCGGCAACACCACATCCCGCTGCGGCAGATACATCCGCCCCGACGCCAAGTCCACCGGATCCGTACCCCCGGCGGTCTTCGCCCCATCCGGCGTCGCATGCGGCGCCGCCCCATCCCTGGCCAGCGTCTGCAACCCCGGCCGCTCCGCCCGGGCCAAAGTCGCGGGCAACCGCTCAGCAGCCGCGACCGCCGCCCTCGCACCCCCCAGACCCTTCGTCCCGATCAACTCCGGCACCAAACGCCCAAGACCCTCCGACGGATCCTTCTGGAACGCATCCCACATACCCTTGAGCGCCGCCCCCGGGTCATTGGCCATCCGCAGCAGACCAGCAGCCGTGCTGCTGAGATTCGTCACATACTCGGCAGGATGGGTGAGGTTGTACAGGTCCATCGGATTCACCGACCGGGCAAAATTCACCAGCCCCGCCGTCCCCTTCACCACACCACCCAGGAAATGACCCGCATCCAGGTTCAGGCCCTCCAGCCCGTCCGACACCTGCTTCGCGTACGACGGCTTCTTCGGCGCGGCGTCCCGCGCCGCCTCCACCGCCGTCTTCGCCACCCCTTGCGCCTCGTTCCGCTGCCGCCGCGCCTCCGCCAACAAGTCCTGCGCCGCCTTCATATCGGCCGCCCCCGGATCATGGAACGCGCCCGGCTTGTCCGGCAGCGAGACAGGATCCCGCTTATCGGCCGGCAGCGCGTTGTACGCCTCCACCGCCCTGTTGTACGCGCCCACCGTGTCGTTATGCGCCGAGCGGGCGTCCTCCGACGCCTTCTTGCCCTTCTTATAGCGCCGGATCGCCTCCTCCGCCTGACCCTGCGCCCACTCCACCGTCCCCGCGAACCGCTCCAGCGCCCCCGACGCCTTCTCACACGCGTCCGCCGCCGTGAACCACTTCCTCGGCTCGACCGACACGCTCTCCCGGAACGAGTCCGCCGCCTTCCCCTTCAACGACCGCGAACCAAGCCCCCGCAACCCCTTGCCCACATTGTTGAACGCGGTCTTGAAGTCCGTGAGATGGCCGGCCGTTGAGCGCAGCTTCGACGAACTGCCATGGATCAGCTTCTTCGGATCCTCGCTCTCCCCCAACTGCATCTCGTCGACATCCGCGCCCAGCGCGTCCGCCGCCGCATCCGACTTGTCCCGGACCCAGTCCGCACCGCTCTCCCAGCCGACGTCATCCAGCCGGTCGCCCGTCCAGTCCCCCGCGTCATCGATGGCCTCACCGACGTCCTCGACCCGATCCTCGACCCAGTCCTTGACCCCATCCGGAACGAAGTCTCCAAACCCCACGCGCAGTTACCCCCGTACCAGGACCTCACGGCATTCCGGATGAGGGTACCGACCCCAGTTCGGTGCGATCAGCCGAGGTCAGGATTGTTGCGCGCGATGATTCGGGGCTGCGCAACAACTCGATCGCCGTCCAGACTCGCTACGAGTCGGGGCCAGGCCGTCAGCCGTCAGGACGTGGCGGCCAGAGGCATCAGGACCTACGGGGGAGGCACGGAGAATGATCGAGACGTTATTTCGGGGTGATGAACTACCCGTGGCGGAGCGGTTCGAGAGTTGGCGCGGTCTGGCGTTCGCAAGTCACTCGCCCCATGTCATCCGTACGGAGCACGCGGCCGACTTCCGCGGCACGCTGCGGGTGCTGGACCTCGGTGTCGTCCAGGTTTCCGTGTTCTCGTGCCCGCCTCTGGAGTCCTTCCGGACCCCGGCGCTGATCAGGCAGTCCGACCCGGAGATCTACCACCTCTCGGTGCCCCTGGCCGGGCGCGTGGGGGTCGCCCAGGGCGGCCAGGAGGTTGTGGCCGGGCGGGGCGACCTGGCGCTGGTGAGCAGTTCGCATCCCTATCGGGGGCAACTGGACGCGACCGACGGTACGGTCTCGGCCGCGGAGATGCTGATCCCGCGGGCGGTGCTGCCGCTGCCGGGCGGCCTGGCCGAGCGGCAGTTCGCGATGAGGCTGCCGGGGCGGACCGGGATGGGCGCCCTGCTCGCCCAGTTCGTCACCGGCCTGGTCACCGACACCACGCCCTACGGACCGTCGGACTCCGCGCGGTTGGGCGCCATCGCGCTCGACCTGGCCACCGCCCTGCTCGCCCAGCAGCGGGGCGCCCAAGGCCCGCCGGAGACTTTTCACCACGCCCTGGCCATGCGCGTCCGCGGCTATATCCATCAGCACTTGGCCGACCCCGAGCTGAGCCCCGAGCAGATCGCGGCGGCTCAGCACATCTCGGTCCGTTCCCTGCACCGTCTCTTCCGCCACCAGAAGACGACGGTCTCCGCGTACATCCGCCACCAGCGGCTGGAGCAGGCCCGCCGCGAGCTGGCCGATCCGGCGCTGTGTATGCGGCCCATCCACGCCATCGCCGCCCGCTGGGGGTTTCGCCGGGCGGCCGACTTCACGCGCGCCTTCCGTGCCGCCTACGGCATGCCGCCCAAGGACTTCCGGCACCTGACTGGCGTCCAGCGCTAAGCGGCTGGCGCCCAACGCTAAGGACAGTCCCGCACCACCTCGGCAGACTCGTTGAGCAGGCAATGGTGTTGGCGCGCCCCCTTTGGTGCGCCGTGGTCATGCCGTGCCTGCCGCGCCCGCTGCGGCACATCGCCCGGCGCACACCGGGGCCCGGTCCCATGACCCCCTCGACCGAGTGCTTCGGCGCGCTGCCGGGCGAGCCGCAGCGGGCGGGACAAAATAGGGGAAAGGCAACATCATTACATCGCAATCGCTCTTGCGCTCACGGCAGCCGACGGCGACTGCCTTCTCGACAAGCGATCCTGGTCGGCCCGGGCACCGGGCCGAGCTGGAGCTGGGGCCGGTGCGGCTGTCCGTGCTGTGCTTTCCCGCACTGTCTTCGCTGCTCGCCCGGAGCGGCGATCCGCGGGGGTGGCGGCTGGTCCTGGTGTCCGACGGGCCGCTGACGCTGGGCCGGGGGTCCGGCGCCATCCGTCTGGAGCCAGGCCAACTCGTGCTGTGGGACCCATGGGAGCCGTTCGACGCGGCGGCGGCCGACCGGGCGAGACCGCCCCGGGCGATGGTCCTGCATCTGCCGGGCAGCGCGCTGTCGCTGCCGCACCACGCGCTGCGCGGCCTGGTGGCGCGGCCGGTGCCCTCGGACTCGGGCCCGGCGGCCCTTCTCGCGCGATTCCTGGAGGGGCTGGCCGGACCCGCCGCGGCAGTGGACATCCCGCAGGCGACCTGGGTCGGGCGCGCCGCGGTCGACCTGGCGGTGGCGTTCCTCAGCAGTGTGACCGACGTACTGGACGATGCGGCGCGACTGCCGCGGCAGGTGGCGCTCCTGAGGGAGATCAAGACGTACATCGACCGCAACCTCAGCGATCCCGATCTGTCGCCGACGACGATCGCGGCCGCGCACCATATCTCGGTCCGCTATCTGCACCACCTGTTCCGGCAGGACGAGCAGACGGTGGGAGGCTTCGTCCGGGAGCGGCGGCTGGAGAGCTGCCGGGCCGATCTGACGGACCCGTGCCTTGCGGGGCAGAGCATGGCGGTGATCCGGGCCCGGTGGGGCTTCCAGGACGCGGCGGTGTTCAACCGGGCCTTCAAGAAGGAGTACGGGATCACGCCGGGCGAGTACCGCAGGCGCGAGGGTGTGCCCGCGGGGGTCCGGTAACGGGGTCCGGTAGCGGTAGCGGTCGCCAGTGGTGCTGTGGCTGAGCCGGCGGGGGACCGCCGGCTCAGCCACAGCGTTCGATGGCATTTGCGCTCAGGCGCGGAGCGCCGGCCAGGTGTCCTCTCCCACTTGGCCGTCGCGATGGAGGTTGTGATCCCGCTGGAAGGCTATGACCGCTGCCTTCGTGTCGGGGCCGAACTGCCCGTCGATGCCGTGGGGCCCGATGTCGTATTTGCGGGCCTTGAGGATGCACTGCACCTGGCGGACGGCCGCTCCCCTGCTGCCCTGCTGGGTGAGCGCGGTGCCGGAGTAGTACTGGCAGGACTTCCACGGCTTCGGCTGCGAGGTCTTGGGCGGAGGCTGCGTCTGCTTGGGCTGGTTCGGGGTGGCAGTGATGATTTTGGTGATGGTCCTGGTCGGCTGTTTCTGTTCGGCAGGGGGCTGGGTCTCGTCGGACCCACCGCCGTTGCCACCGCCACCACCCTGTGGGTTCGCGGGGGCGGACGTCGCGCTCGGCGACGGCTTCGCCGAGTGCTTCGCCGCGGATGACTTCGACGCCCGCGGGTGGTGTGCGGACTTCGAGGCCGTCGCGGCCACCTGCTTCCTGCCGTCGTCCGACGAGCCCATCCCCGGTACGGCGAAGGCCACCACCCCGATGGCCACTGCGGTGACGGTCCCCACCGCGGCCCACACCAGGCCCCGGCGGCTCTTGGGCGGCGCCGGCTTGAGCGTACGCTCCGGGGCGCCGCGGCGGAGGATCGTCAGCTGTTCCATCGGCGACACCGCGGCGGCGAGCCCGCTCCATGCGGAGCGGGCCCCGATCAGCTCGGCGAGCGACGCCGGCCACTCCTGGGCCGGTGCGTGTTGCCGCGCCGTGTCGACGACTTCCTGCGGGCTCGGCCGTCCCTCCGCGCTCTTGTCCAGACACCGGCCGATCAA
Source organism: Streptomyces milbemycinicus (assembly GCF_002154605.1). Taxonomy (GTDB): domain Bacteria; phylum Actinomycetota; class Actinomycetes; order Streptomycetales; family Streptomycetaceae; genus Streptomyces; species Streptomyces milbemycinicus. Next base: position 24,850 of record NZ_MUNE01000110.1, on the reverse strand, counting down.
CTCCGCCAGGGCCGGATCGGACTCCGTCACCTTGGCGAGCACATCCGCGCTGGGCGGCGAGTAGACCACGCGGTGGATGACATCGGCCGTCGAACCCTCGCCGAACGGCGTTCTGCCGGTGGCCGCGTGTGCCAGCACCGAGCCGAGCGAGAAGACGTCCGAGGCGGTGCCCGCCTCCCTGCCGTCGGCCTGCTCGGGGGACATGAACGCCGGGGTGCCCACGTGCTGACCCGTCATGGTGAGCACGCTGGCGTCAGTGGTGTGGGCGACCCCGAAGTCGATGACCCGCGCCCCGTCGGCGCCCAGCAGGACGTTGGACGGCTTGAGATCGCGGTGGACGATCCCGGCGGCGGCGAGCGTGGCGAGCGCTTCCCCGATCTCGTCCGCCAGCCGCCATACGACCGGAGCGGGGAACGGGCCGAAGCGGCGCACCGTGTCGTCGAGGCTCGGCCCCGGGACGTACGCGGTGACCATCCACAGCCGCTCCTCCTCGTCGAAGCCCGAAGCGACCAGCCCCGCGGTGTACTTCCCGTGGACCCGCCGTACGACCTCGACCTCGCGCTCGAACCGGCGCCGGAACCTCGGGTCCTCGGCGTGCTCCGGCCGGATGACCTTGACGGCCACCAGCGCCCCGGCCCCGTACGGGGCCGCGGCCTCCCCCTCCACGCCCGCTTCCCGCCCGAGGTAGAGCCGGCCCATCCCCCCGCCACCCAGGCGCGCCAGCACCCGGTAGGGCCCGATCGCCACCGGGTCCGACCGCCGTAGCGGTTCCGCGCCGAGGCGTTCGAGGTCGGCGCTGCTCAGCTCTCCGGTCCAGGGGTGGACCGGGTCCCTCTCAGACATGGGAGTTTCCTTAGGGAGTTCCTGCTGTGACGCTCCGGGGCGGTCAGCGCTGGTGCTGGCCGCCGGCGGCGGAGATGTTCCTCAGGACCGTGTCGAACTTCCTCTGGAACTCGTCCAGGGAGTGCCTGATCTTGTTCAGGTCGGTCTGGGCGCTGCTCCAGGAAGAACGGAACTGGGCGGCGTACGGGCCGCTCCAGTGGTTCGGGTCGCTCAGGGTGGTCCCGGCGTCGGAGAGCTGCTTGATGGCATCCTGGAAGCCGCCGCCGATGATGCTCAGGAACTTGCTGCTCGCCTGGTGTGCGACGGGGTCGACTGAAATCTTGTCATCTGCCATGGTGTTTCTCCTGTTTCTTGATCGGTCCCGGAGTTGTGACTTATCGCGAAATTCTCCGGTCCCGGGCTTCGCCGTGTCATTGATCTGGAGCGCACAGTGCATATGCGCTCGGTGCAAGACTCCATAAGCCCGTGTTGATGGTTCAGTTCGCCACCTGCACCCCCGCCGCCACGCCGTCCACGACGAGGTAGCCACGTCCCGGCAGCGGTGCCATGCGGTCGTGGCGGGGCAGCTGTGTGCCCAGCAGATCGCCGTCGAGGTCGTGGTCGGGGCACAGGAGGACGCCGCAGCGGCTGTCGCGGGTGCGTTGGGTCCAGTGGCCGTAGGAGCGGCGCAGGGTGTCGGCGCGGCCGGCGGCGATCATGTGGTGGCCGGTGGCGGGGAAGGAGAGCCACTGTTCCAGGAAGCCGCGTTCGTCCTCCACCGTGTCGACGTCGTCGGCCAGGAGGAGTACGGGCCGGCCTGGGGGGAGTGCCGTGAGGGTCTGTTCCAGGTCGTCGTACGTGGTGGCCAGGGCGGTCAGACCGGGCAGGTCCCGCAGTGGGGAGCGGCGCGGGGCGAAGCCGACGACCGTGGTCGGGGTGTCGGTGGACGCCGAGGCCGTTACGAGACGGGCGAGTGTGCACAGGGCCGTGCTGCGGCCGGACCGCTGCGGCCCGGCGATCAGGGCGTGTTCGCGTTCGTACAGCCGTAGTCCGGCGCAGCCGAGGGTGTCGGAGTCCAGGCCGACGGGGAGCCACCAGGGGTCCGTGGCGGTCTGGGCCGGTGCCGTGAGGGCGGTGGCGGGGACGTCGGTGGGCAACAGGCCGACCTCGGGGGCGCTGCGCTGGGCGCCGGTCCACCGGGCGGCGGTTTCCGCGACGGCGGCGGCCAGGTCCTCGCCCGGCCAGCCGATCTGGATCACCTGCCGGTTGGCGGCCACGAGCGCCCGGCCCGGCACATAGCTGGGGACCGCGTTGCGCGGTACGTCGAAGTATCCGTACTCGCCGGGGTCGGCCAGCCGCAGCAGCAGCTTGGTCTGGGTCAGGGCGGACCAGGCCGTCGGTACGGCGCCGGAGCGGTCGGCGCTGACCGCGAACCTGATGCCGACCGCGGGGCCGTCGGCGTAGACGCGGGCGAGCTCCTCGATCAGGTTCATCCCCGCCACGTCCTTGTCGAAGTCCGAGAGCAGGGCGCCGAGGTTGTCCAGCAGCACCAGCCAGTCCGGGGAGCCGGCCGGGCCGCGGGCCTTGCGTGCGTCGAGCTCCCGGCGCAACAGCTTGATCAGCCGGATCTGCCGCTCGCGTTCGCCGGACCCGATGTGGGCGCCGGTGTGCGGGAGGGCGGCCAGCGGGGCCAGGTCGCCCGCGCCGAGGTCGAGGGCGAAGATGTGGTGCCGGTCGGGCGGGCAGGAGCCGGCGACGGACAGGGCGAGCGCGGCCAGGGCGGTGGAGGTGCCCGCGCCACCACCCCCGTAGACCACGATGTTTCCGGCGGCCGGGTCCCAGCCGACCGCGTACTGCCGCTGCCGGTCGGGGTCGTCGGCGAGCGCCCAGGCGGGCAGGCCGGCGGCCTCGGTGTGCAGACCCTGTTCGGCGACCGCGGGGAGGTCCGCGCGGTGCAGCACTTTGGGCAGCGGATCGGGCCAGGGCCGCCGTGGCGGGGCGAATCCGGACAGGTCGGCGGCCTGTCGCGCGGCGGTGACCAGCCGCCGTAGATCGGTCTCGCCCTCCGCGCCGTCGGTGGCCGCCGTCAGCACCGGCATGCCCAGGATGAACGGTGCGATCGTCACCGGGGCGGTCACCGCCGCCTGCGGGGTGACCCCGGTGGACAGCGCGGTCTGCACCGGCAGCACCTCGCGCGCGCTGAGCCGGTAGTAGGCGCGGCCCCACTGGCGGGTGCCGATCCCGGCCGAGGCCGAACTGTCGATGACGTCCTGTGAGTCCCCGGTGCTCTCAAGCCGCAGCGCGATACGGAGTTTGACGTTGTTCTTGATGGCGTCGTTGACCGAGCCGGCCGGCCGCTGGGTGGCCATGATCAGGTGGACGCCGAGGGTGCGTCCGCGCTGCGCGATGCTCACCAGCGAGTCGACGAAGTCCGGCAGGGCCTTGACCAGCGTGGCGAACTCGTCGATCACCACGGCGAGCCGGGGCATCGGCTCCATGTCCCCGTCCCCGTCCCCGGTGTCGCGCAGCCGCTGGTAGTCGCGGATATGGCTCAGGCCCACCTCGCGCAGCAGCCGTTCGCGGTGGCGCAGTTCGGCGTCCAGACAGCGCAGGGCGCGCTCGCTCAGCTGCTCGTCGAGGTCGGTGACCAGGCCGACGGTGTGCGGGAGTTCGGCGCATTCGTCCAGGGCGCCACCGCCCTTGTAGTCCACCAGCGCGAAGGTCAGATGCTCGGGGTCGGCGTCCGTGGCCATGCTCGCGATGAGGGTGCGCAGCAGTTCGCTCTTGCCGGAGCCGGTGGTCCCGGCGATCAGCGCGTGCGGCCCGTCGTCGTCGAGGTCCACGGTGAACAGGTCCCGTTCGCTGACCCCGAGCACGGCCTGCACCCGCAGGGCCGGGGCCCGCGTCTTCCACCGCCCACCGACCTCGGCCCCGGAGACGGCGGTCAGGTCCAGCAGCGGCAGCAGGGAGATACGGTCCGGCAGCCCGGCGCCCTCGACCCGTAGCTCCGGGTCCTCGAAGCGGGCCAGCGCCCTGGCGGTGGCGCGCGCCTCGTCGACCGGCATACCGCCCAGCAGCACATCCGGCACCACCTCGTCGGAGGCCACGTCGCGCACCCGCCCCCGGCCCTCGGGCGCGGCGGTGACCACCGAGGTGCACAGGGCGGGCAGCCGGGTGGTGAGCACCAGGGCACCGCAGCGCAGGGTGCGGTCGGCGAGCAGGTCCCGCAGCGGACAGGGCCGGCCCTCCAGCAGCGTGGCGCCGTCCACGACCACCAGCAGCACCGGCCCGGCGCCGCCCTCCGCACGCCGCGGCGCGGCGGCCAGCAGACCGCGGGCCAGCGTGTCGGCCTGCTCCGGCCCGACCGCCACCAGCCGCGACGTCCCCGACTGCGGATCCGCGCCGTGCGGCAGCCACTTCGTCCAGTCCCAGTCCGCCAGCCGCTCCGGGTCGGCGAACACCGCCAGCGTCACATCGGCCGGCCCGCTCCCCACCAACGCCTGACACAGCAGGGACCGGGCGACGCCGAGGGCCGCCCGGCGGTCCCCCTCGAACCCCACCGCCTCACCGGCCGACACTCCGACCACGACCGGCACCTGTGGCAGCACACACCGCGCGCCCACGATGTCCGCCACCTCCGGCGCCGGCTCCGAGGAGTCGGTGTCCAGCGGCGGGTTCCAGGGCAGATCGGCCGTGCCGACCACCGTCTTGAGGAAGTCCGGGGCGCCCGGGCGCCGTTCCCACAGGGCGACCCCCGGAGCGGTCGCCCGGCGGACCACCTCCGCCGGGTCGGGGTGGGCCGCCCGGCGGGTACGGATCTCCGCCGCATGGCGCGCGGCCACGGCCTGCTCGAACTCCTTGACCCGGGCGGTGTGATCCCGCATTCCACGCCGGAAGGTGAAGCGGCCCCGCAGCCGCTCCTCCAGGAAGTTCCCCACGAACATCAGCGGGGTGAGCGCCGCGATGGCCGCATAGCGGATGTCGCGGGTGATGCCGACGATCGCACCGGCCATGACCAGCGGACCGAGCATGCTGGCGATGGAGAACGGCGCCTTGTTCGCGCTCGGTGGCGACGACGGCGCGGCGATCAGCGGCGGGTCGCCAGGCCTGCCGCCGCGCGGCGGGCGGTTGAACGGCAGGGTGCCACCGGGCCCCACCTCCCGGACCGGGTTGACCCGCTGTACGGGGCCGAGCCGGTCCTGCGGCAGGACGCGCACCATCACCTCGCCACCCAGCGAGACCAGGTCCTCGGGCTGGAGCCGGACGGCCTTGGAGATCCGCTCACCGGATACGTCGGTGCCGTTGACCGTGTCCAGGTCGGTGATGTGCACCTGCCCGTCGGCCGAGATCTCAAGGGCGGCGTGCAGTCGGGACACCCCCGTGGCCACGACGCGCACATCCGCCTCGGCGCCCCGGCCGATGACCGTCCTGCCCACCCGCAGCGGAACGCTGCGCCCGGCCTCAAGACCGCCGACCACCCGCAGCACGGCTGCCGACACCCGCGGCCCGCCGGCCGAGCCCCAGCCCGCGCGGGCCACCCGCGATCCGTGGGCGAGGCCGGATTCGCCAAGACCCGTCTCCGGTGGCGCGGTCCGGCCGTCGATGCTCAGCCCGCTGGCCGGAATGTCCAAAGCCGCGGCGAGGTCGGCCAGCGTGGCGTTCGGCCGGCCGACACGCAGTTCCATTTCCCGCTCGGTCTTGCCGTCGGCATAGACGATCCGCACCGCGCAGTCACTCCAGGGTGGGTCAGGTTCAGTGGGTCAGGTTCACGTGAGGCAGGTTCACGTGAGGCAGGGGCGCGTCGAGTTTCGCGCAGGCCCGGCCGGAGGGCATTGACGGCGAGCGCACAGTCGTTGACCCAGGGCGCAATGCGCGTGACCCGTACCGGTGCGCGTCAGGTCTGCCGTACCTCCGGTTCCGGGGAGGGCGGCGGGCCGTCGGGGTGCAGCGGCAGTTCGGCGGTGACCTCGAAGCCGCCCTCCGGGCGGCAGCCCGCGGTGAGGGCGCCGCCCACCGAATGGGCGCGCTCGCGCATGCCGATGAGACCGAAGCCGTGTCCGGGCGCCGGCGCCGCGGTGGCCTCGGTGGCCGTGGCGGCCGTGGTGGTTCCGTCGTCGGTGACGCTGATGGTCAGCCGGTCGCGGGCGTAGTCGAGCCGTACGTGCGCGGTGTGCGCGGCGGCGTGCTTGGTGACGTTGGTCAGAGCCTCCTGCACGATCCGGAACGCGGTCAGATCCACTCCCGGGGAGAGCCGCCGCGGCTCGCCGCGCGTGGTGACCGTGACCGGGAGCCCGGCGGAGGCGAAAGCGTCGGTCAGCTCGGGGAGCCGGTCGAGTCCGGGGCTGGGTTCCAGAGGCGCGTCCGGGTCGTCCGTACGGCGCAGCAGGCCGACAGTGGCCTTGAGTTCACGGAGCGCGGAGGAGGTGGTGGAGGCCAGGCCGGTGAGGATCTTATGGGCCTGGTCGGGGTGGTTACGGGCGAGATGCGCGGCCGTGCTCGCCTGGGCGTTGGCCAGGGCCAAGTGGTGGGCGACCACGTCGTGCAGCTCGCGGGCGATGCGCATACGCTCCTCGGCGACCCGGTGTCGCGCCTCCTCCTCGCGGGTGCGCTCGGCGTGTTCGGCGCGGGCCTGCGCAGCATCCATGACGGCGTCCATATAGGCGCGCCGCATCCGGACGGCGCGGCCGGCGGCGACGGGCAGCAGCAGCCACACGGCCGGGCCGATGGTCTTGAGCACCAGCGCGTGGTGGCCGGGGTCGGCGATCATCGCGGTGGTCACCAGGGCGGCGATGGTGGCAAGGCAGTAGGCGTAGCTGATCTTCCGTTCGGCGAGCGTCGCCAGCCAGTAGAGCGCCGTCATCGCCGGGGCCAGCAGCAGGGGCGTGAGCAGATAGCCGACCGCGCTCGCGGCCGCGGCACAGACCGCCGTCACGGCGAGGGCGGTGCGCGGGTGGCTGCGGCAGCCCACCAGTGCGGCGCAGGAGATGCCCCCGAGGAGCACGGCCGGACCCAGCGTCGGCTGCGTGGTGCCCGGCGTGCTGAGCGCGGCGCCGAGGACGACGAGGCCGAACAGCACCCCGGCCACGATCAGGTCGAAGGCGCGGTGATGGCGCTCCGTATAGCGCTCCAAGCTGCTGGTCATCGGGGTCTCCGGGGTGGGCCTGGGTCCATGGTGGACGACATGGCGAACGGCCGACAGGGCCGCCCGGGACGTGGCCACGGGCGGCCCTGGTGGGCACGGGGCGGTGTCGGGTCAGACGCGTGCCGATTCCCGCTCCGACGTGGTGTCGGGGGCCGGGACCGCGGCGACGGGTGAGCGGCGGCTGAGCGCCTCGCCCTCCACGTCGATGTTCGGCAGCACCTTGTCCAGCCAGCGCGGCAGCCACCAGGCGCGGTCGCCGAGCAGCGCGAGGACGGCGGGCACGAGCGCCATACGGACCACGAACGCGTCGAACAGGACGGCAATGGCCAGACCGAACCCCATCATCTTGATCATGGATTCGGCGGAGCCCACGAATCCGGAGAACACGGCCATCATGATCAGCGCGGCCGCCACCACCACCCTGGCGCTGTGCCGGAACCCGGTGACGATCGCCTGGCCGGGCCGGTCCCCGTGGACGTACGCCTCGCGCATGCGGGTGACCAGGAAGACCTCGTAGTCCATGGCGAGACCGAAGACGATGCCCACCAGGAAGATCGGCATCAGGCTCATGATCGGGCCGGTCTGCTCGACGCCGAGGAGGCTCGCGCCCCAGCCCCACTGGAACACCGCGACCACCGCGCCGAAGGCCGCGAGCACCGACAGCAGGAAGCCGGCGGCCGCCTTGAGGGGCACGAGGAGGGACCGGAAGACCACCAGCAGAAGCAGGAAGGCGAGGCCCACCACGACCGCGAGGTACGGGATCAGCGCGTCCTGCACCTTCTGGGCCACGTCGATGTTCACCGCGGTGGAGCCGGTGACCTCGAAGCTCGCATGGGTGGCCGACTCGAGCGCGGGCCGTTCGGCGCGGATGGTGCGCACCAGGTCCTTGGTCTTCTCGTCGGTGGGGGCGGTGGCCGGGGTGGCCGAGAAGACCGCGGTGTCGCCCGCGGCGTTGAGGCGGGGCGGCGAGACGGATACGACGCCCTTGGTGGCGGCGATCCTGTCGGCGATCGTGCGCGCGGCGGCCTTCGTGTCCGCCGTGCTGTTGGCGTCTCCCGTGTCCTTGGCGTCGACGACGATGGTCAGCGGTCCGTTGAAGCCGGGGCCGAAGCCCTCGGCCAGCGCGTCGTAGGCGCGGCGCTCCGTGGCCGAGGTGGGCTTGGCCTCGTCCCCGGGCATGCCCAGCTGCAGGCCCGTCACCGGTATCGCGATCGCCCCGAGGCCCGCCACACAGGCCAGCAGCACGGGCAGCGGACGGCGCAGCACGAACCGGGCCCAGCGGCTGCCCCCGTTGTGTTCACTGCCTTCCTTGGCCTCCTTGGCCTTCGCGCCCCGCCGGGCGGAGCGCGACAGTACGGCCCGCGGGAGGAAGCCGAGCAGGGCCGGGATCAGCGTCAGCGCGATGAGGACACCGACGGCGACCGCGCCCGCGGCGGCCAGGCCCATCTTGGTCAGCAGCGGGATGCCGACCACCGAAAGACCGGCCAGCGCGATTACGACGGTCAGCCCGGCGAAGACCACCGCCGACCCGGCCGTGCCCGCGGCCAGCCCGGCCGCCTCCTCGGGCTCGTGTCCCCGGGCCCGCTCCTCGCGGTAGCGGGAGACCACGAACATGGCGTAGTCGATGCCGACCGCGAGCCCCAGCATCGAGGCGAGCGTGCCGGTCGTGCCGGACAGACCGAAGGTGCTGGCCAGGGCCATGATCGAAGCGATGCTGATGCCGACGCCGACGACCGCGGTCAGCAGCGGAAGCCCGGCGGCCGCCAGCGAGCCGAAGGTGATCAGCAGCACGACCGCGGCGATGGCGATACCGATGCCCTCGGCCGCCCCGCCCGCCGCGGGCTGGGTCGCCAGCGCGTTGCCGCCGACCTCGACGGTCAGCCCCGCGTCCCGCGCCTGCTGGACGGCGTCCTCCAGGGTCTTCTTGGACGCGTCGGTGAGGTCGTCGGCCTTCACCTTGTACGTGACGGTCGCGTACGCGGTCCCGGCGTCCTTGCTCACGGCCCGCGCCTGGAAGGGGTCCACCGCGCCGGCGACCTGCCGGCCGTCGGCCACCTCGTGTACGACCTTCTCGACGGCCGCCCTGTTGTCCGCCGCGGTGACCTTCTCCCCGTGTGGGGCGACGAAGACGATCCGGGCACTCGCCCCGTCGGCCTTGGCGCCGGGGAAGCGCTGGTCCATCAGGTCGAACGCCTTCTGGGACTCGATGCCAGGCATGGCGTTACCGGTGTCGGGGGCGGCGGGCGCCTTGACGGCGCCGAAGCCGACGACGGCCAGCACGGCCACCCACAGCAGGGTGACCCACCAGCGTCGTCGGAAGGCCAGTCGGCCCAGTCGATAGAGAAAAGCAGCCATGGGACGGAGGTCTCCGCATCTGATCTGGGGATACCCCTCCAGGCTCCCGGCGCGCGGCCCGTCCGTCGTCGTGCGGCTGCCGACAATCGTGGGTACTGAGAATGCAGTACCCGGCGCTCACCAGTTCGTTCCCGGGCATGACCCCCGTCGGCACCGGCATCTGCCTCAGTCGGTCAGAGCCTCGACGAGCGAGGCACATGAGCGTGTCTTGGCGCGCTGCGCGGGCTGGACTGAGGAGCCGCGCAGCGACGAAGGAGCGAGCAGTGACGAAGGAAGCCCGTGCATAGAAGCGCGCCAAGACTGAGCGGGAGGGAGGTGACGCCGACAGCCACGCCGTATCCGGGGATGGCCACCAGCGGCCACGGCACGGGCCGGGGCATGAGGACACGGACGTGGAAGGCGTAGTCACGGTACTCGGGCATGCCCTCCGTACCGGGCAGCACCATGAAGCGCGGCTGGACGCGGCAGAACAGCCACCAGTCCAGGACCACCAGGTCGAAGAGGGTGAGAGCGAGGAAGCAGACCGTGCCGAGGGCGAACGGAGGCCAGAAGCCGAGCGAGCCGTCCGCCCGGTCGCGCAGGTCGAGGACACCGGCCACCGGCACCGCGAGGAACACCAGGAGGTTCAGCAGCCCGGCCGCGGCGGCGGTGCGCCGTCCCCGTGCGCTCTGCTCCCCGTACCGCTCCTGGATCGCGGGCGGGTAGTCCGAGAGCAGGGCGTCCCGGGCGATGTGGAGAGATCCGACGATGACGGTGGTGAACAGCGTGACCAGTAAGAACGCATAGCCGAGGCTCACGCCGGTCAGTTCCCAGAAGTCCATGAGGCAACAGCATAGGGGGAAGTTAGGTTTGCCTCACCTAACTTTCATGGGTCTTGTCGGGTGGGTGATTCTCTCCTTCAATGAGGGGCGAACGAGGGGGCACTGACCATTTCCTGGGAGGGACAACCATGAGAACTCGCTTGCGCACCTTAGGAGTTGGCGCGGCCGTGGCGGTCGGTCTCGCGCTCTTCGGCGGCCCGGTGGCAGTGGCCGCGACGTCCGCGCCGACCGGTCACCACGCCGAGGCCACGAGCTCCACTGTCATGGACTACTACCAGTACTTCGGCCACTACACGACCCATGAGGAGTGCGTGGCCGTCGGCGAGGAGTACTTGTGGCCCCACAACCCCGGCGGGGCCGACGCCTATGAGTGCCGGGCCAAGGACGGTGGCTGGGATCTCTGGCTGATCTTCGCCACCTGATCGCGGAACGCGCCGGGTGGCGCGGGTGTGGCCCAGGTGGTGCGGGCGTGCGGCAGTGGATGCACGCTGGGAGTGGATACTTGCTGGCAGGAGCGATTCCGGAGGTGATCGTCATGCCACAGACCACCGTGGGCTGGCATGTCGAACTGGAATTTACCGAGGACAGCCGCCACACCCGCGCCGCCGCCCTGGTCCGGCTCGCGGACGGGAGCGAGGTGCGGGGCCACGGGGCCGCCAGCCGGGCCCCCGTCGATGCCAACCAGCCGCGGGTCGGCGAGGAGATCGCGGGCGCCAGGGCGCTCAACGAGCTGGCGACGAAGTTGCTGGAGAAGGCGCATGGAGAGATCGACGCGGTGTCCGGCCGTGCGTCACATCCGCTGCATCTGAACCACTGAACACCGCTGAACACCACTGAATCACTGAACCACTGAAGCGCTGAACCGCTGAGCGGTGCCGGGCGGACGCCGGCGCGCACCTCGTGGGCGCCGGCGTCCGTCGCGGGTGGTCGGTCAGGGGGCAGTCACCCCGTGACGGTCAGCGGGTGGCCTTCGGGGGCTCGATGCCCAGCGTGTGGCTGAAGATGTTCTTCGGGTCCCAGGTGGCTTTGACCTTCTGCAGCCTCGGGTAGTTGTCCTTGAAGTACAGCGTGGACCAGGGGATGCCCGAGGTGTTCACGGCGGGGTCCGCCAGGTCGTCGTCCGGGTAGTTGATGTAGGCGCCGTCCTTCGGGTCCGGCACCCCGCCCGTATCGGCATGGATCTCGCGGTACAGCCTCCGCAGCCACTCGACGTACGTGGCGTCCTGGCCGGGGTCGTCCCACGCCGCGGTGTACTGGACCCGCATCACCGCGTCGCGGTGCGGAAACGCCGTGGCGTCCGGGGCCACCGCGCTGATCTGGCCGCCGTAACTGGCGATGCCCACCGAGCCGAAGAGCAGCTTCGGGTCCTGCTCGCGGGTCAGATTCTCGTAGACGGCGGCGAGCTGGGCGTCGGAGAAACCCTTGCGCAGATAGCCGGACTTGATCTTGAGCCGGTAGATGTCCGAGTTCGGCCCGTCCAGCGCCGCGGCCAGCCAGGGCTGCTCGGTCCTGACCACATTGACCGGGGTGCCCACCCCCGCGCCGAGGGCGGCGAGATAGTCGTCCAGCAGCTCGGCCGCGTCGGGGCCGAACACCTGGCCGCCGGCGAGATTGAGGTCGTTGGCCTTACGGCCCACCGTCAGGTCGGCGTACAGCCGGGTGGCCGCCGCGCCGACCGCGCTGTTGCGCTCGCACCAGTCCATGTGATTGCGGATCAGCCGGGTGAACTTCGGCTCGTCCAGCTTCAGGGCCTGCCACGGCCACTGGCTGGAGAAGGCGATCGCGCTCTTGGGCGCCCGCGGCAGCAACTGCCCCGGGTCGGAGCCCTCCGCACCCGGGGTGCGCAGCCAGTACCGGGTCACCACGCCGAAGTTTCCGCCACCGCCCCCGGTGTGGCCCCACCACAGCTCGCGGTTCGGGTCACTCGCCTCACGCGTGGCGACCACGGCCGACGCCTTGCCGTCTCTGCCGACCACCACGACCTCGACGGCGTACAGATGGTCCACGACCAGCCCCATGGCGCGGGACAGCACACCGTAGCCACCCCCGCAGATATGGCCGCCCGCCCCGACGCCCGGACACCACCCGGCCGGAATCGTCACCCCCCAGCCCAGCACCAGCCGCCGGTAGACCTCGCCCAGGGTGGCGCCGGGCTCCACGGCGAAGGCGCGGCGCGCCGGGTCGTACGAGACCTGCGTCATCCCGGACATGTCGATGAGTACCCGCACGGCCGGGTCGTCCACCCACCCCTCCGCGCAGTGGCCGCCGCTGCGCACGGCGATCTTCTTGTCGGAGTCCACGGCCTCCTGGACCGCCGCCACGACCTGTTCGGTCGAGCCGACCACCCATACCTGGTCCGGTGTGCCCACCCAGCGCTTCTGGCCGCGCCGCACCAGATATGCGTAACGCGCGTCGTCGGGGCCGGCCTTGACCGGGCCGAGCGGGGGTGTGCAGCCGGCCTCCGCGGCGCCCTCGGCCGCACTGGCCGGGGTGTCCAGGCCCAGCCCTGCGACGACCCCGGACGCGGCGGCGGTGGCGGTCCGCAGCAGCTGACGGCGGTTGACCCCGGACATGCTCGTATCTCCTCGCAGTATGAAACCAAGGCTGTGTAGAACGACAACGCAGCCACCGCCGGAGGGCGGCGTGCGCGGATGTGTGCGGATGTGTGCGGACTACAGGACCGGTGCCTGAGGTCCGTCGGGCGCCGAGTGGCGCCCCTCGACGACGGCCTGCGCGACCGCCGCGACCTCGTCCTGGTCGAGCCGCCGGTACCCGCCCTCGGTGATGAGGGCGATGAGGGGGAACAGCCGCCGGGTGAGATCGGGGCCGCCCGTGGCGGAGTCCTCGTCCGCGGCGTCGTAGAGCGCCTGCACGACGGCGGTGACGATATCGCGCTCCGGCATGCCCTCCCGGTAGAGCTTCTTCAGCGAGCCCCGGGCGTGGACCGAACCGGAACCGGTGGTGGCGAAGCCCCGCTCCTCGGTGCGGTTGCCGGTGACGTCGTAGGAGAAGACACGCCCGACGCCCTTGTGCACGTCATAGCCCGCGAAGAGCGGGACCACCGCCATGCCCTGCATGGCCATGCTGAGATTGTCCCGGACCATCTTGGTCAGCCGGTTGGCCTTGCCGTCCAGGGAGAGAGCCGTGCCCTCTATTTTCTCGTAGTGCTCGAGTTCCAGCTGCAAGAGCTTGACGAGTTCCACCGCCAGGCCCGCGGTGCCGGCGATGGCGATCGCCGAGTGTTCATCGGCCGGGAAGACCTTCTCGTATTCGCGGTGTGCGATGAGGTTCCCCATCGTGACGCGCCGGTCGCCGGCCACCAGCACACCGTCCGCATAGGTCGCCGCGATGACGGTCGTGCCATGCGGGGCCTCGAAGTTGCCCCGGGCGGGCGGCAGCTGACGCTTGGCGGGCAGGAGCTCGGGAGCCTGTGCCTTCAGGAAATCCAGGAAGGAGGAGGTCTCGGCGGCCAGGAAAGCGGGCGGCAGGCCGCCGGTCTTTTGTGCGTCGAAGGTCATGCACGTTCCTTCCCCAGAGGCATCGGCGGCTCCTGCTGGCCGCACATTACCCCACCCCCGCCCCGGGCAATCCGTGAAGAGAATCACGGTAGTTGTGCCCGGTAAATACGGCCGTGTGGCGGGGCTGTCGGGAGAAGTTGTCCTTTCGCTGCCATACCCGAGGTGTTGACCTCGGACGCCCGGCCGTACGAGGGTGTGGAAGATTTCCGAAGTCCGGCACGAGGTCGCCCACCGCGCCGGTTCCCGATGCGCGTACCCCTGTCCGGTTCTGCGATCCCTTTCCCAATTTCTTCTTACTCCTGATCACATCGCCGAGCGCGCACCCGTGCGCTGGCTTGATTTTGTCTTTTCGCAGGAGGGATGCCTCATGTCTCGTCCGCTCAACGCCATCAACGTGCCGGGGAGGACCAGCTTCCTGGAGGAGATCTTCCGTGGCGTACTGCGACTGGATCTCGTTCATCCGTTTCCGGTGCAGCCGGAGAGCGACCGTAAACAGGGCGATGCACTGGTGGCCGATGCCAAGGAGTTCGCCCGCGGGTTAGTGGATCCCGCCCTGGTGGAGAAGACCGGAGAACTGCCCCGCGAGGCCATCAAACGGCTACGGGAGAGCAGTTACCTGAAACTGCAGAGCCCCCGGAAGCTGGGCGGCCTCGCCCTGTCCGATCTCAATGCGTTCCGCGTCATTCAGGCCATTTCCAGCTGGTCGCTTCCGCTCGGTCTGGTGGTCGCCGTACAGAACTCGATCGGATTCGCCCCCCTGGTCCAGATTCTTCCCGAGGGCCCGCTGCGCGACATGCTCAGTGAGCGCGTCGCGCGCGGGCTGATATCCGCCTTCGCCGATACGGAACCCTCCGGCGCGGCCAATCTCCGGAGGGAGACCGTCGCCGTCCCCACCGAGGACGGCCATGGCTACCTGGTCAGCGGCGAAAAGGTGTTCAGCGGCAACGCCCCCTTCGCGGAACTGCTCGGGGTGGTGGCCACCGTCCAGGAGGACGGCCGGGAGATGCGCAGACTGGTGGTCGTCGACCCGGACGCGCCCGGTGTGCGGCGGTCGGCCGAGCATGAGTTCATGGGCATCAAGGGCTTCCCCAACGGAGGGTTCACCCTGGACCGGGTGCGCGTGCCCCGTGACCACGTCTTCGTGGAGAAGCCCAGCGCCCACGACGTACGCATCACCGCCCAGGCCGGCGGGCTGGCGATCCTGGGCCGGATGTATCTCATCGCGGCGCCGTCCCTGGCGATCGCCAAGCTGTGTCTGGAGTGGTCGCGCGGTTTTGTGCGCCGCCGCCGCGTGGACGGCGTTCCGCTGGGGGAGTACGAGGAGATCCAGCACCTCATCGGCCAGTCCCTCGCCGACACCTTCGCCCTCGAAGCGGTCGCCGAGTGGAGCCTGCTGTGCGAGGACGCGGGCCTCAACCCGCTGTTCGAGCAGGTCGTGGCCAAGAACCTGTGCTCGCTGCTGTGCTGGGGCGTCGTGGACCGCACCATGTCGCTGTTCGCGGCGGAGGGCTACGAGACCGCGGCCAGCAAGGCGGCCCGCGGCGCGCCGCCCGTCCCCCTGGAGCGCTCCTTCCGCGACGCCAGGAACCTGCGGATCTCGGGCGGGGTGGACTTCCAGCTGGACTACTGGCTCTCCAAGCTGGCGATCTTCTCGTACCACCGTGCAGGCGTCCTCGACGAAGGCCAGGGCGCCGAGCAGGCCGCCGAAGCACGGGAGCGGCTGACCGTCGCGCTCACCCCGCGCAACCAGCGCCACCTGGCCGAACTGCACGACTCCGTCGAGGAGTTCCGGGCCCGCTGCGCCGCGCTGGCCAAGGCCTATCCGGACGACGAGACGCTGTTCGCGCAGGAGCACACGCTGATCGCCGTCGCCCGCTGGGCCACCGAGATCATGGCCGCGAGCCTGGTCCTCGCACGGGCTGCCCGGCGCACCGCGGAACACGACACCGAGGCGCAGGACCTGGCCGACATCTACTGCACCGGGGCCCTGCGCCGGATCGCCGAATACGCGCGCGAGGCGCTGGAGGAGGAGCGGCCCGACACGGGCCGGGTGACGCAGCGCTGGATCACCGGGGACGGCCACGGCGGGCTGCTCGACGACATCGTCGCCGACGTGACGGACCCCGATACGTCCGGCCCCGACACATCCGGCCCCGACGTGTCGTAAACGGACCGGCAGGCCCAGGCACCAGGCACCCGGCACCCGCACCCGGCACCGGCACTCCGGCGCGCAGGAAGAGGAAGCAGGAACAGCCATGGTTTCCCGTCCGACCCACCCCCTGTCCCCGGCCCAGTCCGGCATCTGGTACGCGCAGAACCTGGATCCGACCAGTCCCGTCTACAACTGTCTGCAATACCTCGACATCCAGGGAGCGGTGGACACCGCCCTGCTCATCGACGCGGTCAAACGCGTGGTCATGGAGGTCGACGGGCTCCATGTCCGCTTCGACGGACGGTCGGACCCGCCGGGGCAGATCCTGCTGGAACGCACCGCCCCGCATATCGCCGTGCACGACTTCACCTCCGAGCCGGACCCGATGGCCGCGGCGCACACATGGCTGCAGCGGTTCCTGCACATCCCCTTCGACCTGGAGGCGGGCCACGTCAGCGACTTCGCGATCCTCGAAGTCGCCCCCGGGCGCACCTTATGGGCGCAGCGCTACCACCACGTGGTCGCCGACGGATACGCCTTCAACCTCATCGCCCAGCGTGTCGCGGAGGTGTACCGCGCGCTGCGGGCGGGCGGCCCGGTCCCCCCGGCGGGGTTCCAGACCCTCGGCCAGGCCCTGGACGAGGCGGCGCACTACCGCACCTCGGCGGAGTACGCGGCCAGCAGGGCCTACTGGCTCGACCGTTTCGCCGACCGCCCGGCCCCGCTCGAGCTGACCGAGGGGAGCCGTACGGCCCTGGCCGAGGGGAGTGGCACGGCCCCGGCCGCGCACGCGGTGCGGCGGGTGGCCTTCACACTGCCCGCCGACACGCACCGGGCCCTGCGCGCGGCCGCGCGGGAGGCGGGCACCAACTTCCCCCGGGCGCTCATCGCCACCGTCGCCGCGTACACCGCCCGTATGACCGGCCGTGAGGACATCGTGGTGGGCCTGGCCAGCCGCAGCCGTGCCACGCCCACCGCCGAGCGGTTCCCCGGGATGATGTCCGACGTCCTTCCGCTGCGGCTGCGCATCACCGCCGCCACGACCTGGGCCGGGCTGCTCGCCGACACCCACGAGGCCGTGGCACAGGCGGTGGCGCACCAGCGCTACCGCGGTGAGGATCTGCGCCGGGAGCTCGGCTGGCCCGAGCGCAGACGTGTCGCCGGACCGCTGGTCAACCTGATTCCGCCGCTGGGCACGATCGACCTCGGCGGTGCGTCCGGCACCCTGCACAACCTCTCCATCATGCCGACCGAAGACCTCACCCTGTGCTGCTTCCAGCACACCGGCGGCATCGGCGGCACCGGCAGTACCGGCAGTACGGGCAGTACCGGCGGCACCGGTGGCGAGGGACTGCGGCTCACCCTGGACGCGCATCCCGACCGGTGTGACGACGCCGCCCTCGCCGACCACCACGAGCGGCTGGCCACCCTGCTGGACGGGCTCGGCCCCGACACCGTCCACCGCCTCGTGGCGAGCTTTGACTGCACCGGCCCCCGGGAGCGCGGCCGGCTCCTCGACGTATGGAACGAGCCGCCTCGGCCGCTGCCCGAGGCGTCCCTGGGCGAGTTGTTCCGGCGGCAGGCCGCCCGTACCCCGGACGCGGTGGCCGTGGCCGACGGCGATACGGAGCTGAGCTACCGGGAACTCGACGCGCGGTCCGACCGGCTCGCCGGGCTGCTGCGCGAACGGGGCTTGCGCTCCGGCGCCACCGCCCTGGTGTTCATGGAGCGGTCCGTCGGGCTGCTGGTCGCCCTGCTGGCCATCGTCAAGACCGGCGCGGCCTATGTGCCGTTGGACGAGCGGCAGCCCGCCACCCGACTGCGCACCCTGATGACCGAGGCCGACGGCCATCTGCTGCTGGTCGACGGCGCCACACGCGAGCTGCCCGTGGTGCGCGAGCAGGCCGACGCGGGACTGCCCGTCGCCGATGTGGCCGAGCTCGAACGGGCCGCGCCGCCCGTGCCGCCCGCGCCGTACGAGCGGGTGTCCCCGGACGCGCCGGCCTGTGTGATGTACACCTCCGGCTCCACCGGGGTGCCCTCCGGCGTCCAGCTCACCCACCGCAACATCGCGGCCCTCGCCCATGACCGCTGCTGGTCGGGCGGTGCGCACCAGCGGGTCCTGTGGCATTCGCCGCACGCCTTCGACGCCGTGCTGTACGAGCTGTGGGTGCCCCTGCTGTCCGGCGGGCGGATCTGCGTGGCGCCGCCAGGGGCGCTGCTCCCGGCCACGCTGCGCGGGGCGATCGCGCGCCACGGAGTGACCGCGGCGTGGCTGACCGCCGGGCTCTTCGCCGCCCTGGCCGAGGAGGAGCCCGACGCTCTGCGCGGTCTGCGCGAGGTGTGGACCGGCGGCGACGTGGTGTCCCGGACGGCCGTGGCCCGGGTGTTCGACACCTGTCCGGGCATCGTCGTCGTCAACGGCTACGGCCCCACCGAGACCACGACGTTCGCCACCCGCCACCGGATGACCCGGGCGCCGGAGGGCCCGGTCCCCATCGGCCGGGCGATGGACAACGCCACCCTGTACGTACTCGACGCGGACGGGCGCCCCGTACCCCAGGGCGCCCCGGGCGAGCTGTGGGTGGGCGGCGCGCACGTCTCGGCCGGCTATGTCAACCGCCCCGAAGCCACCCGCGAGCGCTTCCGCGCCAACCCCTTCCACCCCGGCCGCATGTACCGCACCGGCGACGTGGTGCGCCTGGCCCCCGACGGCACCCTCCGCTTCCTCGGCCGCGCCGACGACCAGGTGAAGATCCGCGGCTTCCGGGTCGAGCCCCACGACATCGAACTGAGCCTGGAACGCCACCCGGACGTGGCGCGGGCCGTCGTCGTGCCCCAGGCCGCCGCGGAAGGCGGAAAGCGCCTGGTGGCCTATCTGGTGCCCACCGCCGAGCAGGACACCACCGAGCAGGACACCGCCGAGCAGGACACCGCCGAGCAGGACACCACCGAGCACGACACGACCGCGCCGGGGAGTGACGGCGGGGTCGCCCATGAGCTGGAACGCGTCCGCGAGTGGCGGGACGTGTACGAGGACATGTACCGCGAGGGCGACCAGGCCACGCTCGGCGAGGACTTCGGCGGCTGGATGGACAGCTACCGCGGCACGCCCATCCCGCGCCACGAGATGCGGGAGTGGCGCGACCGCACCGTCGACCGCGTCCTCGCGCTGCGCCCGCGCCGCATCCTGGAGATCGGGGCCGGCAGCGGCCTGCTCCTCGCCCGTCTGGCCCCGCACTGCGCCGAGTACTGGGCCACCGACTTCTCCGAGCGCGCCGTGGCCCGGCTGGCGGCGAAGGTGCGCGAGGACGAGCGGATCGCGGACCGGGTACGGCTGCTGCGGCGCGAGGCCCGCGATCTGTCGGGCATCCCGCTGGAACACTTCGACTGCGTCGTCATCAACTCGGTGGTGCAGTACCTGCCGAGCGCCGCCTATTTGTCCGCGGCGCTGCGCGGCGCGCTGGACGCCCTGACGCCCGGCGGACACCTCTTTGTCGGAGACGTACGGCCCAAGCGGCTGCTACGGGAGTTCCGCACCGGCGTGGAACTGCGGCGCGGGGCGGCCGAGGACGGCTCCGAAGACCTCTCCGGGCTGAAGCGCGCGGTGGAGCGGGCGGTGCTGTACGAGAAGGAACTCCTCGTGGAACCGGAGTTCTTCACCGAACACCTGGGCGCGCTGCCCGAGGTCGCCGGTGTCGATGTGCGGATCAAACGCGGCCGTGCGCACAACGAACTCACCCAGTTCCGCTACGAGGCCGTGGTGCGCAAGGTGTCCGCCGACGCCGAGCCCTACTCGTGCGCCGACGCCACGGTGGCGCGCTGGGGCCACGACGTCGCCGATCTGGCCGATGTGGGCCGCTGTCTGCGCGACAAGCAGCCGTCCGCGCTACGGCTCACAGGGGTGCCCAACGCCAGGGTGCTTCCGCTGCTGCGGGCCGAGCACGAGGTGTGCGCGGGCACCGGCGTGGCCGCGGCCCGCGACGCCCTCGACGGCGGTGTCTTCGACGAAGGCGTTCGAGACGGCGGTGATCCGGACGACGGTTGCCCCGACCCCGAGGACTTCGCCGCGCTCGGCCGGGGCCTCGGTCTGCGTACGGTGCTCACCTGGGCGGAGGCGGCGGCGGACGGCAGTCTCGACGTGCTGTTCCTGGACCCCGCGGCGCTGCCCGGGAGCGCCGGGCCGAAGGCGCCGGACTTCGTCTCCGACGCCTACCCCAGGCGCCGTACGTCCGCCGCTGACGCCCCGGCGGAGGCGTTCACCAACCAGCCGATCCGGCCGGAGCCGCATCCGGAGCTGGCCGCGGCCATCGAGGCGTACGCACAGCAGCAGCTGCCCGACTACATGACGCCGTCCGCGTATGTCGTGCTCGACCATCTGCCGCTGTCCGTCAACGGCAAGGTCAACCGCGCCGAGCTGCCGCCGGTGGCGGACCCGGCCGGGGCCCCGTCGGAGCCCGGCGACCAGACGGACACGGCGCGGGCGGGCGAGGGGACAGACGTCGAGATCACCGCCACCGAGCGGGAACTCGCCGCCATCTGGTCGGATCTGCTGCGGAGCGAGGTCGATCCGGCCGCACGCCCCGACTTCTTCGCGCTGGGCGGCCACTCCCTCCTCGCCACCCGCCTCGTCTCGCGGGTCTCGGCGCAGCTGGGCGTGGACATCACCCTGCGCACCGTCTTCGAGCACTCGCGCCTGACGGCCCTGGCCCAGGAGCTCGACGCGCGCCGCGCCCCCGCCGAAGTGTCCAAAGACGTCCCGGAGGAGGCGCCGGAGGAGGCGCCGGAAGAGGCCGAAGAACCGGGGGACCGCTTCCCCGCGTCCGGCTTCCAGGAGCGGATCTGGCTGGACGAACGGCTTCGCGGCACCGGCTCGTTCTACAACGTGCCGCTGGCCTGGCGGGTCCGGGGCGGCCTCGACCCGGCCGCCCTGCGCACCGCGCTCGGCCGGGTCGTGGCCCGCCACGAGGCGTTGCGTACGCGGTTCGTGGAACGGGAGCCGGACGGCAGACCCCAGCAGGTCGTCGACGAGCCGTGGGTCCCGGAGGTGGTGCACCGCGTCGCCGAGGGCACCACTGACGAAGCCCGCCTCGCCGACGCGCGCGCGGCACTGGACGCCCTCGCCCAGCAGCCCTTCGACATCGCCACGGGACGGCTGCTGCGCGTCATGCTGGTGGATCTGGCGGAGGACGGCCGGGACCAGCTGCTGATGTGCTGTCTGCACCACCTGGTGTGGGACATCGGCTCCGAACCGGTCTTCCTGCGAGACCTGGAGCGGGCGTACGACGAATGCGCGGGGCAGGCCGTCCAGGCGGCCCCGTACGAGGAGCACCCGGCCACCCCGCACCAGCAGCGCATGGCGTTCGTCGAACACTTCGAACGCGGCACGGTGTACGAGGACGCCCCCGTCTACCACAACGTGTCCCAGCTGCTCGCCCTGGACGCCACCCCCGGCGAGGCCGAGCTGCACCGGGCGGTCGCGGCCGTCATGGAACGCCACCCGGCGCTGCGCACCACGGTGCACCTCTCCGACGGGACCTGCGCCCAGCGCGTCCACGAGCGGGTGCCCGTCGAATGCGCCACCCTGACGGACACCGCACCCGACGGGGTCGCCGCCTGGCTGCGCCGCCCCTTCCGCCTCGCCGAGGGACCGCTGTTCCGGGTCGCGGTCGCGCAGCAGGGTGGCGAGGGCGAGGGGTGCGCCCTTGTGCTCGTCGCGCATCTCGCCGTGGCCGACCGCGCCTCACTGCGTACCGTCGGCCAGGAGCTCGCGACCCTGCTGGGCGGTGGCCAACTGCCGCCCGTATACAGCTCGTTCGTGCAGTGGTGGCAGGCGCGGGACACCGAGGCCGAAGAGCGTCACACGGCCCGCCTCGCCGAACTGCTCGACGGCGGCAGCGGAGCCCTGCGGCTGCCCGAGGACCGGACCAGGGCCGCCGTCCATATCTACGAGGAACACTCCCTCCCGGTCGACCTCCCGGGCGGCACGGGCCTGGCCGAGTTCGCGCGGCGCGAGGGCGTCACCACCGAGGCCGCGCTGCTCGCCGCGTACACCACCCTGCTCATGTGGTACTCGGGGCAGACCGATCTCACGGTGGGTGTGGCGAACCCGCGCCGTAACACCGCCACGGCCCGTGTGGTGGGCCCGGTGGACGACTTCCTGCCGCTGCGGCTGCGCGGCGGCCACGAGCAGTCGTTCGCGTCCTGGGCGCGGGAGTGCGAGGCGGGCCTGAGGGAGGTGCGCGCCTGCGGGCTCGCACCGTTCGACGAGGTGGCGCGGCGTGTCGCTCCGCCCAAGGACATGAGCCGGACCGCCCTCTTCGACGTGGTGTTCGACTTCGAGCACGACACGCCCGCAGGCCAACCGCCCACCCCCGTCACGGGCCTGGGCAAATGCGATCTGGTCCTGACGCTGCGACACACAGGCGCGGACGGGTTCGGGGACGGGGTCGGCGGGCGGCTGGTGTTCAACGGCCTGTACTACGACCCGGCCCGGATGAGTCTCTTCGCGGAGCACTGGCAGCGCCTGCTGCGCGACGCGGCCGCCCGGCCCGACACCCCTCTCGGCGCCTTCGAACCGCTCACGGAGGCCGAACGCCACCGCCAGATCGAGGAGTGGAACGACACGGCCGCCGACTATCCGCACACCACGCTCGCCCACCTGGTGAGCAAGCGGGCCGCGGATCACCCGGACAAGGTGGCCCTGGCCGACGGCGAGAGCACGCTCACCTACCGGCAACTCGTCGAGCGCGCCGAGCGGATCGCGCGGGTCCTCGCCGACCACGGCGTACGCCCCGGCGACACCGTCGGACTGCGCGTCGAGCGGGGGCCCGCACAGGTCGAGGCCGTCGTGGCGGTATTGCTGGCCGGGGCGGCGTACGTACCGGTCGACCCGGCCGCCCCGGCGGACCGCACGGCCTTCATCCTCACGGACAGCGCGGCGACCCTGCTGCTCACGGACGCCGCACACACCGCTGATCCCGGCTTCGCCGGCCCGACCGTACGCCTCGGCGAAATCGACCACTTCGCCATACGTCCGGGCCAAGAGCCCCTGCCCGAGCCCGCCCTGGACGACCTCGCCTACGTCATCTACACCTCGGGCACCACCGGCCGCCCGAAGGGGGTGCGGGTCACCCACCGCAATGTGGTGCGGCTGGTGGCGGCCGACCGGACGCCGTTCCGCTTCGGGCCCGACGACGTATGGGTCCTCGCCCACTCGTACGCCTTCGACTTCTCCGTCTGGGAGATCTTCGGCTGCCTCGTACACGGGGGCCGGCTCGTGGTGCCGGACGGCGATGAACTGCGCGACCCACGGCGCATGGCGGAGCTGGTGCGCCGCCACCAGGTGACGGTCCTCAACCAGACCCCGGGCATGTTCGCGCAGCTGGTCCGGGTCACGGGCACCGAGGAGCGGCGTATGGCGAGCCTGCGGTACGTCATCCTCGGCGGGGCCCGATTCGCCCCGGCCACCCTTGGCGACTGGCCCGCCGGACACCCCGGCGCCGAGGTGGTCAACATGTACGGGATCACCGAGACCACCGTGCATGTCACCGCCCGCACCATCACCGCCGAGGACATCGCGGCCGACCGCAGCCCGATCGGCACGCCCATCCCCACCACCACCGTCCGCGTCCTCGACCCGAACCCCACCGCGGGCCGGCACCGGCTGCTGCCGGTCGGCGCGGTGGGGGAGATCTGCGTCGGCGGCGAGGGGGTGGCGGCCGGGTATGTGGGGCGGCCGGAGCTGGAGCGCGAGCGGTTCGTACCCGACCCGTACGGGCCTGGCCGCCTCTACCGCAGCGGTGACCTGGGCCGCTATCTGCCCGACGGCACGCTGGAGTACCTGGGGCGGATGGACGACCAACTGCAGGTGCGTGGCTACCGGATCGAGCCCGCCGAGGT
Source organism: Streptomyces milbemycinicus (assembly GCF_002154605.1). Classification (GTDB taxonomy): domain Bacteria; phylum Actinomycetota; class Actinomycetes; order Streptomycetales; family Streptomycetaceae; genus Streptomyces; species Streptomyces milbemycinicus. The sequence continues at coordinate 1,138 of NZ_MUNE01000110.1, read as the reverse complement.
CGAGACCTGCCTGACCGGACACCCCGACGTCGCGCAGGCCGTGGTCACCGCGGACGGGGCGGACACCGACCGCCTGGTGGCCCATGTCTGGTGCCCCACCAACGTGCCGAGCGCGGGAGAGCTGCGCGCCCGGCTCGCCGAGCGGCTGCCCGAGTACATGGTGCCCTCGGTGTTCAAGGTGGCGGACCGCATCCCCCTCTCGGTCAACGGGAAGGTGGACCTCGCCGAGCTGGCCGCCCGCAGCACCCTGCTCACGGACGGGGCGGGCAGCGCCCCGCGCACCGAGACGGCCAAGGCCCTCGCCCCGCTGTGGGCCGAACTGCTGCCCGTACCGGAGATCTTCGCCGACACCTCCTTCTTCGAGGCGGGCGGACACTCCCTGCTCGCCGCCACCCTGCTGTCCCAGGTGTCGACGCGCTTCGGCGTCGACCTGCCGGTGCGCACGGTGTTCGAGAACCCGCGGCTGGGGGACCTCGCGGACCGGATCGATGAGGCGATCGCGGCGCACGGACACCGCTACTTGGACCAGGCCGGCCCTGCGGCGGACACGGGTGATCTGGCGGGCATCGCGGGCACGGCTGACTCGGCGCGCACCGCAGACGCGGCTGACTCGGCGGACGGGGCGCTCGTGCCCGCATCGGACTTCCAGCGCCGTATCGCCCTGGACGAGCAGCTGTCCTCCGGACCCGACCGCTATGCGATGCCCCTGGTGTGGCGGGTGCGCGGCGGACGCCTGGACCCCGGGCGGCTGCGCCGGTCCCTGGACGCCGTCGTGGCCCGCCATGAGGCGCTGCGCACCGGGTTCGTGGAGCGCGGCGGCCGACTGTGGCAGCGGATCGGGGAACCCTGGTCGCCGCCCTTGGAAGAGGTCGACCTGTCGGGCATGGACCCGGTGGAGCAGGACGCGCGGTGGCGGGAACGGGTCCGCGAGATCGCCGAGGCGCCCTTCGACCTCACATCCGGCCGACTGCTGCGCCCCGCCCTGATCGACCTCGGCGAACACGGCCAGCTGCTCGTGCTGTGCCTGCACCACCTCGTATGCGACGGCCCGTCCCTGGTGCCGCTCGTCCAGGACATGGACGCGGCGTACGAGGGCGCGGGCGGGCCGGGCGATGACGTGGTGCAGTATCGGGAGTTT
>NZ_MUNE01000011.1 GCF_002154605.1 Streptomyces milbemycinicus | reverse complement strand
GTGGCCGCGGCCACCGCCCGCCACCGCTCGACCAGGCTCAGCGCCGCACCGTCCGCACCCGCACTGTCCGGACCCGCGGTGTCCGATGCCGTCGTCATCGAGCTCATGGTTTCCGTCTCCCGTTTCCCAGACGCAGTTCACAGTTCACAGTTCTCAGTCCGCCACCACGCGCACGGCGCCCGGCGCGTACTCCCGCTGCCGCACCACGCGGTACCACCCCTTGGGCAGCGGTATCGCCGCGTGTTCCTCGTGCACCACCCGCCCGCCGTCCGGCAGATGCAGATACGACACGCCGAAGGGCCCCGACTCGCGCACCAGCGTGCCCGGCCCGACCACCGCGTGGGCGTGTCCGGTCACCTCGCCCAGCGCCAGCACCAGCCGCCCCCGCGAGTCCCGCGGCTGCCGCGACAGCCCTTCGGTGTTCGCCGGCAGCGCCTCCTCGGCCACCGGCACGATCAGGACATCTCCCTGTCGGTACATGCGCTTCTCCCCTTCCACCGCACGGCGGCGCCGGGGCCCACCGCTCGTGCGGGGCCCGTCGATGTCCACGACGTTAGGCGCAGGGTCTGACAACGCGGAGGGTCCGACAACGCTTCGACAACGCCCGCCGCCCCCGCTGTCGGTGGGGCTTGGTAGAACTCTTCGCACGCCCTTCGGAAACGGGCACGCCCACACGAAGCATCAGGAGATCTCCCGGCATGGACTACGCCGAAAACCACGACGCGCTGCACGGCCTCCCGGCCTTCGACTTCCCGGCGCCCGACGAGGTGCCGGAGCTGCCCGAGCCGGAGACCGTGGCATGGCGGCTCTCCTACGACCCGTACGGCGACTCGGGTCCGGACCACAACTTCGCCGACTGCTTCCAGCGGTTCCTGGACACGGTGGACACCTCCCGGGTACGCGCGCTGATCTTCGGCGTATGGGGCGAGGCGTACGAGGACGACTCCAGCACGGTCATCGAGCCGCTCGTCGCCGCCAAGGACCGGCTGCCCTCCATCAAGGCGGTCTTCATCGGCGACATCGACGCGGAGCAGGCCGAGATCTCCTGGATCCAGCAGTCCGACGTCACCCGGGTCCTCGACGCCTTCCCCCGGCTGCGGGAGCTGAAGATCCGCGGCGGCACGGGACTGGTGTTCCCCGCCGTCACCCACGAGCACCTGCACACGCTCCGCTTCGAGAGCGGCGGGCTGCCCAGCGCGGCGGTGCGCGGCGTCTGCGACAGCGAACTGCCCGCGCTGGAGCGGCTGGAGATGTGGCTGGGGGTGAGCCAGTACGGGGGCGACGCGACCGTCGCGGACCTCGGCGGGCTCCTCTCGGAGGGCCGCTTCCCCGAGCTGCGCCACTTGGGCCTGCAGAACAGCGAGATCCAGGACGAGATAGCCACCGCCGTCGCCGCCGCCCCCGTCGTCGCCCAGCTCACCTCCCTCGACCTGTCCATGGGCGTACTGACCGACGCGGGCGCCGAGGCCCTGCTCGGCGGCCAGCCGCTCACCCACCTCAAGGCCCTCGACCTGCACTACAACTTCTTCTCCGAGGCGATGGAGCAGCGGTTGCGCGAGGCCCTGGAGCCCTCCGGCGTGGAGCTCGACCTCTCCGAGAAGGGCGACGAGGACGAGGACGAGGACGACGGAGAGGTCGAGGTGTGGCGTTACACCGCGGTCGCCGAATGACGACCCCCTTACCCAAGCCCTCGACAGCCGCGCACCACGACGACCGAAAGGACCGCACCTCCTCATGATCAGCGATCTCCTGGAGTCCTTCGCGGGGCTCCCCGTCACCGACTTCGCCGAATGCGGGACCGACGCGACCGACCTGCCGCCCGCTGACGCCGTCGCCTGGCGGCTGGCCAGCGACTTCGACGAGGAGCGGACCTTCGAGCAGCTGTGGCGGGAGTTCCTGGAGACCGTCCCGGCGGACCGGATCCGTGCGATCGTCATCGGTGGCTGGTGGGGCGATGGGGAATACGAGTCCGTGCGGCCGGTGCTCGACCTCCTGACGGAGTCGGCCGGGCGCCTGCCGGCGCTGCGGTCGCTCTTCATCGGCGATGTGACGGCCGAGCAGTGCGAGCTGTCCTGGTTGCAGATGGCCGATGTCACGCCGGTGGTCGAGGCGTACCCGCTGCTCGAGGAGTTCGTGGTGCGCGGCTGCGGCTACGGGGGAGAGGAGGAGGAGCTGGCCTTCAGCCCCGTGCGCCATGAGCGGCTGCGCACGCTGCGGTTCGAGTCCGGCGGTCTGCCCGCCTCGATCGTCCGGGCCGTCTGTGACAGCGAACTCCCCCGTCTGGAACACCTCGCGCTGTGGCTGGGGGTCGACCAGTACGGCGGCGACGCGACCATCGCCGACCTCGCCCCGCTGCTGGCCGGCGGCCGCTTCCCCGAACTGCGCCATCTGGGCCTGCAGAACAGCGAGATCCAGGACGAGGTGGCTGCCGCCGTCGCCGCCGCCCCCATCGTCGCCCAGCTCACCTCCCTCGACCTGTCCATGGGCACGCTGACCGACACAGGGGCCGAGGCCCTGCTCGCCGGCCAGCCGCTGACCCATCTCATGCTGCTCGACCTCCGCCATCACTACCTGGGCGAGAAGCTGGCGCAGCGGATGCGTGACGCGCTGGAGCCGCGCGGGGTCGAGGTGAACCTCTCGGAGCAGCAGCAGGCGGAGAGGTGGGACTGGGACGAGAGCAACGAGGAGCACCGCTATGTCGCCGTCTCCGAATGAGGTGCGCCATGACGTGCGCTTCGCCGTAGTCGGCAACCCCGGTGGCCGCCGGGTGGAGATGTTCGCGGACGCCGTGCTGGCGGCGGGCCTGCCCGCGCCCCGGGTACTGCCCTGGCGCGAGGTGCTGTACGACGGCAGGCCCCGGTTCGAGCCGGGCGAGACGGTGCGGCTGGACTCCCCGGGTGAGGACGAGGACGTCGAGCTGCTGCTGCGCGGCGCCGACGACCCGACCCGCGTCGAGGGCACCGCCCACTGGTACGCCCGGTTCACCGGCGCGGCGCGCCAGGTCACCGAGGCGGCCCGCGCGGCGGACGCGGCGGCGCTGGACGACCCGGACGAGCTGGCCGTCATGTTCGACAAGCGGCTGTGCCACGGCGTGTTGAGCGAGGCCGGGGTCCCGGTGCCGCCGTCGCCGACCTCGGGGCCCCAGGCGCCGCCCGTCCGCGGCTGGGAGGACGTACGGGCGCTGCTGGCGGGCTCCGGCGGGCTGCGCCGCGCCTTTGTGAAGCTCGCGCACGGCTCGTCCGCGTCCGGGGTGCTCGCCGTCGAATGGGGCGCTCACGGCCGGGTGCGCGCCGCGACCTCGGTCGAGCGCACGGCCGACGGGCAGCTGTTCAACTCCCTGCGGGTGCGCCGGTACGAGACGGAGGCGGAGATCGCCGCGATCGTCGACACACTGGCCCCCGACGGGCTGCACATCGAGCGCTGGGTGCCCAAGGCGGCACAGCACGGCCGCGCCGCCGACCTGCGCGTGGTGGTGGTCGACGGACGGGCGAGCCACGCCGTGGTGCGCACCAGCCGCTCCCCCATGACCAATCTCCACCTCGGCGGAATCCGCGGCGATCTGGCCGCCGCCCGCGCCGCGGCGGAGGCGGCCGGGGTGCTCTGGAGCGAGGTGCTGGGTCTGGCGGAGCGGGCGGCGGCCTGCTTCCCCGGCACCCTGTGCGTCGGCGTCGATCTGCTGCCGGGCACCGGATGGCGGCGCTTCTCGGTCGGCGAGGTCAACGCGTTCGGAGATCTGCTGCCCCGGCTGACCGGTCTGCCCGGCAGCGGCGCGGAGGGTCTGGACACCTACGGCGCGCAGGTCGCGACCGTGCTCCGGCGGCGCAAGCCCCCGGCGAGAGAGGCGGCAGGAGAGCCGGTACGAGTGGCGGCACGAGTGGCAGCAAAGGCGGTAGAAGAAGTGGCGGGAGGGGGCGGCGTCGATGCCCTTGGCTGAGCCGGATATGAACGAGGTCGTGGGCAGCCACGATCTGCTGCTGGTCACCCTGGACACGCTGCGCTACGACGTGGCGGCCGAGCTGGCCGCCGAGGGCCGGATCCCCCATCTGGCGAGCCGGCTCCCCGGCGGCGTGTGGGACAAGCGGCATGCGCCCGGCAGCTTCACCTACGCCTCGCACCAGGCGATGTTCGCCGGTTTCCTGCCCACCCCGGCCACACCGGGCCCGCACCGGCGGCTGTTCGCCGCCCGCTTCGCGGGCAGCGAGACCACCGCCGAGGGGACCTTTGTCTTCGACACCCCGGACCTGGTGTCCGGGCTCGCGGCCGCCGGGTACCACACGGTGTGTGTGGGCGGGGTGGGGTTCTTCAACAAGCGGGGCCCGCTGGGCTCGGTGCTCCCCGGCCTCTTCCAGGAGAGCCACTGGGAGCCGGAGTTCGGCGTTCCGTCCCCCACCTCCTTCGAGGCGCAGGTCGCCTGCGCCGAGAAGGTCATCGCCGGGCTGCCGCCGGACCGGCGGCTGTTCCTCTTTGTCAACGTCTCGGCGCTGCACCAGCCCAACTGGTTCCATCTGCCCGGTGCGACCCGCGAGGCGGGCGATTCGCGCGCCACGCACGCCGCCGCGCTGGAGTACGTCGACCGGCACATCGGCCGGCTCTTCTCCGCGCTGGGCGACCGCGGCCCCGGCTTCGCGATCGTCTGCTCCGACCACGGCACCGCGTACGGAGACGACGGCTATACGGGCCACCGGCTCGGCCATGAAGTCGTCTGGACCGTGCCGTACACCCACTTCTTCCTCGAGGCCTCATGACCACCAGCACCACCGCCACTACCGTCACCATCGCCCCCGCTGTCCGCCCGTACCAGTCGTATGTCTACGCGTACCCGCACAAGACCGCCTACCGCCCGCTGAATCCGCGCCCCTCGCTGCGCGACCTGTGGGCGGCCGAGCCCAAGGACTCGCTGTCGCTGTATGTGCACATCCCCTTCTGCGAGGTGCGCTGCGGCTTCTGCAATCTCTTCACCCGCGTCGGCGCCCCCGAGGGGCTGGTGAGTGCCTATCTGGACGCCCTGGAGCGGCAGGCGGACACGGTCCGCGATGCGCTCGGGGACGGGGCCCGGTTCGCCACGGCCGCGTTCGGCGGCGGCACCCCGACCTTCCTGGAGGCGGCGGAGCTGGAGCGGCTGTGCGATATCGCGAGCCGGCGCATGGGGGCCGATCTGGCGGCCGTTCCGCTCTCGGTCGAGGCCTCCCCGGCCACCGCCACCGCGGACCGGCTGGCCGTGCTGGCCGAGCGCGGCACCACCCGGCTGAGCCTGGGGGTGCAGAGCTTCGTGGACGCCGAGGCGCGCTCGGCGGTGCGGCCGCAGCGCCGGGAGGATGTCGAGGCGGCGCTGGGGCGGATCCGCGAGGCCGGTATCCCCGTGCTCAACATCGACCTGATCTACGGCATCGACGGGCAGACCGAGCGGAGTTGGCGGCAGTCGCTGGACGCCGCTCTGGCCTGGCGCCCCGAGGAGCTGTATCTGTATCCGCTGTATGTGCGCCCGCTGACGGGCCTGGGGCGGCGCGACGCGGCGGCCACGGACACGGAGTGGGACGCCCAGCGGCTGCGGCTGTACCGGGCGGGCCGGGACCATCTGCTCGCCCATGGCTATGAGCAGGTGTCGATGCGCATGTTCCGCCGCCGGGATACGCCCGGGACCGGCGGGGAGGACTACGCCTGCCAGACCGACGGCATGGTCGGGCTGGGCTGCGGCGCCCGTTCGTACACCTCGGCGCTGCACTACTCGTTCGACTACGCGGTGGACATGCGGGAGATCCGCGGCATCATCGACGACTACACGGCCCGGCCCGCGGCCGACTTCGCGCGCGCCGAGGTGGGCCGCGCGATGACCGCCGACGAGGCCAGGCGGCGCCACCTCCTGCAGTCGGTGCTCCAGGCGGAGGGGATGCCGCTCGCCGGCTACCGGGCCCGGTTCGGCACCGACCCGGCCGAGGACTTCCCCGCCGAGCTGGCGCGGTTCGCCGAGCGGGGCTGGCTGGATCCGGACGCCGCCGGTCTGCTGCGGCTCTCCCCCGAGGGGCTGGCGCACTCCGACGCGCTGGGGCCCGAGCTGTTCTCCCCGGCGGTGCGCGCCGCCATGGCCGAGTACGACCTGAAGTGAGGCGGGCGGCGTGGACCTGACGATCCTCTACCGAGGCCCGCTGGCCTCGTGCGACTACGACTGCCCGTACTGCCCGTTCGCCAAGCGCCGCGACACCCCGGAGCAGCTGCGCGCCGACCGGGCCGCCCTGGAGCGCTTCACGGCGTGGGCCGCGGCGAACACAGACGACCGGCTGTCGGTGCTGTTCACCCCGTGGGGCGAGGGCCTGGTGCGCTCCTGGTACCGCCGGGCGCTGACCGAGCTCAGCCGGCTGCCGCATATCGCGCGGGTGGCGATCCAGACGAATCTGAGCTGCCGTACGGGCTGGATGGCGGAGGCCGATCTGGACACCCTGGCGCTGTGGTGCACCTTCCACCCGGGCCAGACGCCGTATGACCGGTTTCTGGCCAAGAGCCGTGATCTGGCGGCGCTCGGGGTGCGCCACAGCGTCGGCATCGTCGGTCTGCCCGAGCATCTGGAGCCCGCCCGGCAGCTGCGCGCCGATCTGCCCGAGCAGGTCTATCTGTGGGTCAACGCCGCCGAGGGGCGCACCTATTCGGACGAGGAAGCGGCCGAGTGGACCGCGCTCGACCCGCTGTTCGGCTACAGCCGCCATCCGCACCGAAGCGCCGGTCTGCCGTGCCGGACCGGCGCTTCGGTGATCTCGGTGGACGGCGACGGCACGGTGCGCCGCTGCCATTTCGTCCGTACGGAGCTGGGCAACCTCTACGACGGCTCGTACCGCGCGGCCCTCGCGCCCCGCCCCTGCCCGCTCGCCGTCTGCGACTGCCACATCGGCTATGTGCACCTGGAGTCGCTGCCGCTGTACGACGTGTTCGCGGGCGGGGTGCTGGAGCGGATTCCGGCCGCCGTCGGCACGGGCTCAGGGTTTACGCCCCACCCCGCCGTACACGCCGACGTCGGCGCCCTTCCCCTGCTTCGGTAAGCGGCCGTCCGGCCGCCATGCCGGCACCTGGACCAACCCTGGCTCCAGCAGCGGAAACCCGTCGAAGAACGGCAGGATCTCGGCGTGGCCGCGCAGGCTGAGGCTGGCCGCGGACTTCCGGTACACCTCCGCGGCGACGTCGGCTCGGTCGGTGAAGTCCAGGGTGCCGTGGCTGATCACCAGACAGCTGCCCGGAACCAGCCGTTCGGTGAGGGTCGCGAGGATCCCGACCGGGTCCTCCTCGTCCTTGACGAAGTGCAACACCGCGACCAGCAGCAGCGCCACCGGCTTGGTGAAGTCGATGAACTCCCGCACCGCGGGCCGGTCAAGCACCTCGGCGGGCTTGCGCACGTCCCCCAGTGCGAAGCTGGTGCCGCCCGCGTTGGTCAGCTTGGCGCCGGCGTGCGTGGCGACGATCGGATCGTTGTCGATATAGACCACTCGGGTTTCGGGCGCGATCTCCCGGGCAACCTCATGGGTGTTCGGCGACGTCGGGATGCCGGTCCCGATGTCGATGATCTGCCGTATCCCGTCCCCGACGACGGTGCGCACGGCCCGGAGCAGAAACTCCCGGTTGGCGCGGGCGGTGCCGCGGACGGTCGGTGTCGCTTCGAGAATGCGGTCGGCCGCCCTGCGGTCGACCTCGTAGTTGTCCCAGCCCCCGAGGTAGTAGTCGTACATGCGGGCCGGATGTGGCGTGCTGGTGTCTATCTCCTGCACGGAGAATCCTTGGTCGGTCACACCGTTCTCCATTTTTTTGCGGTTACCGCGGTCACTCCCCTGTGACCCGTGGCTGCGTCAGGCGAGCAGGAAGTCCGCTTCGCCGGCCTTCGCACCCTGGATGAACCGCTTCATCTCCAGATGCGTATAGATGAGGGCAGGTCCGTCGGGATCCGTGGACTGGCGCAGCGCCACTCGCCCGTCCTTCAGCCTCATCGCCTCGACGCAACTTCCCCCGTTGCCACCGCTCCATGGCTTGTGCCAGCCCTCGGTACCGAGGTCGGTCGCCGGCATTCCGCTGTAGACGCGGTCCGTGCAGATGCGATCCATCGATCAGATCTCCTTGCGAATGCCACTCAGAATCGCCTGAGTGGTCTGTGCAGGCGCGGCCTGCGCACACATCCGGTCCAAGGCCTCCAGAAACGCCGATACGTCATCGCGCTGGTCGAAATAGGAACCGCTGACAAGCGTCTCCGTATACGCGATGTCCGGCAGCTCCTGAATCGGGAACCGGAAGATATGGAAGGGGCCGTACATCGCCGGGTGCGGCCCGGCGTCGAACGGCATGATCTGCAACCTGATGTTGGGCATCGTCGCGGCTTCGATGAGCCGCGTGATCTGCTCGCGCATGACCTCGGGCCCGCCAATGGGACGGCGGAGCACCGTTTCGTCCATCACCACCCATAGCATCGGCGGGTTGGGACGGGTGAGGAGGGCCTGCCGCTCCATCCGCAGGGCGACATTGCGCTCGGTCTCCGCATCGGCCGCATGCGGCATTCCGGCGCACATCACCGCACGGGCGTAGTCCTCGGTCTGCAGCAGCCCGGGGACATAGTGCGGCTCATAGGCCCGGATGAGATTGGCCTCGCCCTCCAGGCTGACAAACGTGTTGAACCACTCGGGCAGCACATCCCGGAAGCGGTGCCACCAGCCGGGCTTGTTGGCCTCGCGCGCGAGGGAGAGGAACCCCTCGACCTCCTCCGGGTCGGTGACCCCGTAGGTGCGCAGCAGCTTCTCGACGTACGGAAGCTTCAGGCCGACCTCGGCCTTTTCCATCCGGCGGATCGTGGCATGGGTGACGTCGAGGGCTCGGCCCGCCCGCTCGTACGACAGCCCGGCCTTCTCCCTGAGGTCCTGCAGCCGCTTGCCGAGCACGACTCTCAGGACGGTCGGGGCGCCGCCCGCTCGCGCATCCGCCACTACCGTCCCCCTCCAACTACCTTCACATCACAGCAGTCTGGCACGCGCTCAGCCTCTACAACAGACTGTCTCTTCGATTCTGCAATTTACAGATTGAACCTTGCCATACGCGAGTGGCGCAGAGCATAGTGTCGGCGTGGCTCCTTCCTATGAGGCTCTCCGGTTAGGGCGCAGCGGCTCGCTCTCCGCTCCGTGCCTGCAGGACGCGTTTCGTCTTCCGGCACTGAGCACTTCCGTCGCGGAGGCGAGAAGGCTGGTCGTGCTGCGGCTGTGCTCATGGGGCGCCAGGCAGGAGATGTGCGACAACGCCGAGTTGGTCGTCTCCGAGCTCTTCACCAACGCCGTGCGCCACACCTCCAGCGAGGAGGTACGGTGCACCATGCAGCTCATGGGCAAGCGCTTGCGGTTGGAAGTGGCTGACCAAGGGTGCGCACGCACGGAGCCACAGGCCCGGTCGGTGAGCGTCGACCAAGAGGGCGGACGCGGGCTGATGCTCGTCGAGGCCCTGTCCGAGGCATGGGGCGTGAGACCGGACGCCAATGGCACGGGCCGCGCCGTGTGGGCCTATCTAGCTTAGGCCCCTCCGGCACGACCCGCTTCGAGTTCGCCGATTCTCCGCGCTGTTTCTCTGCGCTTCCCCTCGAGGGATCTTCGGGGGTCTACGGACTCTCCCGGACTTGGCTCGGGGAGCCTTCAGGGCCGCAGCGGCAGCAGATCCGGCCGCTTGGGCTCCACATGGTCCCCCGACGACTCCCCGCGCAGCCGTCGGCCGATCCAGGGCACCGCGTATTCGCGCGCCCAGTGAATATTGGCCCGCCGCACCTCGGCGGCCGAGCGCGGCCCCTCCGGCGGCCACGGCTGGTCCGGGTCGGCCGGTACGTCGAGGCCGAGCACCTTGGCGGCGCGCAGCGCGACCCGGGTGTGTCCGTCGGGCGACAGATGCAGCCGGTCCTCGCTCCAGGCCCGCCGGTCCTGTACGGAGCGCAGCGACCACAGGTCGAGCACCGGGCACCGGTACCGGTCGGCGATCGCGCGCACATGGGCCGTGTACGTGGCGGCCTTGCCGCGCAGATGGCGCAGCACCGGGACGCCGCGCGGGTCGAACCCGGTGCACAGCAGCACCGTGCCGACGTGGGAGGTGAGCCGGCCCACGGCCGCCTCGTAGCGCTCGGCGACGTCGTCGGGGTCGCTGCCGGGCCGCAGGATGTCGTTCCCGCCGCCGCAGAAGGTCACCAGATCGGGGCCGAGCTCGATCGCGCGCGGGACCTGCTCCTCGACGATCTGGTCGAGGAGCCGGCCGCGTACGGCGAGGTTGGCGTAGCGGAAGTCGGCCGGAGCCGGGCCGCCGATGGGCCCGGCTCCGGAATGTCGGTCGGAGAGCAGGGCGGCCAGCCGGTCCGCCCAGCCGATGAAAACGCCTTCGGGATCCGGGTCGCCGACGCCCTCGGTGAAGCTGTCCCCGATGGCGGCGTAGGACCCGATCACTCCGCTGTTGAGTCTCTTCGCATCGTCTGCCACGTCCCGACATCCTCCACCCTGGTGAGTGACCTACGCCACCGTAAGGAGGGGTTGACGGGGAGTGATCTATCCCACCTGGTCAGATTTGCCGAAGGCGGAATACGGCGGCGTCCAGGTCGTGACGGAGCCCGGTTTCGAGGCCGTGGTGGCTGAGCACGGCCCCCCGGTGGACCTCTCCGGTCTCCAGGTCCTCGTACCGGCTCTCGGGGTCGAGCCCGCGCAGCCGCAGCGCGGGCTGCCGCTCGCCGAGGGTCTGGGCGTGCAGCCACGCCAGCACCACGGTCTCCTCGCCGCGTACGTACTGCACCGCGCTGAGCCCGCCGTCCCCCGGCGGCCGGAGCCGGTACAGCTCGCCGTGCTGGACGACGGGCCGGATGCGCTTGTAGAGGGCCACCCAGTCGCGCGCCTCGGCGAGTTCTTCCTCGCTCCACCGGCTCAGGTCGCCGCCGACCCCCAGCACCCCGGCCATCGCGCTGATGAAGCGGAAGCGCAGCGAGGTGATGCGCTTGCTGCCCATGGCGTTGGGGGTGTCGGTGACCCAGGCGGCCATGACGCGGGCCGGGTGCAGCTGGCTGAAGCCGTGCTGGATGGCCAGCCGGTCCAGCGGGTCGGTGTTGTCCGAGGTCCACACCTGGTCGGTGAGCGAGAGGACGCCCAGGTCGATCCGGCCGCCGCCGCCCGAGCAGGATTCGAAGGCGACACCCGGATGCGCGGCCCGCAGCCGCCCCAGGAGCTCGTACAGCCCTCGCACATGCTCGATCCACAGCCGCTGGGGGTACGGGTCACCGGGCCACCCGGCATCCGAGAAGGACCGGTTGAAGTCCCATTTCACATAGTCGATGGGGGCGCTGGAAAGCAGGGTGTCCAGCCGCTCCCACAGGTGCTCGCGTACGTCGGGCCTGGCGAGGTTGAGCACCAGCTGGTTGCGGAACTCGGTGCGGGTGCGGCCGGGGTGGTGCTGCACCCAGTCGGGGTGGGCCCGGTACAGATCGCTGTCGGCGTTGACCATCTCGGGCTCGACCCAGATGCCGAACTGCATGCCCAGCGCGTGCACCTCGTCCGCGAGGGGCTTCAGTCCGCCGGGGAAGCGGTCGGGGTTGGGGGTCCAGTCGCCGAGGCCGGCGCGGTCGTTGGTGCGCGCCCCGAACCAGCCGTCGTCGACGACGAACAGCTCCACGCCCATCTCGGCGGCGCGGCGGGCGAGTTTGCGCTGCTGCTCCTCGCTGACGTCGAAGAACGTGGCCTCCCAGGAGTTGTAGAGCACCGGCCGGTGCCGGTCCGCGCCGGGGATCACCTGGGCCAGCTGCCAGGCGTGCCAGGCGCGGCTGGCGGCGCCGAACCCGCCGTCGGTCCACAGGCCCGCGAAGACGGGCGTGGTGAAGGACTCGCCGGGGGCCAGGCTCAGCTGGCCCGAGTCGTCGTGCCCGACGCCGCCGACCGCCTGTACGGCGCCGATGGGCAGCTGTTGCACGGCGATCCGCCAGGACCCGGACCAGGCGAGGGCGCAGCTGTGCACCTCGCCGTGTTCTTCGGTGGCCTCGCCGCCGTCCAGGGCTATCCAGGGCAGATGCTGATGGCTGGTGTGGCCGCGGCGACTGCCGAGGACCTTCTCGCCGGGCGTGAGGTCGGCGCGCACCAGCCGGCTCTCGGCGGCCCAGCGCCCGTACAGATGGGTCAGCCGCCAGCGGTCGCGCGCCGGGAGGGACCAGGCGGCGGAGTCGATGCGCAGCAGCTCCAGGGGGGTGTCGTCCGGGCCGCCCGCGTGGGCCGCGGTGGTCCAGCGCTCGACCACGTCGAAGTCGTCGCGCATCCGGTAGTGGAGGGTGAGCGCGAGGTGGTGCAGCGGGTCGTGGAAATGGAGCTGCAGCTCCGCCCCGGCGTCGGTCACCTCGCCCCGCTCGAAGCGCCACTCGGTGCCCCTGACGCCCTGCGACCGCACCGACAGGGCGGGGCGTACGAAGCGGGGCCCGCCTTCCACGGGGAATTCTTCGCGCCCGTCCAGGGGTGATTCGAATCCCCATGAAGGGGGGACGGACCTAAGCGCAAGCGCTTCCGCGTCGGGGAGCGCGATGCGCGGGCCCCAGTGGAGGTGAAGCAACTCGTCGTTCTCCGTGAGGTGCAGCGCATAGCTGCTGCGCCGCCCCGACAGCAGCCAGACCCGACCGCTACCACCGATTTCGATCATCACTCTCCCCAATTCCACACAGACCAGAACATCATCGGGGTAGCGCACCCGGCGCGCAATGCCCCGGGGCGCCCCTCCACCGGGCCAATGGCGACCTGGTCGCCCTCGTATCCGCATGTCGTATGGTCAGCACAGTCCGCCTCGCCGACGAGCGGCGCCGGCGGCCGAGCCGAAGGAGCGCCCGTGACGCAGCAGACGCCGCAGGTTCCGTCGACCGAGCCCGAGCTCACCGGGGTGCGCAACTTCCGGGACGTGGGCGGTCTGCCGACCGTCGACGGGCGACACGTGGGGCGTGGCGTACTGTTCCGCAGCGGCCATCTGGCGCATGCCACCGACACCGACGCCGCGTTCCTCGACTCGCTCGGGCTGCACACCGTCTTCGACTTCCGCAACTCCGCCGACGTCAAGCTCGAGGGCCCGGATGTGGCGCTCCCGGGTGTGCGGACCGTCAACCTCCCGCTGTCCGACCCGGCCGACGGCGCCGGGTTCTGGACCATGGTCCGCGAGGGCGATCTGGCCACGCTGCGCGAGATGCTGGGCGAGGGGCGGGCGGCACAGCGGATGATCGACTCGTACCGGTTGATCATCACCACCCGGACCGCCGAGCACCGCCGGGTGCTCGACGAACTCTCGGACGGCGCTTCGCCCGCGCTGATGCACTGTTCGGCCGGCAAGGACCGCGCAGGTCTGTCGATCGCGGTGACTCTGCTGGCCCTCGGTGTGGAACGGGACGCCATCGAGGCCGACTACCTGGAGTCGGCCGCCGCCCACCGCCGCTATAAGGTGTGGCGCGCCTCACACGCCGAGGACGGGAAGTCCCCCGAGGTCATGGCGCTGCTGGCGCCGCTCTTCGACGCCCGCGCCGAGTATCTGGCGACCGCCTTCGCGGCCATCGAGGAGACCTGGGGCGACACCGAGAAGTACCTCGCCCAGGGGCTCGGGCAAGGGCGGTCAGCGGTGGGCCATCGCCTGCTTGACGAGCGTCCGCCCGAAGTCCCACATCAGCCCGCCGCCCCCGTGCGCGTCGTCCATGACGGCCGTGAACGCCTCGACGAAGCGGTCCACTTCCCGCTCCCCGATGATCAGCGGCGGAATCAGCTTGATGACCTCCAGATGGTCGCCGGAGACCTGGGTGAGGATGCGGTGGCGCTGCAGCAGCGGTACGACCACCATCTGCGCGAACAGCCCCTTACGGGCCGCCTGGAGCATCGCCCAGCGGCTGCGCAGCCCCAGCGAGGCCGGCTTCCCGAACTCGATGCCGATCATCAGCCCGCGCCCGCGCACCTCGTACAGCAGCTCATAGCGGTCCACCAGGGCGGCGAGGCGGCTGCGCAGCAGTTCGCCGGTGTGCCGGGCGTTCTCGACGACCTTCTCGTCCTCCATGACCGCGAGGACGGCCAGACCCGCCGCCATCGCCTGCGCGTTGGCGCCGAAGCTCGCCGAGTGGACCAGCACCCGGTCCATCGACGAATAGACGCGCTTGAAGATCCAGTCCTTGCCGAGCGTCGCGCCGACGGGCACATACCCGCCCGACAGGGCCTTGGCCACGCACACCAGATCCGGCTCCACGCCCGACTCATGCTGATATGCGAAGAAGGTGCCGGTCCGGCCGAGCCCCGTCTGCACTTCGTCGGCGATGAGCAGCGCCTTGTGCTTGTGCAGCAGTTCCTGGGCGGCGCGCAGAAAGCCGGGCGGGGTCTCGTGGACCCCCTTGCCCTGGATCGGCTCGACCACCAACCCGGCCACATCGCCGCGCCGAAGCTCCCGCTCCAGCGCGGCCAGATCGCCGAGCGGAATGGCCGTGTCCGGCAGCAGCGGCGCGAACCCCTTGCGGAAGGAGTCCTCTCCGTTGACCGACAGCGAACCGGTCGTCAGGCCGTGGAAGGCGTGCGCGCAGTACAGCACGCGCGGTTTGCCCGTCGCGTACCGGGCGAACTTCAAGGCGGTCTCCACCGCCTCCGTGCCGCTGTTGCCGAAGAAGACCCGGTCCAGGTGCGGGGCGTGGCCGAGCAGCTTCTCGGCGAGCAGACCGGGCAGCGGCTGGCAGTCGAAGCGGGTCAGATCGGCCAGCTGGGCGTCCAGGACGTCGTGCAGTGCCTTACGGACGACCGGGTGGTGGCGGCCCAGGCCCATCACCCCGAAGCCGGCGAGCATATCGAGGTAGTCCTGGCCCTCGTCGTCCCAGAAGTACGCGCCCTCGGCCCGCTCGTAGACCTTGTCGAAGCCGATGGTGTGCAGCATGCGCGGCAGCTGGTGGTTGAGGTGCCTGGTGTGCAGGTCGTACCGCTCGGACCCGCGCTCGGCCAGAAGCTTGTCCAGGTCGAAGCCCGATCCCTGCTCGGCTGCTGTCATGCGTCCTTCTCCTTGCGGGCCGCGGGCGGGACCGGCCGGGCGGTGGCCGCGCGCCGCCCGGCGCCCGGGGCAGTGGTGACGGGAACGGCGGCGGATGCGTCGATACGGGCCAGGGCCGCGCCGATCCGGCCCGCGATCTCGGCCGGGGTGAGCCCGATGTCGGCCAGCACCTCCCCGCGCTTGGCGTGCGCCAGGAACGCCTCGGGGATGCCGAAGGTGCGCACCGGCAGATCCACCTCGGCGTCGCGCAGCGCCTGCGCCACCGCCGCCCCCACCCCGCCGGTGCGGCTGTTGTCCTCGATGACGGCCACGGCGCGGTGGCGCGCCGCCAGCCCGGGCAGGGCGGGGTCGACGGGCTTGACCCAGCGCGGGTCGACGACCGTGCAGCCGATGCCGCGCTCGGCCAGCAGCTCGGCCGCCACCAGCCCGACCTGGGCCATCACCCCGGCCACGACCAGCAGCACATCACCGCCGCCGCCCTGGTCGGCCGGTTCGGGCCCGCCGTGCCGCAGCACATCCATGCCGCCGACGCGGCCGAGCGCCGGGATCGGCTCGCCCACCGACTCCTTGGGGAAGCGGATGACGGTCGGCGCGTCGGCCACGTCCAGCGCCTCGCGCAGCTGGGCGCGCAGCTGGTCCGCGTCGCGCGGGGCGGCGACCCGCAGGCCCGGCACGACCTGGAGGACGGACATGTCCCACATGCCGTTGTGGCTGGGCCCGTCGGTGCCGGTGACGCCTGCGCGGTCCAGGACGAAGGTCACCCCGCACTTGTGCAGCGCGACGTCCATCAGCAGCTGGTCGAAGGCCCGGTTGAGGAAGGTGGCGTAGACGGCGAAGACCGGATGCAGCCCGCCGGTGGCGAGACCGGCGGCGGAGACCGCGGCATGCTGCTCGGCGATGCCGACGTCCCACACCCGCCGCGGATACGCCTGGGCGAACTCGGTCAGGCCGACCGGATCCAGCATCGCGGCGGTGAGCGCCACCACATCGGGGCGCTCGGCGCCGATCCGTACCATCTCCTCGCCGAACACCGAGGTCCATGAGCGGCCGCCGGAGGGTGCGAGGGGCGCGCAGGTCAGCGGGTCCATGGCGCCGACCGTATGGAAGCGGTCGGCCTCGTCCTCCAGCGCGGGCCGGTAGCCGCGGCCCTTCTCGGTCAGGCAGTGGACGAGGACCGGGCCGTGGAACCGCCGGGCGCGGCGCAGGGCGGATTCGACGGCCGCGATGTCGTGTCCGTCGATGGGGCCGACGTACTTCAGGCCCAGGTCCTCGAACATGCCCTGTGGCGCGAAGGCATCCTTGAAGCCCTTCTTGGCGCCGTGCAGCGACTCGTAGAGCGGCTGGCCGACCACGGGCGTGCGCTGCAGTACGTCTTTGCCCCAGGCCAGGAAGCGCTCATAGCCGTCGGTGGTGCGCAGGGTGGCCAGGTGGTTGGCGAGGCCGCCGATGGTGGGCGCGTACGAGCGCTCGTTGTCGTTGACGACGATGGTCAGCGGGCGGTCCCGGGCGGCGGCGATGTTGTTGAGCGCTTCCCAGGCCATACCGCCGGTCAGCGCGCCGTCGCCGATGACCGCGACAACATGCCGGTCGGTGCGGCGGAGCACCTCGTTGGCCTTGGCCAGGCCGTCGGCCCAGCCCAGGACGGTGGAGGCGTGGCTGTTCTCGATGATGTCGTGCTCGGACTCGGCGCGCGACGGGTAGCCGGACAGCCCGCCCTTGCCGCGGAGCTTGGAGAAGTCCTTGCGGCCGGTGAGCAGTTTATGGACGTAGGACTGGTGCCCGGTGTCCCACAGGATGCGGTCCACGGGCGAGTCGAAGACGCGGTGGAGTGCTATGGACAGCTCGACGACACCCAGGTTGGGGCCCAGGTGCCCGCCGGTTCTCGCCACCGCGTTGATCAGGAACTGACGGATCTCCGCCGCCAGTTCGGCCAGCTGTCCCTCGGTCAGTGCCTTGAGGTCACGCGGGCCCCCGACGCGCTCCAGTAGTGGCATGCGCGGATCCCCTCCTTGCGTATGTGCGTAGATCAGCTCACGGTGACCTCGGGGATGCCCGAAGGGGCCCCGTCCTTCTCCAACTGCTCGGCGATCTTCATGGCCTCGTCGATCAGGGTCTCCACGATCTTCGACTCGGGCACGGTCTTGATCACCTCGCCCTTGACGAAGATCTGACCCTTGCCGTTGCCCGAGGCCACCCCGAGATCCGCCTCACGCGCCTCACCGGGGCCGTTGACCACACACCCCATCACGGCGACCCGCAGCGGCACCTCCATGCCCTGCAGACCCGCCGTGACCTCATCCGCCAGCTTGTACACATCCACCTGCGCCCGACCACACGACGGACACGACACGATCTCCAGCCGCCGCTGCCGCAGATTCAGCGACTCCAGGATCTGGATGCCGACCTTGATCTCCTCCACGGGAGGCGCCGACAGCGACACCCGGATCGTGTCCCCGATCCCCTCGCTCAACAGCGCGCCGAACGCGACCGCCGACTTGATCGTCCCCTGGAACGCCGGGCCCGCCTCGGTGACGCCGAGGTGCAGCGGGTAGTCGCACCGCTCCGCCAGCTGCTTGTACGCGTTGATCATCACGACCGGGTCGTTGTGCTTCACCGAGATCTTGATATCCCGGAACCCGTGCTCCTCGAACAGCGAGCACTCCCACAACGCCGACTCCACCAACGCCTCCGGCGTCGCCTTGCCGTACTTCTCCAGCAGCCGCTTGTCCAACGACCCCGCGTTCACCCCGATCCGGATCGGGGTGCCCGCATCCGACGCGGCCTTCGCGATCTCCTTCACCTTGTCGTCGAACTGCCGGATGTTCCCCGGATTCACCCGCACCGCCGCACACCCGGCATCAATCGCCGCGAACACATACTTCGGCTGGAAATGAATATCCGCGATCACCGGAATCTGCGACTTCTTCGCGATCACCGGCAACGCATCCGCATCATCCTGCGACGGACACGCCACCCGTACGATCTGGCACCCCGACGCCGTCAGCTCCGCGATCTGCTGCAGCGTCGCCCCGATATCCGCCGTCACCGTCGTCGTCATCGACTGCACCGACACCGGCGCATCCCCGCCCACCGCCACCGACCCGACCCGCAGCCGCCGCGACAGGCGGCGCGCCGCGGGCGGTCGGGGCGGCATCGCGGGAAGTCCCAGATCAATCCCCGCTGACGTCATCACGTCACCCGCGACTTCCGGAGGCCGTCTCGCGGGCCGCGCGCAGCGACTCCTTGAGGGAGCCCATCGTGGCCAGGACGGCGGTCGGCTCATAGCCGCAGTGGGCCATGCAGTTGTCGCAGCGCGGGTCCTTGCCGCGGCCGTACTTCTCCCAGTCGGTCTCCTCGATGAGCTGACGGTAGGTGGGAACGTATCCGTCGGCCATCAGATAGCAGGGGCGCTGCCAGCCGAAGAGCGAATAGTTGGGGATTCCCCATGCGGTGCAGGGGAAGTCGGCCTTGCCCTCCAGGAAGTCCAGGAAGAGCGGGCTGTGGTTGAAGCGCCAGCGCCGCCGGTTGCCTCCCGCGAAGGCCTTCTTGAACAGCTCGCGGGTCTGCTCGACCCCGAGGAAGTGTTCCTGGTCGGGCGCCTTTTCGTAGGCGTAGGCGGGCGAAATCATCATCTCGTCCACCTTGAGCTCGTCGTTGAGGAAGTTGAGCACTTCGACGACAGTCTGCGGGGTGTCGGTGTTGAAGAAGGTGGAATTGGTGGTCACCCGGAAGCCGCGCCGCTGCGCCTCCTTGATGGCCTCGACCGCCTCGTCGAACACCCCCTCCTTGGCGACCGACTCGTCATGCCGCTCGCGGAGCCCGTCGATGTGCACCGCGAACGCGAAATACGGGGAAGGCTTGAACTTGTGAATCTTCTTGCGCAGCAGCAGGGCGTTGGTGCACAGGAAGACGTATTTCCGGCGCTCCACCAGCTGCCGCACGATTTCGTCGATCTGCGGATGCATCAGGGGCTCACCGCCCGCGATGGACACCATCGGGGCACCGGACTCCAGCACCGCGCCCACCGCCTGGGCGACCGGCATCCGCTGCTTGAGCACGCCGGCGGGATGCTGGATCTTTCCGCATCCCTCGCACTTCAGATTGCAGGCGTACAACGGCTCGAGCTCGACAATCAGCGGAAACTTGTCACGACGCTTGATCACTTTCTGGTCGAAGAGATACGTCGCAACCCGGATGGTCTGTCGGAGCGGCATGGCCATCTAGCTCACCTCCTGGGAGCAGCGAAGAACGGTGCCAGGTAAAGAAGGCAGGAAGGATGGTGCGTAGTACGCGGAAAGCAGATATTCCCCCGCGCAGTGTTCCGATACGGACGAGTTCATGTTCAGGAGCGTCCACGATCACTCGTACGGCCGCAACCGGGCGTACCCCGGCCGCCACGGCGCTGCGGAGCGTCGCGGCCGACTCCATGTCCACCGCGATCGCGCCGGTGGCGTGCAGCCGGGCCCGCTCAGCGCCGCGTACGACATGGTCGGAGCCGACGAGCGGGCCGGTGTGGACGGTGCTGCGCCCGGGTCCGGCCCGCGCCAGTCGGGTGAGCGCGTCGGCGAGGACCGCGGTGCCGGTGCACGGCGTGCGGCCCGTACCGTCCCGGGTCTCCTCGGCCACCACCAGGTCGCCCGGATGCATCCCGGGGGCCAGTCCGGCGCAGAAGCCGGTGGCGATGACGGCGGCTCGGGCCGCGCCCGCGCCGGTCTCGCCGAGCGCACGGGTCACCGCGCGCTCGGCGGCCAGCGGCCCCATGCCGGTGCGCAGAACGGTCACCGGCCCGGCGGCCTCGCCGAAGTCGCCGCGGCGCAGGGCGAACCGCTCGATGCCGAGCGCGCAGGCGATCAGCAGCGGCGCCTGGCCCTCGCCCATCAGGACCTCCGCGGCCGCGCCACGGCCGGCTCGCCGTTGACGTACCGTCCCAGCGCGGTGACCGGGAAGACCTGCCGGTACAGGTGGTAGTTGATGGAGAAGTCCCAGGGGAAGCCGGTGCCGGTGAAGTACGGCTCGTCCCAGGACCCGTCGTCTCCTTGCGTCTCGGCGAGCCAGGTGACCCCGCGCTCGACCGCCTTGCTCTCCCGCTCCCCCGCCGCCAGCAGGGCCAGCAGCGCCCATGCGGTCTGCGAGGCGGCGGAGGCGCCTCGTCCGGCCCACTGCCGGTCGGGGTAGGAGCGCTGGTCCTCGCCCCAGCCGCCGTCCTCGTTCTGGACCTGCTCCAGCCAGCGGATGGCGCGGCGGATCGCCGGGTGGGAGCCGGGGACCCCTGCGGCCACCAGCGCCGGGACGACGGAGCCGGTGCCGTAGACGTAGTTCGTCCCCCAGCGGCCGAACCAGGACCCGTCGGCCTCCTGCTCGGCCAGCAGCCAGGCGACGCCGCGCCGGGCGGCCGGGTCCTGGGCCCTGCCCTCATGGGCGAGCATTTCGACGACATGCGCGGTGACATCGGCCGACGGCGGGTCGATGACCTCCCCGAAGTCGCAGAACGGCAGCCGGTTGGGCAGTCGGCTGGTGTTGTCGACGTCGAAGGCGCCCCACGCGCCGTCGCTGGACTGCATGCCGAGCGTCCAGCGCGTCCCGAGCCGCACCGCGGCCTCGACCCGTTCGGGGTCGGGGTGGCTCACCCGGCGCAGCGCCAGGATGACCTCGGCGGTGTCGTCGGTGTCGGGGTAGTTGTCGTTATCGAATTCGAACGCCCAGCCCCCGGAGGGCAGCCCGGGGCGCCGCACCGACCAGTCGCCCGGCCGGGTGACCTGCTCGTCGAGCATCCAGTCCGCGGCCTTGATCAGCGCGGGGTGGTCCGGGGCCAGCCCGGCGTCGACGAGCGCGATGGTGGCCAGACAGGTGTCCCAGACCGGTGACTGGCAGGCCTCGATCATCCGGCTGCCGTCCTCCCGCCACACCGCGAAGCGGTCCAGGGAGTCAAGACCGGCGCGCATCACGGGGTGGTCGAGGTCGTAGCCGAGGAGGTGCAGGGCGATCAGGGAGTACACGGCGGGCGGCTGGATGCCGCCCCAGCAGCCGTCGTTCTCCTGCCGCTCGACGATCCAGCGCGCACAGGATCTCAGCGCGGCCCGGCGCAGCGGCCGGACCGCGACCTTGTGGTAGGCGTGCAGCGCCCGGTCCAGGCGCTGGAAGGCGCCGTCCCAGGAGGCGAGGGGGGCGGGTGCGGACGGCGCCTTCC
>NZ_MUNE01001098.1 GCF_002154605.1 Streptomyces milbemycinicus | reverse complement strand
CCGGCGGCTACCGCGTCGACCTCTGGCAGAAGTTCGTGGCAGGCGGCCACAACGTCGACTTCGTCGGTTCCATGTCCAACGGTCCGGGTAATCTCGGCGACCGGGACCACGAAGGCCACTCCGGGTGGACGATCGGCCAGATCGACAGCAACGTCGTGAACTGGCTGCGCACCTACACCCCGCGCACCGTACTCCTGCACATCGGCACCAACGACATGTACGGCAGCGACCCCGCCGGAGCACCGGGCCGGCTCTCCACGCTGCTCGACCACATCACCGCCACGTCCCCCAATACGGAGGTCTTCGTGGCCACGATCATCCCCATATCCTCCTTCGACTCGGCCGTCCGTACCTTCAACGCGACGATCCCCGGGATCGTGCAGAGCAAGGTGAACGCGGGCAAGCGCGTCCATCTGGTTGACATGTACCGGGCACTCACGACCGCCGACCTGGCGGACGGAGTGCATCCGAACGCGGGCGGCTACAGCAAGATGGCCAACGTCTGGTACAGCGCGCTTCTCTCGGTGCCCGGCAGCATGGACGTCAGGGGCCCGGCACGGACGGGACGAGCGTCGTACCAGGAGGCGACGACGGCCCGGTAGTCACTGACGGAGCCTGTACACCGAGACATGGGAGCGCGATTCGGCCGTGAATTCCGCTCCCTGCCAGTCGGCATGCCGGGACTCCAGCTCGAACCCGGCCAGCTGGGCCATGAGATCGAGTTCGGTCGGCCAGATGTAACGGTGCGGGCTGCGGAACACCCGTGCCTCTCTGCCCTCGCCGAACCGGAAGTGGTGGGAGACGACGTGCTGACGCAGTACGTCGTACGTGTCCAGGCCGATGTAACCGGCCTCGGACTGCCAGACCACGGCCTGCTGACCGGGGGGAAGCTTCCGTACCTCGGGGACCCACAGCTCGATGACGAACCGGCCGCCCG
>NZ_MUNE01001097.1 GCF_002154605.1 Streptomyces milbemycinicus | reverse complement strand
GCCCTACTGCCGGACGGTCTACGATCCGCCCGGCGGCGATCCGGGCGGATCGAGCGAGCCGGTCGCTCCCCTGAAATGCCGAGAGGTCGACGATGACCCGTATCTCATCCGGTCCGCACCCCAGCCGGCGGACCGTGCTGCGCCTGGGCGCGAGTGCCACAGCCGGCCTCGCCCTCGGCCCCCTGGCCGGGTGCGCGGGGCCCACCGGTGCCCCCGGCCCCGGCACCATCAGCCTGGGGCTGAACCGCTCCCTGGTCAGCCTCGACAACAAGCTCAACCAGTTCGACGCGGCGGTCACGGTGCAGCGCGCCGTCCGCCAGGGGCTCACCCGGATCGGCAAGGGCCTGAACACCGAGCTGGTGCTCGCCGACCGCTTCGAGATGACCGAGCCCACCCGCTGGACGGTCCGGCTGCGCGCCGGAGTGCGGTACTCCGACGGCACCCCGGTCACGGTCAAGGACGTGGCCACCGCCCTGAAGATGTACGCGGGCGTCAACGGGTCCTTTCTGATAGGCCTGTTCCCCGAGCTGCCCACCGTCGAGCCGGTGGACGAGCGCACCTTTTATCTGCGCACCGAGCACCCGGTGCCGATCCTCGACCAGCTGATGGCCAACATCCTGATCAGCCCGGCCGCCAAGAACCGCCCCGAGGAGCTGTCCGGCGGGGTGGGCTCGGGCCCGTACGTCGTCACCTCGGCGAACTCCGGCACCGGCGAGTACTCCCTGGCCGCCAACCGCAACTACTGGGGGCGGCGCCCGGCCATCGAGAAGGTGCGGGTGCGCTTCGTCCCCGAGGAGTCCAGCCGCATCGTCGCGGTGCGCAGCGGCGAGCTGGACGTGATCGACACCATCACCCCCGACTCCGCGGAGCAGCTGCGCGGTCTGCCCGGCGTACGGCTCGACCGCACCTCGGGCACCCGGGTCAACCAGCTGTTCTTCAACTTCCGCAAGCCCCGGGGACATCCGCTGGCCGACCCCCGGGTGCGCGAGGCGCTCAGCTACGCCATCGACGGCGAGGCCCTGGTGCGCGATGTGCTCACCGGCTCCGCCCAGCAGGCCGAGGGCGTGGTCCCGCTGGCCCTGCGGGGTGCGGTGCGCACCGGGTCCTACGTATACGACCCAGGCAAGGCACGTAAACGGCTGGCCGCGCTGGGTGCCGACGACCTCAAGGTGAAGATCATCTGGGAGTCGGGCGAGTTCCCCGGGGACACCTCGGTGATGGAGGCCGTACTGGAGATGCTGCGCTCCGCCGGCGTCCGCGCCTCCCTGCAACAGTTCCAGCCCGGCGGCGACATCCTGCAGTGGCGGCAGGGCCGCCGCGGCGACTGGGACGTCCTCGGCAACGGCTACTCCGTCCCCACCGGCTACGCCAGCACCAGCCTCCAGGGCATGTACGGCGGCACCCCGGAGAAGGAGAAGACCCGGGACACCTACCAGGGCTATGTCTTCCCCGAGATCGCGACCCGGATCGCCGACGCCTCGTCCGAGAGCGACGAGAAGACCCGGAACAAGAAGCTCGCCGACGTCCAGAAGGCGATCTGGGACACCCGACCCTGCCTGTGGGCCTTCATCCCCAATGTGGTGCTGGCCCGCCGCACCCGCGTGACCGATGTGCGGCTCCTGCAGGTCAACTCCTACGACCTCGCTTCCGTGCGCCTGGAGGGCTGAGCCGTGATCCGTTATCTGCTCCGCCGCCTCGGCCAGAGCGTCCTGACCATCTTCCTCACCCTCTCCACCGTCTTCGTGCTGGTGCGCATGGCCCCCGGCGACCCCGCCGCGGCCCTGGCCGGCCCCAACCCGACCAGCGAGGACCTGGCGCGGATCCGCGAACAGTTCGGCCTCGACGACAGCCTGCTGACGCAGTACTGGGTCTTCCTGCGCGATCTGTTCACCGGCGACCTGGGGACCAGCTACTCCTTCCACGCCCCCGCCTTCGACGTGGTGCTCGACCGCGTCCCGTACACCATCACCCTCTCCGCCGCCGCGATCGCGCTCACGACGCTCGTCGCCGTACCGCTGGGCGTATGGATGGCCCGCCGCGCCGACACCAAGCGCGAACTGGGCGCCAACGTCCTCACCATCGCCGGACAGTCCATGCCGGACTTCTGGATCGGCGTGATGCTGCTGACCGTCTTCGCCGTGCTGGTACCGGTGCTCCCCGCCTCCGGGTTCACCACCTGGGGCGGGCTTGTCCTGCCGACCGTCACCGTGGCGATCCTCCAGATGGCGCTGATCTCCCGGCTGGTCCGCCGCGAGATGGTGGCGGCCCTCGCCTCCCCGTACATCACCGTCGCCCGCTCCCGCGGTGTCTCGGAGCGCGCGCTGACCTGGCGTTACGCCCTGGGCAACTCCGCCATCCCGGTGCTGACCGCGCTCGGCACCCGGTTCGCCGCGATGCTCAACGGCGTCGTGGTGGTCGAGGTGGTCTTCGGCTGGCCCGGCGTCGGCTCCCTGGTCGTCCGCGCCCTGGAGACCCGCGACTACCCGCTCATCCAGGCCACCGTCCTGGTCACCGCCGCCCTGGCGGTCCTCGTCCAACTCCTCATCGACCTGGCCTACCCGCTGCTCGACCCGCGGGTACGCCTGGGAAAGGCGGCCTGAGAGATGAAAGGCGCCCTCGAACCCCCGGCCCCGGCCGAGACGGCCCACCAGCCCCGCCCGAGCGCGGTCACCGCGAAGGACCTGGGGCGCGCCACCGCCACCCGGCGCCGCCGCAGCGCGAGCCTGAAACTGTGGATCGGCGCCGTGTGCACCCTGCTGGTGGTGGTCCCGGTCGCCCTCGCCCAGCTGCTGCCGCTGGCCGGAGCCGACGACCAGGACCTCTCCGCGCGCCGGCTGCCGCCGCTGACCGACGGCCACCTCTTCGGCACCGACCAGCTCGGCCGCGACCTGCTCTCCCGAGTGCTGCACGGCGGCCAGGTGTCGCTGACCGTCGGCGTACTGGCGGTCGTCGTCTCCGGCCTCATCGGCGTCGTCGCCGGCGCCGCGGCCGGATACTTCGGCCGCTGGGTCGACACGGTCGTCTCCCGGCTGCTCGAAGCCCAGATGTCGCTGCCGCTGCTGATGATGCTGCTGCTGGTCGTCGCCCTCTTCGGCCCCTCCGTCACCGTCATCACCTGCGTGATCGCGGTCGCCCAGTGGCCCGAGGTGGCCCGGCTCACCCGGTCGCTGGTCCTGGTCGAGCGGGAGAAGCCGTACGTGGCCGCCGCCCGGGTGCTCGGACTGCGCCAGGTCGCCATCCTGGCCCGCCACATCATCCCCAACATCGTCCGCCAGGCGTCCCTGGTCGTCCTCCTGCTGCTCGCCCAGGCGGTGCTGCTGGAGAGCGCGCTGAGCTACCTCGGCGCCGGGCCCCAGCGGCCGTTCGCCACCTGGGGGCGGATCATCTCCGACGGCCAGGACTACATCACCACCTCCTGGTGGCTGGTGACCCTGCCGGGCCTGGTCATCGTGCTCCTGGTGGTCGGGGTCAACCTGCTGGGCGACGGTCTGCGCGACCGCACCCGCCGACGCGCCACGGAGGCCTCCTCATGAGTGAGACCAGCGAGACGGCCCCCCTCCTGGAGGTCGAGGACCTGCAGATCGAGCTGATCACCGACCGCGGCGTGGTCCGCGCCGTCGACGGCGTCGGCTTCACCATCGCCCCGGGCGAGACGGTCACGCTCATCGGCGAATCCGGCTCCGGCAAGTCCACCACCGCCATGGGCCTGCTGCGGCTGCTGCCCGACGGGCTGGCCGTGCTGTCCGGCACCGCCCGCGTGCTCGGCTGCGACATCATCGCCGACCCCAAGGCCATCAGGCGGATCCGCGGCCGCGGCGTCTCCCTCATCCCGCAGGACCCGATGACCGCACTCAGCCCCGTGCACACCATCGGCCACCAGCTGGGCGAGGCGCTGCGGCTGCGCCACCCCGAACTGTCCAAGGCCGAGGCGCGCACCCGCGGCATCGAACTCCTCGGCCGGGTGCGGATCCCGCACCCCGAGACCCGCTGGGGCGCCTATCCGCACCAGTTCTCCGGTGGCATGCTGCAACGCGTCCTCATCGCCATCGCCCTGGCCGCCGAGCCCAAGCTGCTGGTCGCCGACGAACCGACCTCGGCCCTGGACGTCACCGTCCAGGCCGGCGTCCTGGACCTGCTCATGGAGTTGCAGGAGCGCACCGGCATCGGCATCCTGATGATCACCCACGACCTGGGCGTGGCCCGGCTGGTGTCCGACCGTATCCACGTCATGCGCGACGGCCGGTTCGTGGAGTCCGGCCCCGTCGAGCGGATCGTCGACCACCCCGCCGAGCCGTACACCCGCGGCCTGCTCGCCGCCGTCCCCACCCTGG
>NZ_MUNE01001096.1 GCF_002154605.1 Streptomyces milbemycinicus | reverse complement strand
CGTCGTGCTCCCGCGCCCCGGTCCAGCGCACCTTGGGCCGATCGGTCGGCCATCGCGCGGCAGCAGCTGCGGCGGAGCGCAGCGGAGCGTATCTGCACCCGCGAAGCGGGTGCAGCGAGCCGCACCCACATGCAACGCGCGGTGCAGAACCTGATGCCGCGGCGAGGCCAGGTCGCACCGCAACCACTGGAGCCATTTGCAGAGTTGCTCTTCGGTGCCCTCCAGAAGAACGCCAGGAAGCCCCGGGATGACATGTTCGCCCCAGGCAACGGAAGTGCCTTTTCCGGCACAACCGCAGCCCCCGGAGCCGTGTCTACCGCTTTGCCGACGCCTTCCCGTTGTGCGTCGGCCCCGACCACCATCAAGCACCGCGAAGGGTCACTTCTGGCATGCGTAAGCACGGAATCATCGCCGCCACCTCCACGCTCGCCCTCGCCCTCGGGGGAGCCTTATTCGCGGCCCCCGCCGCCCAGGCGGCCACCACGGTGGCCTCCGTGGTCCACGAGGACAGCGAGCTCTGGTACAAGGGCGCCGCCGGACAGACGAACAACCTCAAGGTCTCCGTGGAGATCGAACAGCGGGGCGAGTGGGAGTCGTACTACGTCATCACCTTCCGCGATCGGGGTGACATCACCATCGATTCGAGCGCGGCGGAATACGACGAGTGCACGTACCCCTCGGACGCCGACCACACCGTCGTCCGGTGCGCGACCGAAGTCCCCCTGGGCTCCGACGACTCGGACAACTACGACGTCAACCTCGGTGACGGCAACGACACCGCGACGGTCGACGCCGGCAGCGACGCCTACTCCACGATCTACGGCGGTCCGGGCGACGACGTTCTCAAGGGCTCCGCGCGCGATGTGCTCCGCGGCGACGACGGTGACGACCGCCTCGACGGCGGCGGCGGTGTCTGGGGCATGGGGCCGTACGGCGGTCCCGGCGACGACACCATCACCAACTGCTCAATGGACTGCTACGGCGGTCCCGGCAACGACTCGATGAGCGGAGGCACCAACGACACCGAGAACAACATGTACGGCGAGGACGGGAACGATGTGATCCACGGCCTGTCCGACGCCGACCACATCTACGGCGGCCGGGGCAACGACACCCTCTACGGCGAGGAGGGTGACGACACGATCTACGGCAACAGCGGAAACGACACCATCCACGGCGGCAAGGGCACGGACACCCTCTCGGGCGGACCGGGCACCAACAAGGTCTACCAGGACTAGGACTGAGCGGCCCGCTCGCGAAGGGCGCCGACTGGCGTGGGGTCGCCGTGCCGGGCACGGCGGCCTGCCCAGCGGCAACCACGTCGAGATCCACGCCGCCCCACGCCGGCCCACGCTGTCCGCACAACGATTGGTTGTGCCCACCTGGCCGATCGGTTGTTTGCTCTCGCCGTCCGCCACTCGCTTGGATGCCGGTGGTCAGCGTGTGGTGGTTCGGATCGGCGAGAGGTGCGTGGGGTATGCCGGGTAGGCGGGCGCTGGGGCGGCGGTTCGGGTGGTTGTGGGCGGCTTACGCCGTCAGCGCGTACGGCACCGGGCTCGGCTTCGGCGCGTTTTCCCTGATCGCGATCCTCGTGCTGGACTCCGGGCCGACTCAGGTGGCGGCGCTGGCCGTCGCGGGGCGGGTGGTGGGGGCCATGGCCGCGGTGCCGCTGGGGCCGTGGGTGGAGTTCCGCCGCAAGCGGCCGGTCATGGTGGCGATGGACCTGACCCGGTTCGCGGCGCTGATGAGCGTCCCCGCCGCGTTCGCGTTCGGCCGGCTCAGCTACGCCCAACTTCTCGTTGTCTCCGTCGTTGTCGCCGCGGCCAATATCGCCTTCAGCGCGGCGAGCGGCGCGTATCTCAAGACGCTCGTGCCGCCGGAGGACCTGCTCGTCGCGAACGGCCGGTTCGAGGCCACAACATGGAGCGCGACCGTGGTCGGACCACCGCTCGGCGGGGCCGCGATCGGGATGTTCGGCCCGGTGACGACCGTGGTTGCCGACGCGGTCAGCTTCCTGCTCTCGGCACTGGGCATCCGTGCCATCGGCGGCAGCGAGCCGCGGCCCGTGCGGACCGGCGCACCGCGGCTGCGCG
>NZ_MUNE01001095.1:752-932 GCF_002154605.1 Streptomyces milbemycinicus | reverse complement strand
GGGGGTGGGCCGGGGGTGTGAGTTGGGCGTCTGGCGTCAGAACGTCAGCGTGGCGAAGGACGCGGCCAGGAGGGCCGCGCCGGTCAGGCCCATGGCCCAGGCCGTGCGGCGCAGGCGGAGGCCGCCCGCGACCATGAGGGCGGCCAGCAGGAGGGAGCCCGCGAAGGGGACCCAGGCGTG
>NZ_MUNE01001095.1:0-663 GCF_002154605.1 Streptomyces milbemycinicus | reverse complement strand
GCTCTTGTTGAACATCGCCGGCTTGGCGGTCGCCCACGAGTACCACACCCCCGCGACGATGACGAACAGCGCGAGGAGCGCCATCACTACGATTTTCGTGAGCAGCAGCAGCCCGTACGCGTTCTCGCCCGCCCGCCGCGAACGGCTGCGTTTGATCGTGCCGGAGGAAGACATGGCCGCGATCCTCCCGACATCCCAGCCCGCCGGTCAACCGTCGGCGGAGGGTCACTCGGGCGGGGATCAGGAGTTGTACGTGGACTGCGCGCGCTCCAGTCCGTCGACGATCAGCGTCTCCACGGCGTCTGCGGCGCGGTCCACGAAATAGTCCAACTCCTTGCGCTCAGCGGCGGAAAAGTCCTTGAGCACGAAGGCCGCGACATCCATCCGGCCGGGCGGCCGACCGATCCCGAAACGGACGCGGAAATAGTCCGGGCTCAGCGACTTGGTGATTGACTTCAGACCGTTGTGGCCATTGTCACCCCCGCCGAGCTTCAGCCGCAGCGCGCCGTAGTCGATGTCCAGTTCGTCATGGACCGCGATGACATGCCCGACCGGCACTTTGTAGAAGTCGCGCAGCGCGGTGGTGGGGCCGCCGGAGAGGTTCATGAACGACATCGGCTTGGCGACGATCACCCGGCGGCTCGCCGGGCCCGGCGCACCGAC
>NZ_MUNE01001094.1 GCF_002154605.1 Streptomyces milbemycinicus | reverse complement strand
GGCGGTCCTTGGCGTCGCCGCCCAGCATCATCGCCCCCATCGCGGCCGTACCCCGATCGGCGTTGTCGACCATGTCCAGGTAGCGGCGCCGGGCATCCTCGGTCTCGCCGGACAACGTCGACAGCTGGGCCAGCCGCAGTTTGCACCCGCCGAGGACCGTTTCGCCGTCCTTCCCCAGCCTGGCCGCCACGTCGGCACCGCGCTGCTGGGCCTCCTTGGCCAACGCGAGATTCCCCTGGTCCTGGTACAGACAGCCGAGTTCGTACCAGGCTCTGCCGCGGAAGGAGGAGTCCTCTGTCGCGCCGGCCCGCTGGTAGGCCGCGATCGCCGCGTCAAACTCTCCTCGGTCCGCATGCGCCTTGCCCAGGTAGTAGTGGGCGCGGACCGCCCAGGTGATGTCGTCGGTGTCGGCGATCAGCTCCCAGGCGAGGATGGCCTCGTCGATCCGCCCCGCCCCTTCCAGATCAGTGCCCAGTCTGAAGCAGTACTGCGGATGAACGTCGGCCGCCGGCAGCTCCTGAGCCTCCTCGTGCCGGCCCTGGTGCCGCAACAGCACGCCGAGGTCGACGGCCGCCTTGCTGCGCGCCTCCGGGAACTCCTCGGTGCTGACCCGCTGGTACAGCTCGACCGCC
>NZ_MUNE01001093.1 GCF_002154605.1 Streptomyces milbemycinicus | reverse complement strand
TGGTGAGGCGGCGGTGACAGATGAGGGCTGCGGCTATGCCGACGAAGGCGAGGAAGTGTTCGGCCTTGCGCTCGTATCGGCGATGGAGCCGACGGCAGCCGGCGAGCCAGGACACGGTCCTTCCGACGACCCACCTGTGGCGGCCGAGCCGCTTTGAGGACTCGATGCCCTTGCGGGCGATGCGGTGGCGGATGCCGCGTGCGCGGAGCCAGCGGCGCAGATGGTCGTAGTCGTAGCCCTTGTCTCCGTGGAGCTTGCCGGGGCGCCGTCGGCGAGGTCCTCGCCGGGACCGGATCGGTGGGATGCCCCGCACGAGCGGTTCAAGGCCGAGGTTGTCGTGCATGTTCGCGCCGGAAATCCCCAGCGAGAGCGGCAGTCCGTTCCGGTCGGTGATCCCCCGCGGGCGCCGAGTTCGTCGAGGATGACGCGGTGGAGCCGGGCCCAGACCCGGGCCCGGCTCCACTGGGCGAAGCGCCGATAGACCGTCTGCCAGCCCGGGCCGAACACCGGCGGCAGTTGCCGCCAGGTGCAGCCCGAGGGCGCCACGAAGATGATCGCGGCCAATGCTTCGCGGCCAATGCTTCGCG
>NZ_MUNE01001092.1 GCF_002154605.1 Streptomyces milbemycinicus | reverse complement strand
GCCGCCAGGTGCAGCCCGAGGTCGCCACGAAGATGATCGCGGCCAATGCTTCGCGGCCAATGCTTCGCGGTCACCCGCTCGACGCCGGCCGCCACCCTGCGGACGTATGACCTCCGTCGGCGGTACCACCCGCCGGAACAGCACCCACAACTCGTCCGGCACCCAACGCTCAACCACGTCGGTCATGCACGGTTCAACGAACGATCACGCCATAAGAAACGGCGTCTAAAGCCCCAGCACCTCGCCGTACTTGATGGACCCGTGGGGCAGCGCGAAGCCGAACGGGGTCAGCGACTTGCCCAGCGGGTACGTTTCCTCGGTGCTGCTCGGCACGAACCAGACGCCACCCGACCTGGGCTCACCGGCGTTCTCCCCGGGCGCGCTCACCGCGGTGTCCCACAGTCCGTCGCGGTTGTAGTCGCCGACGGCCACCTGGGCGCCGAAGCGGTCGCCGGCCTCGGCCGTGCCGGGCATGTTCGTGGTGCTCTGGCTGCGGGCCAGACCGCCGTAGAGGCCGTGCTCTGCGCCGTTCATGGTGACGTACCCGCCCGCGTCCTTGACGGTGCCCACGTCCTCGCCGGGCACGCCGACCACCAGTTCCGGACGGCTGTCGCCGTTCAGGTCGCCCGCGGCCAGCGCGGCGCCGAAGTCGTCGCCCTCCTCGGCGGTGCCGCCGACCTCCGGGTTCGACTGGGTGATGCACTCGCTCTCGGTGCCGAAGTTCGCGGTCTTCGAGCCCTTGAGCAGGAGCACCGCACCGCCGAGCCGGTCCTCGCAATGCGTGGTCTCCGACTCGGGGTTGGGCTGTACGAGGCCGACCGCGAGGTCGTCCGTGCCGTCCCGGTCGAAGTCGGCGGCGGCGAGCGAACTGCCCCGGTCGGCGTCGGCGTACCACTGGGCCGGCTTGGCCTGGTCGTCCCAGCGCGTGATGAAGGTGCTGGAGTCCTCCATGCCCTGCCAGGTGGCGGCGATGTCGTCCCGACCGTCGCCGTCGAAGTCGCCGGTGGCCAGGTCGCGGGTGGCGCCGCCCATGCTGTAGCGGCGCAGGGTGGTGGTGGTTACGGGGGCCGCGGTGAGCGGGCCCGGGCGGAACCGGAGCGAGCCGCTCTCCTCGCTGTTCTCGCCGTACACGAGGTCGGTGTCGCCGTCGCCGTCGTAGTCGCCCGTGGCGATGGTGCGGCCGATGCTGCTGAACTCGCCCGCGCCCCTGGCCACGGTGGTGCCCTTGACGTTCCACCCCGATCCGTCCAGGACGGTGATGGTGCCCTCGTCCTTGAGCTGCTCGGAGGTGAGCGAC
Source organism: Streptomyces milbemycinicus (assembly GCF_002154605.1). Classification (GTDB taxonomy): domain Bacteria; phylum Actinomycetota; class Actinomycetes; order Streptomycetales; family Streptomycetaceae; genus Streptomyces; species Streptomyces milbemycinicus. Next base: position 695 of record NZ_MUNE01001092.1, on the reverse strand, counting down.
TCGCCGCTCGCGCCGACGACGAGCTCGAAGACGCCGTCGCCGTTCACGTCGACGGCGGCCACGGAGGACCCGAAGCGGTCGCCCGCCTCGGGCGTGCCGGGTATGCCGGCCTCAGCCTGGCTGATGACGCCGGTGGACTGGCTCGGGCTCTGCGGGCCGCCATAGATCACGCTGATGTAGCCAGCCTTGGCCTTGCCGTCCACCGTGGCGTTGGGCATGCCGACCGCGATGTCCGCGTATCCGTCGCCGTTGAAGTCGAACCGCGGAGTCGTTGCAGCCGCGGCGCTCCCGGCGAGTGGCAGGGTCAGACCGGCGGCGGTGAGGGCCGCTGCGGCGGCGGTGGCGGCCAGGGTGCGTGCACGCACGGTGGAACTCCCGTAGTCGAAGGGGGTAATGAGAGCGAAAGTTCTCGGAGATGTGACTCACGAGGTGTACGAAGGGTTGTGTGAAGGTGGCGGAACACGACTGAGACGCCGTTTCTTATGGCGTGATCGTTCGTTGAACCGTGCATGACCGACGTGGTTGCGCGTTGGGTGCCGGACGAGTTGTGGGTGCTGTTCCGGCGGGTGGTACCGCCGACGGAGGTCATACGTCCGCAGGGTGGCGGCCGGCGTCGAGCGGGTGACCGCGAAGCATTGGCCGCGAAGCATTGGCCGCGATCATCTTCGTGGCGCCCTCGGGCTGCACCTGGCGGC
>NZ_MUNE01001091.1 GCF_002154605.1 Streptomyces milbemycinicus | reverse complement strand
ACCCCCGCCACCACCCTGGAGATCACCTCCACCGTCCAGCAACTCCAGCGCAACCACTGCATCCTGTGGCGCGGGCCCGCGATCGGTGAAGGGCTGCGCATCGACGAGGGGGTCCATCTGTGGACCTTCACCAAGGTCAAGGGCGGCGTCCGCGTCCACACCGAGGAGACCTGGACCGGCGCCCAGGTCGAAGCCGACATCCCCACCGCGACCGCGGCCCTCGGCGCGGGCCTCGAAGCCTGGCTGCACGACCTGAAGACCACCGCCGAATCCCGCACCCGCGCACAGTGAAACGGCTATGACACGGCTAGGCGGGCAGCACCGAGGCGAGGAAGGGCTCCACGGCCCGGCGCCAGCCCTCCGGCTGGTCGTAGTGGACGAGATGGCCCGCGTCCGTCACCTCCGCGTACTCACCGCGCGGCAGAACGCGCACCATCTCCTGCGCCTCCGCCCGGCCCAACTCGCCGTCCAGGCCGCGCACCACGAGGGTGGGGCACTGCACGAGCGCCAGCTCTTCCCAGTGGGCGTCATGGACCCAGGTCGCGCGGGCCTTGAGCATCTGGCGGCGGGAGAAGACCGGGCGCCAGCCGTCCGAACGCTCGGCCATGATCTCGGCGAAGAAATCGCCCCGCGCCGGATTGGGCCGCTCCAGCCTCG
>NZ_MUNE01001090.1 GCF_002154605.1 Streptomyces milbemycinicus | reverse complement strand
GAAGTCGTCACCTCCCCCGCACCATCTGGATCCGCTACCGTCAAGGGCCGGGAAAAGGGGGCAAAGAGGAATCATGGCCGTGCGCAACTACGCGCCCAACCACCAGCTCGCTGCCCATCTCACCCACCTGGGATGGTCTCCCGCCCGTTTGGCCCACGCCATCAACGCCATCCTCGGGCCCGGCTACGTCGCCCGCACCACCGTCGCCGACTGGATCGCCAAGGGCCGCATCCCCCGCGACCCGCTGCCCACCGTCACCGCGCACGTCCTCGCCGAGGCCCTCGGCCGCCCCATGCCGCCCGCCCATCTCTGGGGACCCGGGGTACGTCCCTCCGCCGCCTGGGCACGCGCGGACGACGGCCTTCCCGCCCCCACCGCGCCCGGCGCTACCGTGGAGACAGCTACGCAGTGGGTCATCCACGATGGGGGCGACATGGAACGCAGAACCTTCCTGGCCATCAGCGGCGCAGCCCTCACAGGCCCGGCCTTCACCATCACCGCCGATTCCCGCCCTGACGCCGCACCAGTCAAGCCGTTACATG
>NZ_MUNE01000109.1 GCF_002154605.1 Streptomyces milbemycinicus | reverse complement strand
CCATGCCCGCGCCCTGGTCGGCGGCGGCCGCAAGATGGTCGCCGTCGTCGTGCGCCAGGTCACCAATCCCTTCTACGCGCAGGTCGCCGAGGGTGTCGAGGCGGAGGCGACGGCCCACGGCCTGCTGTGCCTGGTCGGCTCCACCGGCGGCGATCCGCAGCGGGAGATGGAGTTTGTACAGCTCATGCGGGAGGAGGGCGCCAGCGTGGTCATCCTGGCGGGCGGTGTCGTCGAGGACGACGCCTACCGGGAACGGGTGGCCCACTACGCCCACGCCCTGGACGCCGCCGGCTCCCGGCTGGTGCTGTGCGGCCGTCCCTCGCCCGACCCCGGCCTGCCGGCGCTGGTCGTCGTCTTCGACAACGAGGCCGGCGCCAGGGCCATCACCAGCCATCTGATCTCGACAGGACACCGGCGGATCGTGTTCCTGGGCGGACTGCCCGGCAACACGGCCCTGGACGCCCGTGTCGCCGGCTACCGGGCCGCGCTCGCCGCACACGGCCTGCCGGCCGAGTCCGCGCAGATCGTCGACTGCGGCCTTGGCCGCGCCGCCGGACACCGCGCCATGACCGAACTCCTCAAGGAGACAAGGGAGTTCACCGCGGTCTTCGCCGGGGACGACATGGTCGCCGCGGGCGCCCTGCGCGCCATCTCCGACGCCGGTCTGCGCGTCCCCGACGACATCTCCCTCGTCGGCTACAACGACATCCCCCTCGCCCAGGACTTCAACCCCCCGCTCACCACCGTCCACACCCCCGCCGAGCAACTGGGCCGGGCCGCCGTACGCCTGGCCCTGCGCGATCCCGAAGAGACCGCGGAGACCCGGCATGTGCTCGGCACCCACATCGTCGTACGCGACAGCGTGAGCCCGCCCCCGTCCGCACGCGCACAGTGACATACGGAGGACCCGACCCGGCATGACCGCGCCGCATCGTATCGTCGACACCGACCACCTGCCGCCCCCCGACCCCCGACGGTCGCCGTATACGGGCTACACCCGGGCCCACTGGGAGGCCACCGCCGACCACCTGCTCACCGCGCTCGTCCCGTACGCCTCACCCGGCCTCGCCCAGTACCGGCTCCCCGGCCCCGCCAGCTACGCCGGCGCCTGGTCGGACGGGCTCGAGGGCTATGCCCGCTCCTTCCTGCTCGCCGCCTTCCGCATCGCCGGGGCCGGCGGAACCGACGCCCCCGGGAGCGCCGACGGCTCCGGCGGCATTGCTGTTCAGCGGCTCATCGAGCGCTACGCCACCGGCCTCGCCACCGGCACCGACCCCCGCCACCCCGAGCGGTGGCCGCCCATCACAGACCGCGGCCAGCCCATGGTGGAGGCCGCGTCCATCGCGATCGCCCTGCACGAGACGCGCCCGTGGCTGTGGGACCGGCTGCCCGACCCCGTACGCCGGCGGACCGCCGCATGGCTCGGCGGTTTCGTGGGGGCCACCGCCAACGACTCCAACTGGCGTCTCTTCCAGGTCATCACCGAAGAGTTCCTCGCCTCCGTCGACGCCCCGCACAGCCGCGCCGAGATCGACGCGGGCCTGGCCCGCCTGGACGACTGGTACCGGGGCGGCGGCTGGTACACGGACGGCGACGGACGGAAATTCGACTACTACAACGCCTGGGCGCTGCATCTGTACCCCGTCCTGTGGGCGCGTATCGCCGGGCCCCGCGCCGACGCCGCCCTGGTCGCCGAACACCGGGCCCGCCTGCACACCTTCCTGGACACCCACCAGTACTTCTTCGGCTCCGACGGCGCCCCCGTCCACCAGGGCCGCTCCCTCACCTACCGCTATGCCACCACCGCGCCCCTGTGGGCGGGCGCCCTCACCGACGCCACCCCGCTGCCGCCGGGCCGCACCCGCCGGCTGGCCTCCGGGGCTTTGAAACACTTCGCCGACCATGGCATACCCGATGCCAACGGCCTGCTGAGCCTGGGCTGGTACCGCCCCTTCCGCCCGGTCACCCAGCCCTACTCGGGCCCCGCCTCCCCCTACTGGGCGAGCAAGGCATTCCTCGGTCTGCTGCTCCCCGCCGACCACCCGGTGTGGACGGCGACCGAGGAACCCGGCCCCGTCGAGACCGCCGACCACTGCCTGGCCCTGCCCGCCCCGGGCTGGCTGCTGCACTCCACCGCGGCCGACGGGATCGTACGCCTGGTCAACCACGGCAGCGACCGGCTGCCACCCCCGCCCGCCGCCCCGCAGGACAGCCCGCACTACACCCGGCTGGCCTACTCCACCGCCACCGCGCCGGAGACCCCGCCCGGCGACGAACCGCCCGGCCCCGACAACCACATCGCGCTGCTGGCGGCCTCGGGCCCGTCCCGCCGGGGCCGTATCCACCCGCTGTACGCCGAAGGCCGTCGCGCCGCCTCATGGCACGCCCCGCTCGTCCCGGAGGGCGCGGAACACACGGGCTCAGCCTCGCGCATCGCCACGGCCGGCCTCGTGCACGGCCCCTGGGAGGTGCGGGTGCACCATGTCCAGGCCCCGCCCGGCACCTCCGTACGCGAAGGCGGCTGGGCCGTGGCCTGCGACACCGCCTCACCCGCCGCGGACACCGGCCCCGGCTGGGCACTGGCCCGCCGCAACGACGGCCTGACCACCGCGCTCGTGGGCCTGCTCGGCTGGGAGAGCGAGGACGGGCCGCCGCGCGGAACGGTGGCGCGGGCGCGGGACCACAACGCCTACGGCCGCCACTCGGCGACCCCCCTGCTCACCCTGGACCGGCATCCGGGCGGCACCTGGTTGCTGGTGACGCTGGTCCTCCTCACGGCCGACCCCGCCGTGTACCGCGATATCGATGCCGTACGCTCGGGCGCCCGCGCCGGTGTGACACCGGACGGCTCCGTGGAGATCCGCTTCCCGGACGGGGTGGTCGAACGGGTACGGGCGGACGCCCTCACGACTTCCCAGGATCGCTAGCCGGTGGCGCAGGAGCTGCCGCTGAGTGTGAAGGCGGTCGGCGCGGAGTTGGTGGCGCCCCTGTTGCCGGTGAAGCCGACGGTGACCGAACCGCCGACGGGGATGGTGGCGGTGTAGGCGGCGGGCGTGACGGTCACCGCGGCACCGCTCTGCTGCGGTGTGCCGCCCCACATGTTGGTGATGGTCTGGCCGTTGGCGAAGGAGAACCCCAAGGTCCAGCCGCTGATGGCGGTGGAGCCGGTGTTACGGATGGAGATCTCGCCCTGGAAGCCGCTGCCCCAGTCGCCCACGACGCGGTAGCCGACCGAACAGCCCGCCCCGGAGCCGCCGCCCGCCTCGGTGGTGACGCCGACCGTGGCCGAGCGGGCCGAGCGGTTGCCGGCCGCGTCCCGGGCGTAGACGGCGAAGGTGTAGGAAGTGGCGGCGGTCAGGCCGGTGATGCTCGCGCTGGTGCCGGTCGAGGTGGCGACCCTCGTCTCGGTGCCGCCGCTGACACGGACGATGTCATAGGCGGCGACACCGACGTTGTCGGTGGCGGCGGGCCAGGTGAGGGTGGCTGAGGTGGCTGTCACGGCCGAGGCGGTCGGGGTGCCGGGGGTGGTCGGGGCCTGGGTGTCGCCGCCGGAGCCACCGCTGTAGACGGTGGCCTCGCGGGAGGTCTGGGCGATGCCGTTGGGGCCGTTGAAGACGCGCTTGCCCCAGTCGGTGAGCTTGTTGGGGTCGAAGTCGGTGGTCATGTCCAGGATCGGATCGGTGTTTCCGCTCCAGGACCAGGCCAGATAGCCGAGCTTCAGCTGCTGGGCGGCGGCCATCATGGTGTTCTCGTCGGGGTCGCCGTACTGGTCGGGGGGTCCGCCGAACTCGCCGATGAGGATGGGCAGCCGGGCGCTGACGAAGGCGTTCAGATAGTCGGTGATCTCCTGCGCCGTGTCGTAGACGCTGTACATATGGATGGAGAAGATCAGGTTGCCGGTGGTGTCGGCCTTGTAGACGGTCTGCGCGTTGTCGCGCATGACGTTCTGCCAGTCCTGGCCCCAGTTGGGGGCGTCGACCATGATCGTGTGCTGGAACCCGGCGTTGCGCAGCTTCTGGATGGCGGCGGTGGTGGGTGCGGTCCAGCCGGCGGGGTTGGTGTTGCCCCAGGGCTCATTGCCGATGTTGATGACGATGTAGTTCTCTTCGCCGGTGAGCACGCTCTTGAGGCCGATCCAGTAGTCGGCCGCCTGGTCGAGCGAGGCGGCCGCGGACTCCTCGCCGTAGCCGGTGGTGTCGTGCACCTCCAGTACGCAGATCAGCCGGTTGGCCTTGCACTGGGCGACGATGGAGGCGACGTCCTCGGGGCTGTTCTTGGTCCAGCGATGGCCGTTGGAGAGGACGACGCGGACGGTGTTGGCGCCCAGCGCCTTGATGTCGGCCAGCGACTGGGTCTCGCCCGGGTACCAGGTGTGGGCGTGGTTGACGCCGCGCATGATGAAATCGTTGCCGTTGCCCTCCAGCAGCCGCCCGTCGCTGATGTGGAGGCCGGTGGCCAGCGGGGCACGCTTCTCGGCTGCCTGGGGGGCGGCTTGGGCGGTCGGGCCGAGGCCCACGATCCCGAGGAGGCCGGCCAGTAGGGCCAGCAGAATGGCCGGCGGTCTCGTTCGTCTCATCGCGACTCCAAGAAGTGAGCACCTGACGGCTGACGCGGGCGAGGAACTGGGAGCGCTCCCATCAATGCATCGCACCCGGGACACGTCAAGGTCTCCGACGGGAGCCGGGCCGCCGGAAAGGGTCATCCGCCGTGCCACATCAGGACATTGGGTCCCGCCGGGGACGCGAGGGACTGTTCGCTTTTAATCGCCATATACAGCACTGCTTTGGTGTTTACTTAACGAGAAGGACTGGTTCTACGCCGCCTTGACCAGCGCGCGGACGACCAGTCGTAGGCGTGCCCGCTACGGGCACAGGCCAACGGGGGGAGCAACCGGATATGACCACGCCCACGCCCGTCCTCACGGCGCTCGCGATCTACGAAGCCGGCAAGAAGGCGTACGAGGCATACCAGGGCATCGTCGCGTTCGTCAGCCTCGGCAGGGAGGACCCCACTCCCGAAGAGGAGATCCTGGCCAAACTGGACGTGCTGCACCAGGATTTCGTCGCCCTCCAGGGGCGGTTCGACGAAGTACTCGAAGCCGTCAAGCAGGCGGTCAGGGTCGAGCAGCAGGCGTATGTCCTGGGCCTGCAGCGCGACTTGGACGGCCTGCGCGGACGGGCCCGCACGGCCATGGACGAGCTCAACAGCTGGGTCGCCGGCGGGCGCAAGGACCCGCTGCTGCGGTCCAGCGCCGACGACAACTCACGGATCGCCGCGAATACGCTGCTGGAAGGCGACTCCTTCTTCTACCGGCCGGATCCCAACTCCACCGAAAGCGTCTTCGACCACCGGCTGGCGTACATCGCGTATGTCTATGCGCTGACCGTCCGGTTCGGTGTGATCGCCGGGCTCAATCCGCAGTACCGCGAGGACAGGCTGGCCCGCGAGGAGCTGACCCGGCACGCGGCGCGGCTCGACTGGGTGTTCCAGCATGCCGATCAGGCCATCGAACCGTACACCGGCGGCAGTGTGGACCCCGCCGGAAGCTACTTCGTCGGCTACCAGTGCGTGGACCGCATCACCGGCTTCGACACGGGGCACGACGACACCGGGTGGCGCCCGGGAGGGCAGGCCGAGTACGACGACGCCAGGGCCTACTACGCCGACCAGCTCCGCGCCGATATGCGGGTCAGGGTCGGTCTGGCCAAACTCATGGCCTTCCACGACACCGTGGCCTACTGGGCCAAGGACCCGCGCACGCCCGGATGGTCCCCCTGGATGCCGGTCGAGGTGCCGGACACCATGGCGGCCGTGACCGCCGCGTCGGACCGGACGGGGCGCACCGTGCTGGTGTGGCGGGATCCGAAGAAGGTACAGCTGCGCGCCACGTCCTACGACTCCACCGCGACCGCACCGGCCTGGAAGCCGTCGGTGGCCATCAGCGCGGAGAACGCGGTGCGGGAGGACCCCAAGCCTCGCGCGCTGTCTTCAGGGCCGGGCCTGGTCACGGTCCTGTGGCAGGGCAAGGACGGCAGCATCTACGCCACGCGCACCGACTCCCGGCAGCCCACCGGATGGCTGGCCGCCCCGGTCAAGGTGAGCGGCGACTCAACCGACATCTCGTATGCCGAGGCCGCCGCCACACCTGGCTCGGTCGTCGTGGTGTGGCGCGACAATGGGACCCTCACGCTGATGGCCGCGTTCCAGGACGCCACGGGAGCGTGGGGCGCGCCACAGCCGGCCACCCCGGCGGGCGCCGTGTCGCTGGGCTCGGATCTCACGGTGGTCTGTCCGTCGCCCGGGGTGGTGATGGCGATCTGGACCATGAACGAGCATACGGTCCACAGCGTCACCTACGACTCCCATGCGACCACCCCCGCCTGGAGCGCCCCCGCGCAGATCGCCGAGTTCCCCGGCTCCGACTTTCCGGCGACCATTCACGCCGCGGGCACCGGCGACGGAAAGGCCGACGTGGTCTGGCAGGGCAAGTTCGGGGCCATGTGGAACATCCACTACGACGGAGGCTGGAGCGCGCCGGTCGAGATCACCCCGCAGCACCTCACCATTTGGGGCCAGCCCTACACGATCGTCCCGGCGGTGACCGGGGACCGGCGGCTCAACCTCTTCTGGCAGGGCCGGGACAGCCGCGTGCAGACCATCTACCGCGATCCTCAGCAGCCCGCGTGGACGGCGCCGCTGCGGCTCGGACAGCCGTGGTGGTCGTACGCCGAGCTCGCCGCGGTGCCGATGACGGCGGGGAGCGTATCGCTCTACCGGGTCGACTTCGGCAGCGAGATCGGTGAGGTGCAGAAGCTTCTGACCTCCTTCTACGACACGGCGACGCCGAGCGCGTCGGCCCGCCTCGCGGATGCACGGGCCCTGATGACGAGGGCGCAGACGCTGTGGAACCTCCCCGGCCCGCTGCGCGAGGAGGCCATCGCCCGGGCGGCCGACGGGCTCGCCATCGCCCGTGAGGTCGTGGCGCAGGACCCCGGCTACCGTGCGACGCTCGCGTCGTGGCTGGTGGTCCCCGTGGGCACCTATCTGTTGGCCGCCGGTCACTACGACGAGGCCGTCGCCCGTCTGCAGGAGGCGCTGGGCCTGTACGACGCGTTGATCCAGGAGCAGCCCGATTCCGACGACCTCGCGTACAAGAAGGCCGTGACGCTGGTCAATCTGGCACAGGCCCTGTGGGCGAAGCCCGACCACACCCAGGGCGCCCAGCGTGCCGTCGAGGCGACCGATCTGCTCCGCAAGCTCACCGCCAAGAAGCCCAGCTACCGGGCCGGGCTCGCGTCGTGGCTGGTGTTCCCCGCGGGCACCTATCTGTTGGGCACGCGCCGCTACGACGAGGCGATCGCCCGTGAGCAGGAGGCGCTGGGGCTGTACGACACATTGCTCCAGGAGCAGCCCGGCTCCGACGAGCTCGCGTACAAGAAAGCCTGGACGCTGGTCAATCTGGCACAGGCCCTGTGGGGCAAGCCCGACCACGCCCAGAGCGCCCAGCGCGCCGTCCAGGCGACCGATCTGCTCCGCAAGCTCGCGGCCAAGGACCCCAAGTACCGTCCCGGTCTTGGCAACTGGCTGCTGTGGCCGACGATTCCGTATCTGCGCCAGTCCGGCCAGCGGGACCAGGCCCTTACCCGGGCGCAGGAGGCCGTGGACATCTTCACCGCGCTCAATGGCACCGATCCCGCGACCTATGGGCCGAAGCTGGACCAGGCGAAGAAGCTGCTCGCCGACATCCAGGCCGGCTAGCGGGCCCGCTGGGACCGGCCCCGCGCCGGTCCCAGCGGTGCGCCGCCACCGCCCCGGGCGAACCTGGGGACTCCGCCACCACAGAGGTGGATCTGCTGTGATAATCCTTCTTCACAGTCAACGGTGAGCAGGGGAGCGGGCGGTGGTGCTGGAGCCGTGGAGGCCCGGAAGATGAACCTGGCGCAGCTGCATTACACCTCGGCGCCCCCGGGGCCCGATGGATCCGGAGTCCGGTTCACCGCGGTCAGCCCCGCGGTGCCGGCGTCGCTGCTCGGGGAGGTCGAGCAGCTGATCGGATACGGACCGCCAGATGACGCGCCCCCGCGTCCCTCCGGTTCCGAACGTGCCTCGTCTCCGGAGACGTTCAGCTACAGCCGGCTCTCCGACGGCAGCGGGCTGCTGGCCCGTACCGTCCATACGGGAGCCGACCACAGCGGACGCCGGGGCGCCCTCCATGGCCATGCCGTGTATCTGCCCACGGGTGCGTCGCTGCCGGGCGGCGCGCTGCCCATCACCGCCTGGGGTTCCCCGCAGTGGGCCGCCCGCGCGCCCGAGGGCGGGGTCCCGGAGCCGCTGGAGGCGCTGACCGCCTCGGGGCGTCTGA
>NZ_MUNE01001089.1 GCF_002154605.1 Streptomyces milbemycinicus | reverse complement strand
CGGCGGTAGGGCGGGCAGGTCCCGTTGCGGTACGTCGCGGAAGTACGTACGCGTACGGATCAGCCCGCCGGGCCCGCGCTCGCGGCGCCGCTCCAGATAACCGGCGGCCTCCAACTCCCTGAGCGCCCGCGAGATCAGGATCTCGCCCTCCGTGAAGTGCTCGCACAGTGCGGCGATGCTCACGGGCGCGCCGTCCGGCAGCGAGAGGATGTAGGCCGCCACGCCGATCGTGACCGCGCTTCCGCGCCGCTGTGCGAGGGCGTTGGCGATCACGGTGAAGTCGCGAGTGAGGCGGGTACGGATGTGGATCACGCCGGAGGTCGATGCTCCGGCGTCGGCGCGCGCATGCGCGTTAGACTGCGGCTCAGCCATCGGGAAGGTCTCTGCTTCCTGATCGGTCAGGCCCTCGTTCGGGATGCCAGTCCCGGCCGGGGGCCGTCGTCTGTCTGGGGTTGTTGCGGCGAACGTAACCGGCTGCATCCCACACCCGCAAGCCGGTCACTCGTACGGGTGACATGCGGGAAGGGAGGG
>NZ_MUNE01001088.1 GCF_002154605.1 Streptomyces milbemycinicus | reverse complement strand
GGCACCCGACGCGGGGGCACCGGGAGTGCCATCGCCCGGGGAGGCGGCAGCCGACGCGGCGGCGGCGCGCACGGAGGTGCCACCCTCGCCGCTATCACCCACGGCAGGGACATCGGCAACGTCGGCATCAGACGCGGAACCCCCCGCACCGGCGCCCCCGTCGGAGACATCGCCGCGCGCGATGGCACTCGCGGAAGCGCCACGCCCGGCAGCGGCCTCCAAAGGAGCGCCGCTTGCGGCGACCGTGCCTGCCGGGGCATCAGCAGCCACGGCCTCGCCAGCGGCGGCATCGCCCGCAGCGTCCCCCACGGAGGTGTTGCCACCGGCCCCGCGCCCAGGGGCGGCGCCCAGCGCGGCGACGCCCGAAGCCGCGACGCCCGAAGCGGTGGCGGCCGCAGGGCTGCCATGCTTGGCAACGTCATCCGGCCCGACGGCCCCCGCAAGGCTGCCACCCTCAGCCGCGGCGCCGCCCAGGGCGTCACCCGCTACGGCCTCGTCGGCCACGGCCTCGTCCGCAGCGGGGGCACCCGAAGCCGCAGCACCCGCAGAACTCCCTCGCTCAGCAACGCCACCCAACGCCGCAGCCCCCGCAGAGCCGTCCGCAGCCGTGTCGCCCGAGGTGACCGCGTCCGCGGACGACCCGCTCTCGGCGGCATCACCCGTGGCGGCGGCCCCGTCCGGCGAGTGCGCCGCGAGGCCGTCCGGTGCTGGGCCCTCCTCAGCGTTCGTCTTGTCCCTGTCCGGCAGCTGACGAGAGCGCGTGAAGAGCGACACCCCGAAGTTCCTTCCGTGCATGCGAAGCCTGATGGTGGCACGGCGGACCAGGCTCGGGAGGTCAGGGCCGCCGTTATCCCTTACGGCTCGTCGGCGGTGTCGGTTCAAAACACCGCCGACGAGCCGTAAG
>NZ_MUNE01001087.1 GCF_002154605.1 Streptomyces milbemycinicus | reverse complement strand
AGTCAGCAGTCAGCAGTCAGCGGCTTGTCAACGCCTCCGGGCGTACCAGGTTCTCCGCGACCAGCAGCCCCTTCACCCGCTCCGACAACAGGCCCAGCTGCCGCAGCACATGGATCACCTGCTGGAACAGCAACTGCCGGTAGGTGGCCATCATCGGGTTGGTGCGGGCGAAGTGCAGCCCCTTGGCCACGTCGAGCTCCATCCGCTCCCACACCTCGCGGAGCATGAAGCGGCGTGACATCAGCCGGATGGACTCCAGCAGGAAGTCCTCGCGCTCACGCATTTCGGCCGAGGTCGCCTGCTCGTACATGCCGGTGAGGGAGGTGACGCCGAACGCGATGTGGCGGGCCTCGTCGCTCGCCACCATCTTGGTGATCTGCCGGATCAGCGGATCGCCGAAACCGCTGCTGGCGAGCCGGAGCCCGGTGATCGCCAGGCCCTCCATGACGACCTGCATACCGAGGTAGACGATGTCCCACCGGGACTCCGACAGCACATCGTGGAGCAGTGTCCCGAGCCCGGGGTTGACCGGGTAGACGGTGCCCAGCTTCTCGTCCATGTAGCGCGCGAAGGCCTCGACATGCCGCGCCTCGTCGGCGACCTGGGAGGCGGCGTAGGTCTTGGTGTCCATGTCGGGCACGGTCTCCACCAGCCGGGCCGTGGTCACCAGCGCGCCCTGCTCGCCGTGCAGGAACTGGCTGCACATCCAGGCCTGGTACTCCCAGCGGAACTGGGTGAGCAGTTCACGTGGCACGGGGCTGCCCTCGCCGACCACGAAGCCGGCGAGCCGCGCCCCGTTCTCCTCTGTCAGCTCGGCCCCGAACCGGACGTCGTGGTCCCAGTCGATATCGGTGGCGGCGTTCCACTGCCCGGCCTTGTTCTTCTCGTACAGGCGCCACACTCGGCTGTCGCGCTTGCCGTAGTCCCAGTTCAGGCACGCCTGGGTGAGGGATCCGACCTTCATCAGGTCCGCCGTCACGGCGTCCAGGACGAAGAAGGGCGAGTCGGCTGCCTCGTCAGGAGGAGCGGTCATGGAAGTGCGATCCCCTCGGGCACAAGGGCGGACGGTCGCCACGATCCTCACCGGGCCCGCCGACCACCGGCCAGGCAGGCCCGGGGGCAACTTCGCGGCAGACCGGTTGCCGGTGCCCGTGCCTGGTCCGGGCGCCGCCACCGGGCCACGATGGCCGCCGGGGCCACCGCCCC
>NZ_MUNE01001086.1 GCF_002154605.1 Streptomyces milbemycinicus | reverse complement strand
CGTCTTTCAGTGCTGCCTGGTTGTCTCAGTGCTGCCTGGCGCGGCGCTTTCGGGTCAGATACGCGAATGCCGCGCCTGTACCGGCCAGCAGGGCGCTGAGGGAGATGACCGTCAGCAGGCCGGAGGTACCTGTGTTGGCCAGTGAACCGCCGTCTCCGCCGGTCTGGGGGCCCGGCTTGTTGGGCGGCACGGACGCGGGCGGCTCATGGGTCGGCGGCTCGGTCGTCGGCTCCGGAGTGGTCGGAGGCTCCGTGGTCGGCGGTTCCTCCTTGGGGATGTACACGCCGGCGTCGATCGTGTGGTCGACCTCTCCCGCCTTGTCCGGCGCCGTGACAGGTGCCTGTCCGTCGCACAGCTGCCCGGTCTTCGGCGGGGTCACATTGGAGTCATGCGCCCGGTTGTCACCGGCCCGTGCGAGCGTGAACCGCAGCTCGTCGGCCGACGGCTGGGTCGGCACCTTGCTGGTGTCCGCCGTACACACATCGAACTCCACCGTGTACTTCGCACCCGGCTTGAGCTCGTAGGCGGCGCCGACCCCACCGAAGTAGTACTCGCCGGCGGCGTCGGTCTTGGTCGTGGCGACCTGCTTGCCATCGGCGTCCAGCAGGTTGATCGTCGCGTCCGGCAGCGGCACCTCGTTGGCACCCTCGGGGTCCTGGATGCCGTTGTGATCGCCGTCGAACCACACCCGGTTGCCGATCTG
>NZ_MUNE01001085.1 GCF_002154605.1 Streptomyces milbemycinicus | reverse complement strand
GGGGCGCTCTGGTAGTCAAGCGGGACGACTTGGGAAGGGTGGGCCACGCCGCGTACGAGCTGCACGGCGGGCTGCGCGCCGCCGGCGGGCATGCGAAGGCCACCAGCAAGGCCGCGGGAACCGACCTCACCACGGACCACTTCGCGACCGGCGCCGCGCTCACCAAGGTCGCGGACACCTGGCAGTCGCAGGTGGACACGCTGCTGGAGGCGTGTGCGCGTATCTCCAACCACCTGGACTACTCCACCAAGCGCTACGGCGACGAGGACGCCACGATCGCGACCGGGCTGCACGATGCCCACAAGCGGCTGCTGATCCCGTCCCGGATCGCCGAGTACTACCGATAGAGCAGCCAGAACAAGAGAACAACGAGAACACGAGGGACACGGGGATGACCCAGCTGACGTTCGAGCACGTCCTGCACGCGCGTCTGAGCAGGCTCAACGATGCCATCGACGACTGGTCGGCCATGATCACCAAGCTGGAGAAGCTGGCCGCGGAGGCCCGGAACGGGCTGAAGGCCCGGTCGGACACGGCCCGTTGGGAAGGCGCGAACGCCGATGTGACCAGGCCGTTCGTCGACAAGACCGCCAAGGAGTTCCAGGACGCACTCACTCAGGCCACCAGCATCCGCAACATCCTGCGCGACGCGCTGGCCGCCTTCACCGCCGCCAAGGACGCACTGCGGCAGATCGCGGACCATCCCCCCACCGGGGTGACCATCTGGCCCGACGGCGTCGTCGCCCGCTCCCTGCACCCCGACCGGCGCGGCAAGGGCAACACCGACCCCGGCCCGTCCGCCGAGACCCTGGACGCCGTACGGGAGCGGATCAAACACGCCGTCGACCAGGCGACCGAGGCCGACGAGACGGTCGCACGGGCGCTCGACGACATCCTCGCCGGGCACCCGTACGACTTCGGCAGCGACCGCTACACCTCCCTCGACGACTACCGGCGGCAGGACCGCGAGCGGGCTACCAAGGACGCCGACGCCGCCCTCGAACTGGCCGCCAAGGGCTCCTCACTCACCGACGTACAGCTGGCACGGCTCGACGCACTGTTCGCGGACAACAGGGACGATCCTGTCTTCGCCGAGCGCTTCACCACCGGCCTCGGCGCCAGGGGCACGTTCACCTTCTACGCGGGCATCACCGACCCGCGCCAGTCCCCGCGCCCCAGCGACGCGCGCATCAAGGAGCTCGGCGAGATACAGGAACACCTCGGCCTGGTCCTGGCCCAGGCGTCGCACGGCGACAGCCCGCGGATGCGCGCCTGGAAGAGCGAGGTCATCGCCCTCGGCCCGCAGGTGCTCGACCTGCCCGATCATCAGCAGGCCTACGGCTTCCAGGTCATGAGCAATCTGATGCGCGACGGCGTGTACGACAAGCGGTTCCTGAACGACTACGGAACCGCCCTGGTCAAGACGGACCAGGCCATGAAGCTGCCGTGGAGCTTCTGGAACGGGCCGCTCGTCCAGAACAACCACCTCAACTTCGGCGCCGACAACGACTTCGGCCGCGATCCGATGACCGGCTTCCTGAAGGCGCTCAGCCACAACCCGTACGCCGCCACCGAGTTCTTCGGCGCCACCGCACCACAGGACAACTCCCAGTACCTCCTCAAGGACCGCCCCTCCTTCCCGGACGGCCTGCCCGAGAGCCCCGTCGCGAGCCGGGACGCCACGGGCGCGGCGCTCTTCGCCGCGGCCACGGGCCTGTACCCGGACGACAAGCACGCGCGCTTCGTGGAACACACCGCCGACCACCGGCAGGTGCTGGAGCGCTCGCTCGGCTATCTCGCACAGACGGGAGACGACTTCCCGCCCGAGCTGCGCGACGATGTGGCCAAGGTCCTCGCCAACCACGGCGACGAGGTGCACCGCGCCACCAGCGCCCTCGACCCGGAGTCCAGCCCCCTCGACCGCGAGGAGCTGCTGGAGGTGAGCAAGCAGATATCCCGGAACCAGGACGCGTACGGCATCCTCAACGAGGGCCTCAACCAGGAAATGGTCCGCGACATCCACGCCGTCGGCACCGGCGATCCACGGGAGACGCTGCTGCGGGCCGGGCACACGGTCGGATTCCTGGAAGCGGCCCGCTATCTGGCCCTGGAGACCGACAAGGAAGACCCCTCGTGGAAGGCCAAATGGGGCTACCACCTCGTCGGCGGAACGGTCGGTTTCCTCCCCGCCGTCGGAGACATCGCCCAGCGCGGGGTCGACGTGGTCGCGTACGCCTGGCAACAGGAAGAACAGGAACGGATCCACGACAAGCTCAGCGACGACAACAACAAGACCTTCACGGTGCGGGAGCGGC
This sequence comes from Streptomyces milbemycinicus, assembly GCF_002154605.1. GTDB lineage: Bacteria > Actinomycetota > Actinomycetes > Streptomycetales > Streptomycetaceae > Streptomyces > Streptomyces milbemycinicus. The sequence goes on along the minus strand of NZ_MUNE01001085.1, from coordinate 424 downwards.
AGCTGGCGGCGCTCGCCGACGAATGGGCCAAGGCCAGTCCGCGCCACCCGAGCGCGGACGACCCCTACATCCTGAGGAACGACATCGGCGGCGCGGCATACGACGGCAACGGCCGTGCGAAGGGCCTGGCGGGTGCCCAGTGACTCCTCGGTGAGCCAACTACGGCCGTGGCAGCAGGCGATGACTTTCAGCCGTTGTGTGGCGTCTCACGCCCTCGTCATCGATCGTCTATGGACAATCCACCTCTCCTCTCTAGGGTCCCTGAGCGCGGCCCCGTCGCCGACCGGTGGCGGGCACACACACCCTCAGGAGTGAGAGTGGAACGTCGTATCTTCCTGCGCGGAGCAGTCATCGGCACGTCGGCCGCGGCCTTCGGCGGCACATTGATGCGCGGCGCCGCCTACGCGGCCGACGTGCCGATGAC
>NZ_MUNE01001084.1 GCF_002154605.1 Streptomyces milbemycinicus | reverse complement strand
ACCATCTCCAGCGCCACGGCCTCGGCGAGGTCGACGTTGGGGGTGCGGCCGTGGCGCTGGAGATGGTCCAGGATCGCCCGGTCGATACGGTCGTACAGGGGGCGTGGCATGAAATGCAGCGTAGCGGCAGTATCGGCGAACAATCCTGCGCTGCAGCGCCGTACAGGCACTCAATACGCCATCGCGTGCCGGGCTCGACGGCGCATTCTGGTCACGTGTCGCAGCCGCCGCCGAGCCGGTCCCGCTGCCGCCTCCGTACCCTTCTCACTGCCATCGGACTGCCTCATGCACCCCTTCCCCCTGGAACCCGACCGCGCCGCGATGACGGAGATGGGCCGTCTCGTCCTGGAGCGTGTCGTCGATCGCACCGAGAACCTCGCGGCACGCCCCGCGACCAGCGCCCTGTCGCCGCGAGCCGAGGCCGACCTGGTGGAGTCCTTTCTGGCGCCGCCGCCCGACCGGGGCGGTGACCTGAAGGTTCTGCTCGCGCGTCTGGACCAGGCCGCCGATTGCGCTCTGGAGACGGCCGGGCCGGGCCACCTGGCGTACATCCCGGGCAGCGGTCTGTACTCGGCCGCGCTCGCCGAGTTCTACAACCGTGCCGTCAACCGCTACGGCGGCCTGGCCTCGGTCGCCCCGGCCCTCGCCGCGCTGGAGGAGAGTGTGATCCGCTGGATGGCCCGCGATGTGTGCGGCCTCCCGGAGGGCAGCGGTGGCCTGTTGACCAGCGGTGGCTCGATGGCCACCTTCTCCGCGACGGTCGCCGCCCGCCACCACAGGCTCGGGGAGGATCTCGCCTGTGGCACCGTCTACACCACCGCCTTCGCCCACCACTCCGTCGCCAAGGCCGCCCGCCTCGCCGGCATCCCCGCCGCCCGCATACGTACCGTGCCGCACACCCCGGACCTGCGGATGGACCCCCACGCCGCCGCCGCGATGATCCGCGCCGACCGGGGCGCCGGGCTGCGGCCGTTCCTGCTGGTGGCCACCGCCGGCACCACCGACACCGGCACCGTCGACCCGCTGCATCAGCTGGCCGGCCTGGCCCGCCGCGAGGACGTGTGGTTCCACATCGACGCGGCCTACGGAGGCTTCTTCCGGCTCACCGCACGCGGCGAGGAACGCCTCGCCGGTATCGAGAAGGCCGACTCGATCACCCTGGACCCGCACAAGACCCTGTTCATGCCGTTCGGCACCGGCACCCTGGTCGTCCGCGATATCGCCGCCCTGCACGCCGCGCACGACGGCACCGGCAGCTACCTCCAGGACATGAGGGCGGCGGGGAGCGTCCCGGACTCCGGTCAGCTCGGGCCCGAGCTGACCCACGAGATCCGCGGTCTGCGGGCCTGGCTTCCCCTGCACCTGCACGGGGTGGACGCCTTCCGCGAGGCTCTGGACGAGAAGCTCGACCTGGCCGAACACGTCCACGACACGCTGTCCGGCGTCGCGGAGCTGGAGGTCCCGCAGCGCCCGGACCTGTCCACCGTGATCTTCCGCGTCCGCCCCGCCGACGGCAGCCGCGCCGCCGCCGAGCGAGCCGATGAGGCGAGTCGCCGTCTGCTGGAACGGATCAACGACCACCGGCGCATCGCGCTCTCCAGCACGGTTGTCGACAGCCGCTACACCCTGCGCGTCTGCGTGGTCTCCCACCGCACCCACCACGACCGCATCGCCGAGGCGCTGAAGATCATCACTGCCGAGGCCAGGCGCCACACCACCGCGTAGCGATCTCCGGCCACCTGCGATGCTCAGAGCGGCCAACTGAAGTGCCGGGAATCTCCGCACTCCTTCACGGGATGCCGACGCCCCGGCACTCGCGTTTCAGCAGGTCAGCGAATTACGTCGGTTGGCTGACCCCTCTTCTGCCGGTTCGCCCGGGGCCAGCGAACCCCGTTCAAGACATCCGTGTTGTACCCCTTGGCGGATGCCCCGTCACGACGAGCTCGGGGTTCGGGCTGTGGCCAACCGAGCCACCAGCGCGCCACCAGGGAGCCAGTGGCGAGCCACCCTGGCCCCCGGCTGGGGCTGCCGGGCGACGGGGGCGACCGGCAGGCCCAAGACAAGGGCCGGGTGCCGCCCCGCTGGTTGCGGGGCAGCACCCGGCCCTTGGCCGTCGGCTCGTCTATGCGTCGCTGCTGCCGGGCGCGGTGGCGAGGCGGTAGGTGCGGGGGCGTTCGGTGACCTGTTCGGCGATGCCCTGCCTGACCAGGGTGGCCAGGGCGTTGGCGATCGCGCCGGAGCTCTTCGCGATTACCCGGCTGATACGGGTGGCTGTGAACGCCTCGCTGGGATACGCGATCAGGTGGTCGATGACCATCTGGCGCAGGGCGCCGGGAGCGAGACGGACCCTGTCTCCGCCGGACACGGCGGTCGGCGGAACGGCTTCCGGTGCTTCGGGAGGCACTGTTCCCTCCACCGGGGGCGTGGGAGCGGGCGGCGGAGTCGGCGAGCTGGCGGACTCCGCCTCCCGATCGGTCTCCTCCATGGCATTGGACTGGGCCTCGTGCCCCGTCTGCTCAGCGTCAGCGTTGGTGTCAGGTTCATCGGCGTGGGCCTCGCCGTGGTCCGACCCGTCGTCCCCGCATGTGGGCAGCTCTGCCACGTGGGCGGAGTCGTCGGCGTGCGGCGCCGCGGGCTCAGGGTCTGTGATGCTCTCGGGTGACGGCTCCTGCGGGGTGTCCATTGAGGCGTTGGCGTCGTTGTCCGGCGCGGGAGTTGCGTACCAGTAATTGACGGGACGCCCGCGGCCTCCGGC
>NZ_MUNE01001083.1 GCF_002154605.1 Streptomyces milbemycinicus | reverse complement strand
TACGGCGCCGGCCGTGGCCGTCGGCCCGGGAGCGGTCCACGGCCACGGCCGGCGCCGTATGCGCCTCGACGAACTCCACCGTCCCGCTCAGCACCTCGGCCACGGCGGCCGCCACATCGTGCACTCCGCCGCCGCGCAGCACCAGCTCGGTCAGCCGGTCGTGCACCTCCGAGGCGCGTTCGATGACCTCGCTGCGATCGCGGATGATCTCGTTGGCGGCCTCCAGCTCGGCGAGCGCCGATCGCGTCTCGGCCAGCAGATTGGCCGTGTCGATCGCGACGGCCGCGTGGGCGGCGAAGGAGCCGAGCAGGGCGAGCTGTTCGCGTTCGAAGACGCGGGCGCGGCGGTCCGCGGCGAACAGCACGCCGATGACCCCGCTGCCCAGCATCAGCGGCACACCGAGGATGGCCACAAGGCCCTCGTCCATGACGCCCGCGTCGATGGTCCGGGTGTGCTGGAACCGCTCGTCGTCGAAGTAGCTCTCGGTCACATACGGGCGGGCGGTCTGCGCGACCAGCCCGCCGAGCCCCTCGCCCATGCCGAGCCGCAGCTGCTGGAAGCGGGCCGAGACCGAACCGTCGGTGACCCGCATGTAGGTGTCCCCGGCCTGGGGGTCGTTGAGCGTGAGATACGCGACCTCGGTGCCGAGCAGCGAGCGGGCGCGCTGCACGATGGCCTGCAGCACCGCGTCCAGGTCGCGCAGCCCCGCCAGGTCGTGCGCGGTCTCGAAGAGCGCGGACAGCTCGGCCTCGCGGCGTCTGCGCCCCTCCAACTCGCCGCGTACGCGCAGGGCCGGCAGCTTGGCACGTTCCAGGGCCGCGAGCCGGGCGGCCGACGCCCCCTCGGCGCGGGCGCGCAGCACCGGGCGCTCGTATGCCTCGGCGGGCGCGCCGCGCGCGAGCAGTTCCAGGTACGGGGTCTCCGGCTGATCATCGGACATGGTCACAGGGATACTCCCGCCGGGCTCGGACCCGCCAGTGCTTGGGCGCGCCCCCGACGCCCGCTCGGGTGCCCGCTCGGCGGGGTGGGCCGTCGTACGGCCGGGCAGCCGTCCGGTCAGTGGGCGGTCCATCCGCCGTCCATGGCGAGCGAGGCGCCGGTGATGAAGGAGGTGTGCGGACCGCACAGGTAGACGACGGCTTCGGCGACCTCCTCCGGTTCGATGAGCCGCTTGACCGCGGTGTCGGCCAGCATGATCTCCGAGATGACCCGCTCCGGGGGGATGCCGTGGGCGGCGGCCTGGTCGGCGATCTGCCGCTCCACGAGCGGGGTGCGGACATAGCCGGGGTTGACGCAGTTGGAGGTGACCCCGTGGGGCGCGCCCTCCAGGGCCGCGACCTTGGAGAGCCCTTCCAGCCCGTGCTTGGCGGCCACGTACGCCGATTTGTAGGCCGAGGCGCGCAGCCCGTGGACGGAGGAGATGTTGACGATCCGCCCCCAGCCCTGGGCGTACATATGCGGCAGCGCGCCCCGCAGCAGCCGGAAGGGGGCCTCCAGCATCACCGTGAGCACCTGGGAGAAGACCTCGGGCGGAAAGTCCTCGATGGGCCGTACGAGTTGCAGCCCGGCGTTGTTGACCAGGATGTCGACGCCTTCGGCGGCCCGCTCGGCCGCGTCGAGGTCGGTCAGGTCGAGCGCCCGCGCCTCCACACTCCCCGGCAAGCCGGGCGCCGCCTCGGTCCGGGCTGCCAGGGCGGCGAGCTCCGCGAGCCCCTTCTCGTCCTGGTCGACCGCCAGGACCGTGGCCCCGGCGGCGGCCAGCCGGAGGGTGCAGGCCCGGCCGATGCCGCCGGCGGCCCCGGTGACGAGTGCGGTACGCCCGTCAAGTGCGGTACGGCCGCCGAGTGCGGTACGGCCGCCGAGGCCCAGGGCGGCCCCGGCGGCGGGGCCCGGTGTGGTGGACGCGCTCATGACGGGCAGGCTAGGCGGCGGCCGGGGCCCGACCGATGTGCGCCCGGCACATACTTCACTCCGGGATGGTGGAATCGAACCACGTCGGGCCGTCTTCGAAGGCCCGCTTGATCCGGGTCAGCGCGTACTCGTCCAGCTCCGGCAGCGAGTCGACCGGGAACCAGCCCACCTCCAGGGATTCCTCGTCGTTCACCCGCGCCTCGCCGCCCACCGCGCGGCAGCGGAAACAGATGTCGACAAACTGGCATACATCCTTATTGGGATAGGTCACCGGCTCCGCGGTGTGGACGAGCACGATGCGCTCGGGGACACAGCGCACCGCCGTCTCCTCGTACACCTCGCGCACCACCGCCGTCGCGGGCTGCTCGCCGGGTTCGGGGATGCCGGAGGGGAGCGCCCAGCGGCCGTTGTCGGCTCGGCGCCCGAGCAGCACTCTGTCCTCGTCGTCGAGAACGACGGCGCTGGCACCCGGCAGGAACAGCAGTTGGTGACCCGCGGTGGCCCGCAGCTCCAGGATGAAGTCGGGAGTAGGCATGCGCTGAGGCTATCGGTCCGGGCGAGGCGGCACCGAATGCCATTCCCGTCACAGCCGGATGCCTTCCGCACAGCTGCCACACACCTGCCGCATCGTTTCTGCGCAACATATACACATATCCGGCCCCAGTCGCTACGGTATCCGTCCAGGCCCGCATGCGGCCTTTGGCCGCCTCCGGCGGGCCTCCGGCCCCCGCGGACGGCCGGCTCGGCACGCGGTGCCCGTCACGACTCGGGGGGTCGAACGGGATGGCGTCTTCAGCGGCACGGCCTGTCGTACGGGAACACCACAGCGCGCCCGACTTCGTGGGCACCGCGGTCCTCGGCTGTTGTGCCGTCTGGGCCCTGGTCTGCGCCGCGGGCCGCACCGCCCGCCCCGAAGGGGTCCTGCTCGCCGTGCTGGCCGTCGCCGCCGGCTATGCATGCGGCCGGATCGCCGGATCGCTGCTGCCGGTCGCCGCCGCCACGGCCGCCGCGCTCGCGGGCCTCGGCCTGGCCTGCACGGTCCCGGACGGGGTGAGCGGCCATGGCGGCGCCCACGCGGCGCAGTTCACGCTCGCGGTCGGGGCGGCC
>NZ_MUNE01001082.1 GCF_002154605.1 Streptomyces milbemycinicus | reverse complement strand
CCCCTAGACCCCGCCGCCTCCCTCGCCCGCGGCTGCGCCAACGCCGCCTCCTGGCTCGTCGGCAAGCTCTCCGATCTCGTCAAAGAGACCGCGACCGTCGACTTCACCAACGAGGCCTTCCTCCGCCAGTACGCCGTCGTCTTCGCCGCCTCGACCGTCCTCACCCTCATCCTCTGGCTGCTCGCCGTCGCCAAGCGCGCCATCCGCGGGGCCCCGCTCGGCGAGGCGCTGTCCGAGGCCATAGGTTTTCTGTGGCTGACGGTGCTGGCCTCCGCCTTCACGCCGCTCATCCTCTATACGGTCGTCACGGCGACCGACGCCGTCACTCAGGCCATCGCCTCGGGCACGGGCGCGGACAATGACACCTTCTTCGGCTCGTTCGCCCAGGCCTTGAAGAAGGACGAGGACATCGGCGGCGGGCCGATCATGCTCATCGTCGTATCGCTGGTGACCATTCTCGCCGCGGGCGTGCTCTGCCTCGAGCTCGTCATCCGGGCCGCCCTTCTCTACGTCGGCGCGCTGCTGGGCACCGCCGTCTACTCGGGCCTGGTCGACAAGAACATGTGGGGGCATGTGCGCCGCTGGGCGGGGATCATGATCGCGGTGATTCTCATCAAGCCGGTGGTCGTGATAGTGCTCGCGCTGGCCGGGGCGCTGTCGACGTCCGACAAGGGACCTGACGCCTTCTCGGCCGTCGTCTCCGGTCTCGCGATCATCATCCTCGCCATCTTCGCGAGCGCGATGATCTACCGCTTTGTGCCCGGCTTCGGCGACGAGATCGTCAAGGCCCGCAGCGCCAGCGCGGACCCGGCGTCCCGCCAGGCAGCCGCCATCATCAGCTCCCCGGCCGCCCTGGTGAAGCAGGGCATCAACACCCACAGCGCCCGCGGAGGCGACGGCGGCGGGGGCGGTTCGGCCGGCCCCTCGCAGGCGAAGCCCGCCAACCCGGTCTCCGGCGGCGTCGCCGCGCACAGCTCCCGCGGCGGTGGTCAAGGCGGTGGGGGCGGTGGGGGCG
>NZ_MUNE01001081.1 GCF_002154605.1 Streptomyces milbemycinicus | reverse complement strand
GATCAGCCAGTCGCGGCTGGGCTCCACCAGCGCCGAGGCGGCGACCGTCGAACCGCTCAGAAAGTCACGGCGCCCGACGTCGCTCCGCCACAACTCGCAGACCTGCTCTATCGCGCCGAGGACGGTGGGCGAGAACTGCAGCCCCACGCCCGAGGCGAGGTTCTTGCCGTTGGCCATGCCGATCTCGTCGATCGTGACCGTACGGCCGAGCTTGCGGCCGAGCGCCTCGGCGATGATGCCCGGGGCCCGGCCCCTCGGCTGCTGGCCGCGCAGCCAGCGGGCGACCGNNCCGCACATGTTGACCCTGCGCGCCAAGCCGGCGTTGGAACACGCGGCTTCCTGGATGAGCGCCTGCAGCCTCTCGTTCGGCTGCCGCGCCACAAGCGGCCTAGCGGCCATGGCTTTACCCCCAGTGACTGCTGTGCGTTTACGGCGGATGCCGTCCCTGTTGATCAGTGCCCCGCAGATATCGTGGATACGCCAGGCATGTGCGGAGAATGCAGGAC
>NZ_MUNE01001080.1 GCF_002154605.1 Streptomyces milbemycinicus | reverse complement strand
CATGTGCGGAGAATGCAGGACTTGCCCGAATTGACCGCGATCGTGCGCGTACGGCGCCGACAGGAGTCCGGGACCGCACCCCTGGAACACGGCACGGCCTACCGGACACTCGTACGCCCGTCACGCATGGTGGCTACCCGCTCACGCAGCCGCATCCCCACGCGCGCCCCCGACCGTGCACCCATGCGCCCCGCATGCCCGGAGCGTGCTTCCTTTCTTCCCCTCAGTACTCGGCTTCGCCGGCACAGCGGGGTGGGGCGTAACCCCGGCAGACCCCTGGAGTTGTGCTGGTCGTGGACGAGACCATGGACGTGACAAACGACGTGACTGACGACGTGACAGGAGCACCACAGATCCCCAACCAGCGCGGGGAGCGGCTGCGGGACGCCGCGGTGCGCTATGCGGAGGAGCGGCACTGGGACGTGCTCCCCGGCTCCTGGCTGGAGCCCGTGGCCGGCGCGGTCCAGTGCTGGGAGCAATGCTGCTGCGGCGCGGCCGACTGCCCCTCCCCCGGCGCCCATCCGACCCACGCCGGCTGGGCGGACCAGGCGACCGGCAGCGCCGTCGTCGCACGCCGGATGTGGGCCAAGGCGCCGCGCGCCTCCATCCTGCTGCCGACCGGGCGCACCTTCGACGC
>NZ_MUNE01000108.1 GCF_002154605.1 Streptomyces milbemycinicus | reverse complement strand
GACTACGGGGAGCTGGAGGCGCTGACCCGGCTCGAGTCGCAGTGGTCCACGCAGGCTCCGCCCGCACCTCCGGTGCCGCCGGCCGCTCAGGCGTACCCGGCCGCCCCCGCCCCCGCCTGGGGTGCCCCGCAGCACGGTCACCACGGGCACCACAAGCAGCACCGCAGCTTCGGGCGCATGCTCTTCTCTTCCTGAGCGCATACGACTGAGGGCCGGGGCGAGATGCCCCGGCCCTCGGCCGATCATGTGGACGATACTGGGATTGAANNCTCCCGCTGAGCTAATCGTCCTGAGGAACCACGACGGAGATCGCGGAACCGCGGTGTGCGCGATACTGGGATTGAACCAGTGACCTCTTCCGTGTCAGGGAAGCGCTCTCCCGCTGAGCTAATCGCGCGGGCGGGCCCGCAAGGGCCCGAGTGGACGATACTGGGATTGAACCAGTGACCTCTTCCGTGTCAGGGAAGCGCTCTCCCGCTGAGCTAATCGTCCGAGGTGGAGACGGGATTTGAACCCGTGTAGACGGCTTTGCAGGCCGTTGCCTCGCCTCTCGGCCACTCCACCAGACGCAGGGGCCGAAACCCCCACTCCGAGCGGACGACGAGATTCGAACTCGCGACCCTCACCTTGGCAAGGTGATGCTCTACCAACTGAGCCACGTCCGCAGGTGTCGTTTCTCCGGGGCGCTCCCGCGTCCCGGCGACGTGTTGAACTCTAGCGGATTCCGGGGCCAGCTCAAATTCCGTTTGCTCACCATGCTCCCTCCGTTTCCGCAGCGTGCCGCCGTGGGCCGCGGTCGGTACGCCCTCCCACCACACCGCCAAGGCGCCCGCCCTAGACTCGCAACCGTGTACGAGCTCCCCCCTCTCGCCCGCTTCGGCGGCCTCGTCGCCACCGATCTGTGTGATGTGACCAGCGACCCCGCGGCTCTGGAATCCGAGGGTTTCTGGGCGGTGGTCGCCGACTTCGAGGGCGGCTTGGTCTGCGCCCGCTTCGCGGACGTACGGCCCGAGCCCGTGCCGGCCCCGACGCCCGGCGGCTGGTCGGGTCCCGCCCCCGGGGACTGGACCTCATCGCTGGACCACGCCGCCTACACCGAGGGCGTACGGCGCATCCGGCGCTACATAGCGGCGGGCGAGGTGTACCAGGCGAACCTGTGCCGGGTCATGTCCGCGCCGCTGCCCGAGCCCGACCGCTCCGATGTGGACGAGCTCACCGCGCTGCTGGCCCTGGGCAACCCCGCCCCGTACGCCGGGACCGTCCGGCTGCCCGCGCATGGCGTGGAGGTCGCCACGGCCTCGCCCGAGCTGTTTCTGCGGCGGGACGGGCGGGTCGTCGAATCCGGCCCGATCAAGGGCACCGGGCGCGCGGCGGCGGACCTGCTGGAGAAGGACCACGCCGAGAACGTGATGATCGTGGACCTGGTCCGCAACGACCTGGGCCGGTGCTGCGCCACCGGGACGGTGACCGTCCCCGCGCTGTGCGCGGTCGAGCCGCACCCCGGTCTTGTCCACCTCGTCTCCACCGTGCGCGGCGAACTGGCTGCCGGTGCGGGCTGGCCTGAGCTGTTCGCGGCGGCGTTTCCGCCCGGATCCGTCACCGGGGCGCCCAAGTCCAGCGCGCTGCGCATCATTGAAGAGTTGGAGACCGCGCCCCGCGGCCCGTACTGCGGAGGCATCGGCTGGGTGGACGCCGACCGCGGCACCGGCGAGCTGGCGGTGGGGATACGGACCTTCTGGATCGACCGCGCGGCGGCCGGCGGCCCCGCGCTGCGCTTCGGCACCGGGGCGGGCATCACCTGGGGCTCCGACCCGGAGCGCGAATGGGACGAAACCGAACTCAAGGCCGCCCGGCTGCTCAAGGTGGCGGCGGGCGCATACCAGCCGACGGGAGGCATCGCACGATGACGCTCGCCATCTGGCTCGACGGCTCGCTGCGCGAGGCCGACAGCGCACAGGTGTCCGTCTTCGACCATGGACTGACGGTCGGCGACGGCGTCTTCGAGACGGTCAAGGCAGTCGACGGACGCGCCTTCGCCCTCACCCGCCATCTGCACCGGCTGGCCGGCTCGGCCCGCGGCCTCGGGCTGCCGGAACCGGACCTGGACGAGGTGCGGCGCGCCTGCGAGGCGGTGCTGCACGCCAACCCCGCGCCCCTCGGGCGGCTGCGGATCACCTACACGGGAGGGGTCTCACCGCTCGGCTCGGACCGGGGCACGGCGGGCCCCACGCTGGTCGTCGCGCTCGTCGACACCGACCGGCGGCCCGATACGACGGCGGTGGTCACGGTCCCCTGGACCCGTAACGAGCGCGGGGCGCTGGCCGGCCTGAAGACCACCTCGTACGGCGAGAACGTCGTGGCGCTCGCCCGGGCCCGGGAGCACGGTGCGAGCGAGGCGCTGTTCGGCAACACGGTCGGGCGGCTGTGCGAGGGCACCGGCTCCAATGTCTTCGTGGTCCTCGACGGCGAGCTGCACACCCCGCCCCTGGCCTCCGGCTGCCTCGCGGGCATCACGCGACAGCTCGTGCTCGACTGGGTGGGGGCGAAGGAGACCGATCTGCCCTTCGACGTACTGGAGCGGGCGGAAGAGATCTTCCTGACCTCCACCACCCGGGACGTCCAGGCCGTCCACCGGCTGGACGACCGGCCGTTGTCGGGCGCGCCGGGACCGGTCACCGGGGAGGCGATGCGTATCTTCGCCGAGCGGGCGGCCGACGACCTCGACCCCTGAGCCGGCCAACAGTCCCCGGGCGGCGGGCGGGTCGCCGCTCGGGGGAGGTACGGAAAACATGGTGACGATCGTCGGCGAGCCAGGTAGAACACCATCGTGACCACCATCCTGCGGCCCACCGGGCCGGAACAGCGCACCGACGCGGGCGGGCGGGCCCGCTCGTACGAGGTGTGTGTCAACGGCCGCCCCGTCGGCTCGCTCCACCTCGCCACGGACGACCGGCTGGGCCCGGAGGTGGGGCGGATCGAGCGGCTGGACATCGATGAGCCGGACCGCCACCGCGGCCGGGGCACGGTCGCCGCGCTGGCCGCCGAGGAGGTGCTGCGCGGCTGGGGCTGTACGCAGGTTGAGGTCAGCATCCCGGCGCAGACCACGACCGCGCTCGGGCTCGCGGGCGCGCTCGGCTTCAGCGAGCGCGGCCGCAACATGGTCAAGGAGCTGTCCGAGGCGCCCGAGCTGCCGCCGGGCAGCGAGGTGCGGGCCATGGGGGAGGCGGAATACCCGGCCTGGTTCGAGCACGAGCGGGCCGAGTACATCCGTAGCTGGACGGATCGGGGAGTGGCCGAGGAAGCGGCGCGGGCCAAGGCGGACGCCGCCTACGCGACCCTGCTGCCGGACGGCCCCGCGACGCCCGGCGCCCTGCTGCGCGTCCTCGCTCACGACGGTACGGACGTGGGCACCGTGTGGCTGGCGATACGCCCCGAGGAGGCGGCGGAGGCAGCGGGCGCCCTCGAGGGCTATGTCTACGGCGTCGAGGTCGCCGAGGAGCACCGCGGCCACGGCCACGGCCGTACGCTCATGCTGGCCGCCGAGCGAGACGGCCTGGCGGCGGGGGCCCGCACGATCGGGCTGCATGTCTTCGGCGGCAACGCCCCGGCGCTGCGGCTGTACGAGTCGCTTGGCTACCGGCCGACCGAGTACCACCTGTTCAAGCAGCTGCTCTGAGCCCAGGGACACCGGCTGACGCCCCCCGGGACACCGGCTGACGCCCACCCGGGGGGCACCGGCTGGCGCTCCCCCCGGAGCGCTCGGCCCGGTCCCTGGCTCAGCCGCCGGCGAGCAGCCGGTCGGCGATCGCCTCGATGCGCTCGCGCAGGCCCTCCTGGCTCTTCCCGCCGTCCAGCCGCTCGCCGCCGATCACATACGTCGGGGTGCCGCTCACCCCGATCGCCTTGCCCTCGGCCTGGTCCGCGTCCACGATCAGGATGTGCCGCCCGTCGATCAGCGCGGTGTCCATCTCCTCGGCGTCAAGACCCAGCTCCCGCGCCATCTCCACCAGCAGCACCTCGCCACGCGCTCCCAGCTCCTCGGCGCGGGCCAGGACGGCCTCGGCGTACGGCCAGCCCCGGCCCTGCACGATGGCCTCCTCGAGGGCCTGGGCGGCCGCGTGGGCGTGCTTGTGCTTCTCCAGCGGGAAATGCCGTATGCGGATCTCCAGGGCGTCGCCGTAGCGGGCGCGCAGCGCGTGCAGATCGGTCTGTGAGCTACGGCAGTCGGGGCACTGGAGCTCGCACCACACATCGAGCATGATCGGCTCGGCGGGTTCAGCGGGCCTGGCAGGCTGGGGGTCGCTCATGGGGTCAGTCTTCCAGCCCGGAGCCGCGTCCTCCGAATCAGGACGGGAAGCCTCGGCCCGTGAGGGCTGCGCCGCGGACTCGGCCCCGGGGACCGGACCCGCGGATGCGGACTCGGCCCAGGGGAGGAGCCGTTCCCCGGAGATGTCCCTGATCCTCGTCCCCGGGAAGGTCGGGATACCGCCCTGAGGGTGCACGATGGATACCCGGGACCCGATCCCAGGTATCCGATCGCCAGGAGGACCCGATGCTGACCGACACCGTCTGCGCCGCGGCGTCCGCGGCGGGACTCGCGGTCGCCTTTGTGACGGCGTACCGCAAGCGTTTCCTGGCCGCGACCCGTATCGCCGCCTACGCGCTGCTGCCGGTGGGGCTGGCGATGACGGGCATCCTGGACTGGATCGCCGATCTGGTTTTCAAGCCGAGCGTGTGGCTGGGCTTCGGGGTGCTCGGCCTGTCCTGGCTGCTGTTCATGGTGACCCGGGCGGTGGAGCGCCGGGGCGGTGGCACCCGCAAGGAGCGGCGCGCCGCCGCGGCGGCGGAGCGGGGCGGGGCTCAGGCCCCCGCGCTGGGCGCGGGCGGCGGGCTGCGGGGATCCAGGGGCGCGGCCAAGTCCGGAGGCAGCTCGGGCACGGACGACTTCTCGGATATCGAGGCCATTCTCAAAAAGCACGGAATCTGACGCCCAACCGGTCAATACCAGCTCTCCGGTCGCAGGCGGGGTCCCCCTGCGCCATGATCTTGCGCGAGATGCTGCAATCACCCGGGGAGCGATCCCCTATCGAACGACCCCCTGCACCGCCGAGCGAAGAGCCGCGTGGCTGTCTCTTCGCCCTTTCCCAGCCACCGCTGATGCTGTTCCTCGCGTTCATATTCACCCTGCTCTTCGTCACCGCCGTCCACGACCTCTACCGGTGGTGACCGCCACCGCCCCCGGAGGCGCCGCCGTCGGCACCGCCATCGTCAGCACGACCGTCGACGCGGCCTCAGCCCGCTGCCGCCTCCCGGCGCCGGGCGCGATAGGCGGCCACATGCAAGCGATTGCCGCAGGTGCGGCTGTCGCAGTAGCGCCGTGATCGGTTGCGCGAGAGGTCGACGAAGGCATGCCCGCAATCCGGCGCCTCGCAGCGCCGCAGCCGCTCCCGCTCGCCCGCCACCACGAGGAACGCGAGCGCCATACCGCCGTCGGCGGCCAGGTGCTCGGCCAGGGACGCCCCTGGGGCGAAGTAGTGCACATGCCAGTCGTAGCTGTCGTGGTCGGTGAGCCGGGGGGTGGTGCCGGCCGCGGCGACCATCGCGTTGAGCAGTTCGGCGGCGCGCCGGGAATCGGCCGCGGCGAACACCTCGGCGAATCGGGCGCGCACCGCCCGTACGGCCACCAGGTCCCGCTCCCCGAGCGTGCCGACGTCGCTGATGGCGTGCTGCGCCACGAAGCGGCGCAGCACGGCGACGTCCGCGAGGTCGTCCGGGCCCTCACCTTCGGGCGTGGTGTTCACCAGAGCGACGACCGCGTCGAGCGCGCACCGGGTGTCGTGGTTGATCAGCACGGTTGGCTCCCTGGCCGGCCGGATCGGAGGCTGCTCTCGCCTGCCCTTCGATCTGACCGACTCTAGCGGCGTCCGCCCCCATGTGTGACAACTACGGCCCGTATGACAACCGCCCATGACAACTGGTGACCGCTGACAACGGTGATCACCAACAACCGGTGACGCCGTACGACCAGACGCCGTACGACCATACGAGACGACGGTGCCGTCGCCGCGGACCACTCCGCGGCGACGACACCGTCGCCTGCTGCCATATGCCGTTGTCTGCCGTTGTCGATATCGACATGACGTTGATGTCGCTGCCTGCATGCCGCGGCCGGGCTCGCGCCGTCTCCCCGAGTCGGACGGCCGCGCTCAGCGCTCGCCGGGGCTCAGCTCTCCGCCAGGATGTGGGAGAGTTCCGTGTCGAGGTCGAAGTGGCGGTGCTCGGTGCCGGGTGGCACCGCAGCGTCGGTTCGCTTGAGGAAGGACTCCAGGGCCCGCGCCGGGGCCTCGAGCAGAGCCTCTCCTTCCGGGGAGCTCAGGGCGATGCAGACGACGCCCTGGCCATGACTGCGGGACGGCCACACGCGGACGTCGCCGGTGCCTGTGGGCCGGTGCAGGCCCTCGGCGAGCAGGTCGCGGGCGAAGACCCACTCGACCGTCTCTTCGGCTCCGGTGTGGAAGGTGGCGTGCACGGCGTAGGGATCGGCCGTGTCGTACCGCAGGCCCGCGGGTACAGGCAGTGACGACTCGCTCGACACAACGAGGCGCAGGTGCAGCTCGCAGCTGACCGTGGTGTTCATAAGCGCCAGGGCCTTTCGCTCAGTGTGCGCTCGGGGATTCGCACGTCGGCGAAATCGACATGCCACCTACGGTGCCGTTGTAAACCCCTCTGCCCGTTTTGTGGTCCTTCTAGTAGCTCTAGCAGCGGAGTCTCCGGGTGGTCGGTACCGCCATTCCGGTGAACTCTTTTCGATCAGGTAAGTTGGGTCACATGAACGCGGAGAGTGACGAGCGGCAGGACGTCGCCGGATCGGCGGCTTCCGGGGCCGCGGCGGGGGAAGGTGCTTCTGGTGAGCCGGTCTTCGGCTCGCGGGCGCCGCACTTCATCCAGAGGTCCCGGGCGTTGCATCTGAGCTGGCAGGTCGGGGTGTTCCTGGTCGGGCTCGCGGTGGTGGTCATCGGCATCATCATGCTGCCGCTGCCAGGGCCCGGATGGCTGGTGATCTTCGCCGGTATGGCGATCTGGGCCACCGAGTTCGTCTGGGCCCAGCTGGTGCTGCGCTGGACCAAGCGGAAGGTCACGGAGGCGGCCCAGCGCGCCCTGGATCCCCGGGTGCGCAAGCGGAACATCATTCTGACCACGATCGCCGTGGTGATTTGCGCCGCGGCCATGGCGGTGTATGTGTGGAAGTTCGGGCTCGTCATGCCCTGGAAGATCAAGGAGTGACGGGCGCGGGCCGGCCGCCGGCCGGGGGCACCTCCCGGCGGTAGCTGGGGGCGAGCCGAAGGGGCGCGGATGCGGCTGGTCATGAGCATGGCCGGGGTGCGGTGCCGAGTGCACTGGTCATGGGCACGGTCCGGCATGCGCTAATGTTGGGCGTGCGCCAGGGCGATTAGCTCAGTGGGAGAGCGCTTCGTTCACACCGAAGAGGTCACTGGTTCGAACCCAGTATCGCCCACCCTGCAACCGAGGGCCCGGAGGCTTGATGCCTCCGGGCCCTCGGTGTTGTTACGCGCAGTGATGGCCGGATCCCGGCGCTTCGGTGAAGCGCTTCGACTGATCCTGTCCGAACCGTTGACGTCCGCCGACTGCGTCCCTAACTTAGCCCGGCAAGCGCTTGCCTAAAACGTTTCAAGGATCATTGATGTGAAGGCTCGTTGGGCAGTCGGACGACCTGCCCGGGAGGGGCGTCTCATGAGTGCTCGATGGGTGCGAGGGAGCAGAGGGCTGCGGGCGGCCGCGGTGGGGCTGCTGGGGCTGGGGCTGCTGGCGTCGGGATGCGGTGGGAACGGCGGGGGCTCGGGCGATGGCACGGTGACCATCCGCTACTCCTGGTGGGGCGCGAAGGACCGCGCCGAGCTGATCCAGAAGACGGTCAAGCTGTTTGAGAAGAAGTATCCGAAGATCAAGGTGAAGACGGACTTCGCCGAGTACGCCGACTTCTGGAGCAAGTTCAATACCCAGGCCGCGGGCGGAAACCCGCCCGATGTCTTCCAGAATTCCGTCGCTTTTCTGCGCAAGTACGGCGAGAAGAACATCCTGCTCGATCTGAATCAGCAGGTGAAGGCCGGAAACCTGAGCATGAAGGACTTCCGGGCCGGTCTGGAGAAGGCCGGTGAGGTCGACGGCAAGCTCTACGGCGTGCCGGTCGGCGTCAACACCTTCGCCATGTTCTACAACCCCGCCGAGTTCAAGAAGGTCGGGGTGACCCCCAAGGACGGCTGGACCTGGGACCAGTTCTTCTCCGCGGCCGAGAAGATCAGCCAGGACAAGGGGGACCTCTTCGGCGCCAGTGACAACGCCGGGGTGATGTACCTCTACGACCTGTATCTGCGCCAGCAGGGCAAGGCCTTCTTCACCGAGGACAAGAAGCTCGGGTTCACCGAGGACGACCTCAAGAAGTGGTGGGGCGACTGGTACGGGAAGAACAAGGACGGCGTGCTGGTCCCGGCCAAGAAGAGCGAGCAGGTCAAGCCCAAGGCCACCATCAGCGCCGACCTCGCCGCCGCCGAGTTCACCTGGGACAACTTCCTGGTCCGCTTCGCGGCGGAGACCAAGACCGACCTCGACCTCGGCCCGATCCCGACCCTGGACGGGAAGAAGACCGGGCAGTACCTCTCCTCGCTGATGCTGAGCGGTTCCGCGCGTACCCAACACCCCAAGGAAGTCGCGAAGTTCATCGACTTCATGACCCATGACCCCGAGGTCGGCAAGATCATGGGCTACAACCGCGGGGTGCTGCCCACCAACGCGCAGTACGACGCGTTCAAGCCCACCGGTGTGAACGCCAAGATCGCCCAGTACGAGGAGAGCGTCACCGACAAGCTGGAGCCGATCACTCCGCACCCGGCCGGCGCGGATGTCGCCGAGGCCGCGTTCCTGCGCATCTACGGCCAGGTCAGCCAGGGCAAGACCTCGGTGGACGACGCCGTGGACCAGTTCTTCAGCGAGGCGAAGACCGCGCTCGGCTCCTGAGGAGATCCCCCGTGACCCCCACCAAGACCCCTGCGGCGGACGGCCTCACACACAAGGCCCCCGCGCCGCGGGAGGCCAAGGCCCCGCGCTCCGCCCCCGCCGCCGCCCTCGCGCGGCGGCGGGGGCGCCGGGAGACGCTGGCCGGGTATCTCTTCCTGACGCCGTGGTGCATCGGGATCCTGCTGCTCACCCTCGGCCCGATGCTCGTCTCGCTCTACCTGGCGTTCACCGACTACAACCTCTTCGACTCGCCCAAGTGGGTGGGCCTGAGGAACTTCCGCGAGATGTTCCGGGACGACCGGTGGTGGACCTCGGTCGATGTGACGGTGAAGTACGTCCTGATCGGCACCCCGCTGAAGCTGCTGTTCGCGCTCGGCGTGGCGCTGCTGCTGGTCAAGCCCCGTAAGGGGCAGGGCTTCTACCGCTCGGCCTTCTACGCCCCGTCCCTGATCGGCGCCAGCGTCAGCATCGGCGTCGTCTGGCGGTCGATCTTCCAGGACGATGCGATCGTCGACAAGTCGATGAGTCTCTTCGGCTGGGACGTGGGCGGCTGGATCGGCGATCCGGACTGGATGCTGCCCACGCTCATCTCGCTGACCGTCTGGCAGTTCGGCGCCCCGATGGTGATCTTCCTGGCCGGGCTCAAACAGGTGCCCCGCGAGCTGTACGAGGCCGCGGAGATGGACGGCGCGGGCCGCTGGCGCCGGTTCCGTTCCATCACCCTGCCGATGATCTCCCCGGTGCTCTTCTTCAATCTGCTGCTGGAGATCATCCACTCGTTCCAGATCTTCACCTCGGCGGTGGTCATCGGCGGCACCGGAGGCTCCGGGGCGGGCGGTCCCGCCGACTCGCTGCTGGTCTACACCTGGTACCTGTACGAGCAGGGCTTCCGCCAGATGCGCATGGGCTACGCCTCCGCGATGGCCTGGATGCTGATGCTCGGCATCGGGCTGGTGACGGTGGTGCTGTTCAAGACCCAGCGGGGCTGGGTGCACTACGAGGAGGACACCCGGTGAGTGCCTTGAGCGGTACGGCCCGGCGCAGGATGCGGTCCCTGGGCTGGCATGTGGGCGCGCTCGCGCTGCTGGCCGTGATCCTCTACCCCGTGGTGTGGGTGATCGGGGCCTCGTTCAAGCCTGGGGACAAGATCGTCGGCAGTCTGCAACTGCTGCCCACCGACCCCATCACCGACAACTACCGGCGGCTGTCCGAGGGCATCGCCGACATCCCGCTCACCAGCTTCTTCTACAACTCGCTGATCATCGCGGTGGGTTCGGTGGTCGGGGTGCTGTTCTCCTGCTCCCTGGCGGCCTACGCCTTCGCCAGGGTCCGCTTCGCGGGGCGCAATCTGCTGTTCTCAGTCATGATCGCCACGCTGCTGCTGCCCTTCCAGGTGCTGATCATTCCGCAGTATGTGCTGTTCCAGAAGCTGGACTGGATCAACACCTTTGTGCCGCTGCTGCTCGGCAAATACCTGGCCGTGGACGCCTTCTTCGTCTTCCTGCTGATGCAGTTCATGCGCAACCTGCCGAAGGAGCTGGACGAGGCGGCCCGTATCGACGGCTGCGGCCATCTGCGCATCTACTGGAACATCGTGCTGCCGCTGTGCCGCCCCGCCCTGATCACCAGCGCGATCTTCAGCTTCATCTGGTCCTGGAACGACTTCATCGGACCGCTGCTCTATCTGAACACCCAGGACAAGTACACGGTCTCGCTCGCCCTGAAGATGTTCATCGACCAGGACACCGTCGCGGACTACGGCGGCATGGTCGCCATGTCGCTGGTGGCGCTGGCGCCGGTGCTGCTGTTCTTCCTCGCCTTCCAGCGCTATCTGGTCGAGGGCGCGGCGACCTCCGGGCTCAAGGGCTGAGGGGCGGCGCCATGGGCGTACGGGAGGCGGGCGCGCGGTCACGGACCGGGCGGGCGGCGGCGCGGCGGGACTCGCGGCTGTTCCTCTTCTCGGTGTTCGCCGAGTCCCTGCTGACCGGGGTGTGGGTGGTGCTCGCCGCCCTGCCCGTGGTCACCCTGCTGCCCGCCTTCGCGGCCGGGTGCGCACATCTGCGCCGCCACTTGGACGGTGAGCGGTCCACATGGCGGGATTTCCTCTCCACTCTGCGGGAGGCGCTGGGCAGCGGCTGGCGGTTCTCCCTGCTGTGGTGGGCGGCCCTCGCGCTGCTCGCCTTCGATCTGCGCGTGGCCCGCTCCGGGGCCCTGCCCGGCGGGCCCGCGCTGATCGCCGTGAGCGTGGCGGGGACGCTCGCGGTGATCGTGCTCGGGCTGCGTACGGCCGCGCAGTGGCGGCCCGGCCTCGGCTGGCCCGCCGTGGCCCGCGCCGCCGTACGCCGCGGCCTCGGCGCCGACCTGGGCGGGTCGCTGCTGCTCGTCGGCGGGCTCGCGGTGGTCACCGTCGCCGCCTGGCAGCTGCTGCCGCTGGTCGCGCCCGCGGTCGGCGCCCTCGCGGCCTGCGCCGTCGCGGTGGAACGGCGCTCCCACTTCTGACAGCACGACCCCTTTCTTGCTTCTGACAGCACGACCCCTCTTGAGCCAATCACGTCATGCACCGCACCTGACCCCCGTTGAAAGGTTGCGCATGTCTCCGATCCCCCGACGCAACGTGCTCAAGGCAGCCGCCGTCGCCGGCGCCGCGACCCCCTTCTCCTGGCTGCTCGCGGGCAACGCCCAGCAGGCCGCAGCCGCCGACAAGACGGACAAGGCCGACAAGGCGGCGGACGACCCTGTCGACATCACCTGGCTGGAGGACGGCGGCCTGGGCGCGGCCGCGGGCAGCACGTTCGGCGTGCCCTGGCCGAAGGGTGCCCAGCGGGCGGACCAGAAGTTCGCGCTGGCCACGGCAGACGGCAAGGATGTGCCCCTGCAGACCTGGGCCACCGCCTACTGGCCCGACGGCTCGCTCAAGTGGACCGCGCACGCGGCGGCGGAAGGGCTCGACGGCGCCACCGCGTACCGCCTGACGGCCGGCGAACCCGCCGCGCCCGCCGAGAAGGTCACCGTCTCCGAGAGCGGCGGCAAGATCACCGTGGACACCGGGGTGATCAAGGCCGTGATCGGCAAGGACGGCGGGAAGCTCGTACGGTCCATCACCCGGGGCGGCACCGAGATCGCCCGCGACGGCCGCCTCGTCCTGCTCCGCCAGGGCGATATCGACGACGGCGACCACGGCAGCGCCAAGTGGGAGCGGTTCGACGGCGAGATCAGCGGCGCCAAGGCCGAGCAGAAGGGTCCCGTCCGCGCCGTCGTCCGTATCGACGGCAAGCATCGCAAGGGCGGCCGCGGCTGGCTCCCCTTCAGCGTCCGGCTCTACTTCTACGCGGGCGCCGACTCCTTCCGTATGGTCCACACCATCACCTTCGACGGCGACCAGACCGGCGGTCATGAGTCGGGGGACTTCATCCGCGGTCTGGGCGTGCGCTTCTCCGTGCCGATGCGCGACGAGGCGTACGACCGGCACATCCGGATCGCGGGCGAGGGTAAGGGGTTTCTGACCGAGGCGGTCAAGGGCATCACCGGGCTGCGCCGCGACCCCGGCGCGGCCGTCCGCAAGGCCCAGTTCGAGGGCGAGAAGCTGCCCGATCCGGCCACCTGGGACCAGCGGGTGACCACCCGGCTGCACCTCATCCCCACCTGGGGCGACTACACCCTCTCCCAGCTGTCCGCCGACGGTTTCACGCTGCGCAAGCGCACCAAGCCGGGCCACGGCTGGATCCCCGCGGGCGGAGGCGGCCGGGCGAGCGGCTTCGGTTATGTGGGCGGTGCCAGCGGCGGACTGTCCTTCGGACTGCGCGACTTCTGGGAGAAGTTCCCCGCCCAGCTCGACATCCGCGGCGCCGCGGGCGACGAGGCCGAGGTCACGCTGTGGCTGTGGTCGCCCGAGGCCCAGCCGATGGATCTGCGCTTCTACCACGACGGCATGGGCCAGGACACCTACGCCGAACAGCTCGAAGGACTCAACATCACCTACGAGGACTACGAGCCGAAGTTCGGCACCCCGTACGGCATCGCGCGCACCAGCGAGCTGATGTTCTGGGCCAACGGCGCCACGCCGAGCGCCGAGACGCTGGTCGCCCAGGCCGCCGCCGTACGCACCCCGCCCCAACTGGCCGCCGGACCCGCCGATCTGGCCCGCGCCAAGGTCTTCGGCGGTCTGTTCGCCCCCGTGGACCGCTCGACCGCCGCCAAGGCGAAGATCGAGGACCATCTGGACTTCCTCTTCACCTACCACAAGGGCCAGGCCGAACAGCGCCGCTGGTACGGCTTCTGGGACTACGGCGACATCATGCACACGTACGACGAGGACCGGCACCAGTGGCGGTACGACGTCGGCGGCTACGCCTGGGACAACTCCGAACTGTCACCCGACCTATGGCTCTGGTACGCCTATCTGCGCTCCGGCCGCGCCGACATCTTCCGGTTCGCGGAGGCCATGACCCGGCACACCGGCGAAGTGGACGCCTACCACCTCGGGACATGGGCCGGCCTCGGCACCCGGCACGGCGTACAGCACTTCGCGGACAGCGCCAAACAGCAGCGCATCTCCACCGCCGTCTACCGGCGCCCCTACTACTACCTCACCGCCGACGAGCGCGTCGGCGACATCATGAGCGCCCTCGTCGACTCCGACGAGACCTTCCTCGTCCTCGACCCGCTGCGCAAGGTCCGCACCGACCCCGACTACGAGCCGGACCCGCACGCCCTGTCCATCGGCTTCGGCACCGACTGGAGCGGGCTCGCCGGGGCGTGGCTCACCGAATGGGAGCGGCGCGGCCCCAAGGCCGAGAAGGCCGAGGCCAGACTGCGCAGCACCATGGAGACCATCGCGGCCCAGCCCAACGGCTTCGTCCAGGGCTCCGGGCTCTACGACCTCTCCACCGGCAAGTACGCCGTCGAGACCGAGGCGAAGGTCAGCGTCTCCCATCTGTCCGCGGTCTTCGGCCTCGTCGAGATGTGCGCCGAGCTGATCGACCTGATCGACATGCCCGAGTTCAAGGAGGCGTGGCTGGACTACTGCCGCTACTTCAACGCCACCAAGGCCGAGCAGAAGGCCCGCTACGGCACGGACTTCGGCTCGCTGCTGCTCTTCCAGGGCCACTCGCGGCTCGACGCCTACGCGGGGGCGCAGCTCAAGGACGAGGCGCTGATCAAACGCGCCTGGCAGAAGTTCTCCGGGGGCGACGGCTACCCCGACGCCACGACCGACTGGAGGACGGTCAAGCTGGAAGGGCCCGATGTGCTGGAGCCCGGGGTCGAGGCCGCCTGGGTGTCCACCAACTCCACCGCCCAGTACGGGCTGGCCGCGATCCAGAACCTCGCGCTGGTCGGGGACAAGCTGCCCGGCTGAGCCGGATGGACCCGGTCCCGGGGGCCGCTCCCGGGCCCGGTCCAGCGCAGACTGGAGAGATGGACTGGTGCCGTTACCGCTTCCGGAGCCACTGGGACCTCGACGCCCCGCCCGCCGCCGTCTACCGGCTGCTCGCCGCGGGCGACGAGTATCCCCGGTGGTGGCCGCAGGTCCGCGAGGCGGTCAGGACAGGGGAGTGGACCGGCACCGCCCGTTTCCGCTCGGTGGTCCCGTACGACCTGGTCGTCACCGTCGGCGAGGTGCGCCAGGACCCTGTGGCGGGGGTGCTGGAGCTGGCGCTCTCCGGTGATCTGGAGGGGTGGGTGCGCTGGACCGTGAAGGCGCGTGGCACCGGCGCACGCGCTCTCTTCGAACAGGAGGTGGTGGCCCGCAAGCCGCTCCTACGCCTCCTCGCGCTCCCCGGCCGACCCCTCTTCCGCATCAACCACGCGCTGATGATGCGGGGCGGGCGGCGAGGGCTGCGGGCCTACCTGGCCGCGCCGCCGCCCGGGGCGCATTCGGTTTGAACGAAACCGACCGCGACCTGTATTGTTCAGGTCGTTCCACCGGGGAGGACCCCACCGGGACACCCGGGGCGATTAGCTCAGTGGGAGAGCGCTTCGTTCACACCGAAGAGGTCACTGGTTCGAACCCAGTATCGCCCACCTCATGAGGCCGGGCCGCCAGCAGGCGGTCCGGCCTCGACGCATATCCGGGCCTGGACACGTATCCGGGCCTCGACGCATATCCGGCGGGCCTACGCCGCGGCGGGCAGCTCCGGCCGCATCGGCCAGGCCGGGTCGCACACCTCCTGCGAGCCGTTGAGCGCGAACCACGCCTGCAGACCGCGGGCCTGCGCCGCGTACCACACCGTCTGCCGGTCATGCAGCTCCGCGGGCGTCATCGTGCCCAGCCGGGAGGTGAAGCGGCGGCCCACCGCCCGCACCACTTCCAGCGAGGCCGTGGCGTCCGCCGCCGCGTCATGCGCGCCCGTCAACTCCACGCCGTAATGGGCGCACAGATCGGTGAGCGTGCGGCGGCCCTTGCGATAACGGTCCAGGTGCTTGTCCAGCACCCGGGGGTCGAGGACGGTCAGCGAGCGCAGCGAGACATACGTGGACAGGCTCGCATTGCGGTGCCGCTTCAACTCCCGGTCCAGCAGGGTCAGATCGAACGGCGCGTTCATCACCACCACCGGGGTGCCCCGGGCGGCCTGCTCCGCCAGCGCCCGCGCCACCTCGTCCACCACCGGCGCCGGCCACCTGCCGTGCCGCTGCAGATGCGAGTCGGTCAGCCCATGTATCGCGCTCGCGGCCTCCGGCACCGGTATCCCCGGGCTCACCAGCCAACGCCTGACCTCCGGCAGACTCCCGGCCCCCCGCTGGACCACCAACGCGGCCGACACGATCCGGTCCTGCTCTACATCGATCCCTGTGGTCTCCGTATCGAATGCGGCGAGAGGCCCCTCGAACCAGGACGGCATGGCCTCAACTCCTCGTGCTCGCTCACCAAATGGCATCTACGACCCCGCCCCACCTGGTGATACCCGTCGAGAGTGGGCCGAACCGCCGCCGTTTGCCGAGCTCCTGACGCGGAGACAACACAGGTGTACCAATCCGGCAATTCCGGAAGGCGCTCGACGACATGGCGTTCGCGCAGCCCGACCCGGCCACGCCGGCGAGCAGTCTGCTGTCCGAGCGGATCGCACCGCCGCGAGGCTCCCTCGCCACCACCGCCTGTATGGAGACCCTGCAGGTCGGCTATCTGCACGCGGTCGCGGCGGCCGCCGGCTGCTCCTTGGCGCAGCCTTTCCCCGACCACGGCATCGACTGGCACCTCAGCCACAGCGCGCGCGGACACACCGTCGACGACGAAGTGACGATCAAGGTGCAGCTCAAGGCCACCTACCAGATCGCCCCCCGCCCGCCCGGGCCGACCTTCTCCTTCACCCTCGACAACGACCACCTGATCAAACTGGCCCGGACCCCGGTCTCGGTCCACAAGATCCTCGTCGTCATGATCGTGCCGCGCGCCCGGGACGACTGGGTGCGCGCCGGTCACGACCGCCTGGCGCTGCGCCACTGCTGCTACTGGACCAACCTGGCCGGCCACCCCGTCACGGGCAGCCGCCGGACCACCGTGCGGATCCCGACCTCGAGGATCTTCGACGACCGCGCGCTCTGCGAGATCATGTCCCGGGTCGGGGCGGGAGGGAAACCCTGATGGACCGGTACCGCCC
>NZ_MUNE01001079.1 GCF_002154605.1 Streptomyces milbemycinicus | reverse complement strand
CGCAGGGCGTTGGAGAGCAGGTTGTCCACGATCTGCTCGACGGCCCCGGGCACCGCGAGCACCTGGCCGACGAACTCGCCCCGCCGCACCAGCCGGACGCCGTGCTGTTCGAACAGCGGGGTCCAGGCGCGTTTCCGCTCGGCGCACACCCGGTCCAGGTCGACCGGTTCGCGGGTGCCGGCGCTCTCCTCCATCCGGGCCATCGCCAGCAGGCCCTCGACCATACGGGCCAGCCGGTCGGTCTCGGTCATGGCGGCGGTGAGTCCGGCGCGGGCGTGCCCGGCGACATCGGGCTCCAGGTTGTCCAGCCGCAGTCGCAGGGCGGCGAGAGGAGTCTTGAGCTGGTGCGAGGCCTCTCCGGCGAAGGCGCGCTGGGAGGCCAGAAGGTGTTCGAGGCGGGCCGCGGTCTGGTTGAAGGTGGCGGCGAGGCTGCGTACTTCGGGTGGTCCTTCGGTGGTGGGGACGGGGGTGGCCAGGCTGCCCTCGGCCAGGCGGCGGGCGGCCCGTTCGAGGTGGAGGATGGGGCGGCTGATCCAGCGGGCGAGCCCGAAGGCCACCGCGGCGAGGGCGGTGAGGACCGCGAGCCCGGCGAGGGCCAGCAGCAGCCAGACGCGGTGGATACGCGCGGACACCGCCTCCGTGGGCACGGTGATGCGCACAGCGCCCTGGAGTTCGGCGCCATGGGTGACGGGGGCGGCGACGGACAGGGACCGCACTCCGCCGATGGTGGAGGTGCGTACGTCGGCGGTGGACCGGCCGCCCAACGCGGCCGCGATCTCGGGGCGCGCCGCCAGGTCGCGGGACTCGCGGGCGGACAGCTCGTGGGAGGTGGCGAGGGGACGGCCACGGCTGTCGACGACGAGGACCTTTCCGCCGATGCGTTCGGCGCACATGAGGACGCGGGGGCGCAGTTCGCGTTCCGCGCGCCCGGCCGAGAGGGAGAGCGAGGCGTACGCGGACACCGAGTCGGCCTCCTCCTTGGCGGCGGTGACCATCCGCTCCCGCTCGCCCCGGCTGTAGACGAAGCCCAGCGGGATCTCCAGGCACAGCAGGACCAGCGCGGCGAGGCTCAGATAGCTGAGCAGCAGTCGGCGCCTCATGCGGTGTCGAAGGCGGGGGCGGCGAACCACGAGTCGGCGGCGGCCGTTGCCGGTGCCGGTCGGGGCTCGGGGGTGCGTTCCGCGGTGCGTACGGCCAGCCGGAATCCCACCCCGCGCAGCGTCTGGATCCAGGCCGGGTCGCCCAGCTTGCGGCGCAGCGCCGCGATATGCACATCGAGCGTCTTGGTCGGGCCGTGGAAGTGCGGGTCCCACACCTGGTCGAGGATCTGCTGACGGGAGTACACCGCCCCGGGGTCCTCCGTGAGCAGGGCAAGCAGTTCGAACTCCTTGGGGGTGAGGGAGATCAGCGCCTCCCCCACCCACACCTGCCGGGTGCGCCGGTCCACGACCAGGGGCGGGGC
>NZ_MUNE01001078.1 GCF_002154605.1 Streptomyces milbemycinicus | reverse complement strand
ACCGTGGAGTTCCTGGTGGGCACGGACGGCACGATCTCCTTCCTCGAGGTCAACACCCGCCTCCAGGTCGAACACCCGGTCACCGAGGAAGTCACCGGCATCGACCTGGTCCGCGAGATGTTCCGCATCGCCGACGGCGAACCGATCGGCTACGACGACCCGCCCCTGCGCGGCCACTCCTTCGAGTTCCGCATCAACGGCGAAGACCCCGGCCGAGGCTTCCTCCCCGCCCCCGGCACCGTCACCACCTTCCAGCCCCCCACCGGCCCCGGCGTACGCCTGGACGCAGGCGTGGAATCCGGCAGCGTGATCGGCCCCGCCTGGGACTCCCTGCTCGCCAAACTCATCATCACCGGCGCCACCCGCACCCAAGCCCTCCAACGCGCCGCACGGGCCCTGGCCGAGTTCCAGGTCGAGGGCATGGCCACCGCCATCCCCTTCCACCGCGCCGTCGTCACCGACCCCGCCTTCACCAGCGACCCCTTCACCATCCACACCCGCTGGATCGAAACCGAATTCACCAACACCATCACCCCCTACACCCCCACCGGCACCGACGAAGCCGACGAGCCCGGCGCCCGGGAGACGGTGGTGGTCGAGGTCGGCGGCAAGCGGCTGGAGGTCTCCCTCCCCGCCTCGCTCGGCGTGGCCACCGCCACGGCGGGCGGTGGGGCCGGGTCGAAGAAGCCAAAGCGCAAGGCCGTGAAGAAGTCGGGATCGGCCGCCTCCGGTGACGCGCTGGCCTCGCCGATGCAGGGCACCATCGTCAAGGTCGCCGTGGCCGAGGGCGACCAGGTCGCCGAGGGCGATCTGGTCGTGGTCCTGGAAGCGATGAAGATGGAACAGCCGCTGAACGCCCACCGGGCCGGCACCATCAAGGGCCTGGCAGCCGAGGTCGGCGCCTCCATCACCTCCGGCGCCGTCATCTGCGAAATCAAGGACTGACATCAAGAGCTGACCCCCCGTCACACAGACGAAGCCCGGGCCCCGGTCGATCTTCTCGACCGGGGCCCGGGCTTCG
>NZ_MUNE01001077.1 GCF_002154605.1 Streptomyces milbemycinicus | reverse complement strand
CCAGTGGGCGATGCGGTCGGCGGCGTCGCGGGTGTGCGGGGCGGGGGTGTAGACCCAGTCGTCGTTGGTGTGCCCGTACAGGTGGGTGAGTTCGACGGTGGCGTCGGCGCAGTCGATACGGATCCGGCTGACCTCGTCCGGCGACACCACGCTGTTGACGACGGTGGCCACGGCGCCGTTCGCGAAGCGGACCAGCGCGGTGGAGACGTCCTCGCTCTCCACGTCGTGGACCAGCCGCCCGGCCATGGCCCGTATCTCGGTCCAGTCGCCGAGCAGGTACAGCAGCAGGTCCATCTGGTGGATGCCGTGGCCCATCGAGGGGCCGCCGCCCTCACTGTCCCAGCGGCCGCGCCAGGGCACCGCGTAGTACTCGGTGTTGCGGTACCAGGTGGTCTGGCAGTGGGCGACCAGCGGCTTGCCCAGCTCACCGCTGGTCAGCAGCTCGCGGGCGTGGACGGCGCCCGAGCCGTAGCGGTGCTGGAAGACCACGGACGCGTACGGGCCGCCGTCGGGCTTCTCTGCCGCCTCCGCCGCCGCGATCTCGTCGTACTCGGCGAGCGTGAGGCACAGCGGCTTCTCGCACAGCACCCAGGCCCCGGCGCGCAGGGCCGCCACGGTCTGCTCGCGGTGGAGGGAGGGCGGGGTGCCGATGAGGACCAGGTCGGGGCGCTCGGCCTCCAGCATGGCGGCCAGGTCGGTGTAGCCGGTCACGGTGAATCCGGGGCCGGTCTCGCCGGGCTCGGCGGCCTGGGTGCGGAAGGCCGCCAGGCGGCCCTCGTCCACGTCGACCCCCGCGACGAGGTCGACGCGGTCGGCCTGCGCGCGGAGCGCGGGCAGATGGCTGCCGGAGACAATGCCTCCGGTGCCGACGACTGCGGCACGGATACGGGTGGTGGCTGCGGCCATGAACAGGGCTCCTCGCCAAGGGAAAGCGCTTGCTGGGGAGGACCCTAGACATGGTCCGGATGACCGGACAAGACCTTGGAGAGCACAATCGGGCCCCTGCTGAAACTTTCGAACGGGAGGGGAACGGGGAGGGAGGAGCGGGTGCGCGGGTGGTGCTTCTCGCGGGTGCGCCAGCAGTGGTTCTCGCGGGTGCGCGGGTGGTGTCTCTTCATGGGCGATGCGCCCGGACATCCCTCTCCGGCACCCACCCTGACCAGTGAG
Organism: Streptomyces milbemycinicus; assembly: GCF_002154605.1. Classification (GTDB taxonomy): domain Bacteria; phylum Actinomycetota; class Actinomycetes; order Streptomycetales; family Streptomycetaceae; genus Streptomyces; species Streptomyces milbemycinicus. The sequence continues at coordinate 181 of NZ_MUNE01001077.1, read as the reverse complement.
AGCATGGGCGTGCGCGAAGGGGCGCACGCGGCGCACCACCAGGTGACCATCCAACGGAGGAATCATGGCAGTGACCCTGGCCGATGTGGCCGCACGGGCGCGGGTCTCGGCGGCCACCGTGTCGCGCGTCCTGAGCGGCAACTACCCGGTCGCCGAGTCGACCCGGGCCCGGGTACTGCGC
>NZ_MUNE01001076.1 GCF_002154605.1 Streptomyces milbemycinicus | reverse complement strand
CGAAGCCCGCGGACAACGTGGCCGCCGTGTATCCCGGGGTGTCGCGCGTGCGCGCATGAGGCGTGTTCAATCTCTCTCCATCTCCCCGAAAGCCCCCGGCCTCCTCGCCAACACCCGTATGGTGCCCGGGACTTGCCAACGGGAGGCTCCCATGCGGAGAACAAACAAGGCCCGGCACGGCGCGCTGCGCCGCCGGGCGCCATGGATCGGTACGGCGGTGGCCGCGGCGCTCGGGGCCGGCGCGCTGCTGTTCACCAACGCCACATCGCAGGCCGCCGTGGCCGACAACCCCGGTGCGCTGAAACCGTTAACCACCTCGGCGGAGTTATCGAAGCTCACGCTCACCCAGCGCAAAGTGGCCGACACCACGATCGCCGAACTCGACCGGCGGCTGCCCAACGTGGGCGTGGACACCGTGCTGGGGAGCGCCAACCACACCATGCCCACCCCCACCTCCAGCCCGGCCTGCCGCGCCTCGGAGAAGGCCGCGCTGCCGGTGAAGCCGAAGGCCACCGCGGCGTACTGCTTCACCACCGGTGACGCGCTGACGCAGAGCTGGCTGCCGCAGTCGGTCACCTCCTCCGGGGACGCGGACGACGACGGCGCCTGGGGAGCGAACAAGGTCATCCTCTCCGGCTGGACACACAACGACCACCTCTACGACGAGTACCCGGGCGCGGAACCGGCGGCCGACCGTGGCCTGGCCCGGGTGGCCTTCATCGACGCGAACACGCCCGGCGCCTTCAAGTACCGCTGGGTGCTGCTGACCGTGCCCACCGAGGGCGGCG
>NZ_MUNE01001075.1 GCF_002154605.1 Streptomyces milbemycinicus | reverse complement strand
GCACCGGCTTCCCCTCCGGTGACTCCTGCTCGCATGCGCGCTCCTCACCAGATTAGGGGCGCGTGATACGAGTGGGGAAGAGGAGTAGCGATCGGACGCCTACTGTGACAGACACGCCCGATTGAGTACATAGCGAGTAATCGGTCGGTAGTAAGCGGACCGCACAGCGTCGTCAAGCGGAACCGCCACCGACACCCGCCCCTCCGCCTGGCCGACGAACGGCGCGGGGTCGTCGGCCAGGCGGAGGGGCGGGTGTCGGTGGCGGTTCCGCTTGACGACGCTGTGCGGTCCGCTTACTACCGACCGATTACTCGCTATGTACTCAATCGGGCGTGTCTGTCACAGTAGGCGTCCGATCGCTACTCCTCTTCCCCACTCGTATCACGCGCCCCTAATCTGGTGAGGAGCGCGCATGCGAGCAGGAGTCACCGGAGGGGAAGCCGGTGCCCGACATGTGCGGAAGGTTCAGGTGTGTCATGGCTGCTGGCGAAAGGCCTCTGAACGAGGTTCAGTTTCTGACCGTGGCGGAAGTCGCCTCGGTGATGCGAGTGTCCAAGATGACCGTGTACCGCTTGGTGCACAGCGGTCATCTGCCGGCGATCCGGGTGGGCAGGTCCTTCCGGGTCCCAGAGCAGGCGGTTCATGAGTATCTCCGCGAGTCCTATGTGGGGGTGGAGTCCGCCTAGGCCCGGACGGGCCTGACAGCAGGGGCCGGGGCGCCCCTCGGATTACGCGCTTCGCTCGGCGCCGGGTAGGCTGGCCTGATGTAGGTCGTGTGGGCTCGGACGCCCCGCACCGAGTGAATCGAAGTGAGCGAGGGTAGTCGTGGGCTCTGTTATCAAGAAGCGGCGCAAGCGGATGGCGAAGAAGAAGCACCGCAAGCTGCTCAAGCGCACGCGCGTCCAGCGTCGCAACAAGAAGTAAGCAAGCGACGCTGTGT
>NZ_MUNE01001074.1:199-795 GCF_002154605.1 Streptomyces milbemycinicus | reverse complement strand
GGTCGTCGACGGGGATCCGCTCCGCGACATCGCCGTGCTCGGCAGCCCCGGGAATGTGGTCCTGGTCGCGCAGGCCGGAGTCGTGCGGAAGAACCTCCTGTGACCGACCCTTATCCGTACGGGAAATCCCCTACGCGATGCGGCCAACTCCCAATTGTGGGCGGTCGGCCACCCCTCATAGCGTGATGACAAGGCGGGCGGGACAACCGTCCGGCAACGCGAGGGGAATCGCTCATGACGCAGATACCGGATGCCGCGGCGGCGGCCGCAGGGCGGTCGTCCGCGGCGTTCGACCGGGTGCTGGCCGTGGTCGCCGAGCGGCGCGGCGAATTCGAGGAGAAGCGGCACATTCCCCGGGATGTGATCGCCGAATTCAAGAACGAGGGAATCTACCGGGCGAGTACACCGAAGAAATTCGGCGGCGACGCCCTGCCGCCCGCCGAATTCCTCCGGATGATCGAACGGATATCGGTCGTCGACGGATCGGCCGGCTGGGTGGCGAGTTTCGGCTCGTCCCTCGTCTATCTGGCCGCGCTTCCGATTCAGAGCCAGGCCGAGCTGTACGCCGACGGGCCCGATGTGGTCTTCGCCGGCGG
>NZ_MUNE01001074.1:0-175 GCF_002154605.1 Streptomyces milbemycinicus | reverse complement strand
GTCGGCATCAAGGCAGGTCAGGACAGCGCCGGTCGGCCGCTCACCGCCGTACTGCGGCCCGGGCAGGTGGAGATCGTCGAGAACTGGGACGTCATCGGCATGCGCGGCACCGGCAGCCACGACCTGGTCGTCGACGGGGCGGTCGTCCCCGAGGAGTGGACGTTCGTCCGCGGCG
>NZ_MUNE01001073.1 GCF_002154605.1 Streptomyces milbemycinicus | reverse complement strand
CGACCGGCTGGTGGCCGCCGGGCTCGCGGTGCCCGCGGCGGCGCGTACGAACGTGGCGGCCGCGGTCCGTCAGGTGCGGGCGGCGGCCGGGCTGGTCCTGCTCATGGGGGCGGCGGCGCTGCTCATCGTGGAGCCGGAGGCGGGGCGGGAGAGGGCGGCGGCGTGGTTCGCGCTGCCGCTGCTGCTGACCCTCGGCTGCCTGGCGATAGCCCGCGTCGAGGCGCATCCGTACACCCGGTGGGCCTCGCCCGCCGGGCAGAAGCTGCTGGGCCGGATCGACACACCCCGGCCACGGCCCGCCCGGTTCGCCCCCGGCCGGGGCGGCGACCGCCGGGGCGGCGACGGGCGGGGCAGGGGTGTCGGCGCGTACGGCCGGGAGGGCGCCGACGCCGAGCTCCTGACCCTGCTCGCGCTGCACGGCGCCTCGGCCCTACCCGATCCCGCGCTGCGCTCGGCCTTCAAGGCGCATTGGGGTCATTGACCCCGACACCTCGGCACGGTGCTTTACATGGCCGACCGCCGCGCCAAGTATCCCTTTCGTCATGGAACAACCCACCGTCGCGGCACCGCAAGCGGAACGACAAACGGAACGCAAGCGCAACGCGACGGAAGACGAACGGAATACGAGGGGACGGCCCGTGAGAGCAGTACCGCTGTACGGCGTCCTCGGGCCGCTGTCCCTGGCCCTGGCCATGGCCGCGCTGCTCGCCGCCCCGG
>NZ_MUNE01001072.1 GCF_002154605.1 Streptomyces milbemycinicus | reverse complement strand
TGGACGCGGCCGGCGCGGGCGCGCGTGGCGTCCTGGCAGACGGCGAGGAAACGCGCTCCGGCGTCGGCGCTGACGGTGCCCAAGGTGACCAGGACGGCCGGCCGCGCCGGGTCGAGCCAATGCCAGGGGAAGCCGGGCGCGGCGGGGCGGGCGGCGATCGACGGGCCCACGAAACGGATGCGCTCCGCGGCCCGCACGGGCCGGCCCGCCAACTCCTCGGTGGTGAACGCCAGCACCAGATGCGGCGAGAAGCGGGGATCCGCCGTCCCGGCCGGATCGCCGATCCGGGTGCGCAACCCCTCCAGCAGCCCTTCCAGCCAGGCGCCGACCCGCGGCATACCGTCCAGCGCCCCGGTGAACTCCGCCGAGGTGGTGGCCGAGGTGGCCCACCGTACGCCCAGCCGCTCGGCGACCAGACCACCGGCGACGGCCTGCTGGTCCGCGACCACCACATCCGGCCGGAACTCCTCCACCGCGGCCCGCACCCCCGGGGCCATCGCCTCCGCGAGCGGCACCAAAAAGCGCTCCCACAGGAACTTGAGCGCACCAGGGCCCCGCGCGTCCGCGGGGCGTACGGCGCTGATGTCGCCCTCGCCGAGCGGGGGCACCGCGCAGCGGAAGACCACGGCCCCGTCCCCGGCCAGCCGCCCCACCACCTCCGGTGTCCCGGCCCAGGCCACCCGGTGGCCGCGGGCGACGAGTTCGGCCCCGACACCGAGCGTGGGGTTGATGTGTCCGACGAGCGGCGGCACGACGAACAAGAAGCGGCGTCCGGAGGCGGCGCCTCTCATGAGGCCGCCTCCACCTCGGCGAGAGCCGCCGTCGAAGGCATCCCACGCCTCCCACCGGGATCGCCGATCCAGCCCAGGACATGGCGGAGCACCAGGGCGGGCACCTCGACCAGGACCGAGTGCTCATGGCCCGGCACGACGACCGTCCGGCTGCACGGCAGCAGCGACTCCAGCCACGGCGCCTGGGCGGCCATGTCCGAATCGGCGCCGTAGAGGGCGAGAACCGGGCTGCGTACGGAGCGGATCCGGCGCTCGCCCAGCACCGCGCTCGACGGTATGTCCTCGGCGATGGTGGTGGTGCGCACCAGCCGGGCCGCCGATTTGGCCAGCCGGGCGGTGTGCCCGCCGTGGTGGGCGTCGATCCAGGCCAGGGCGTCGGCCTCGTGCTCCGACAGCTGGGTGGCGGTGTAGCCGAGGAGCTTTTCGAGCTTCGCCGCCCACGCGGGGGTGGCCGGTTCGGATTCGATCAGCGAGAGACCGGCCACCCGCTCCGGGTGGCGGACCGCGTACTGGAACGCGACCGTCCCGCCGAAGCAGTTGCCGACCAGGTGCACCGGGCCGTGGATGCCCAGCCGGTCGAGCAGCCGCTCCAGGTCCCCGACGAAGGCATCCAGCCGGTAGCCGTGCGCCGGGCGTTCGCTGCGCCCGTGGCCCCGCTGGTCGTACATGACGACGTCGACCCCGGCCGCGGCGAGCCCGGGGCCCACGGTGAAGTAGTAGGCGGCCAGGCTGTCGGTGAGCAGGCCGTGCAGCAGCACGGCCGTGGGGGTCGCGGGCCCGGTCCGGCCGGGGCCGAGCCGCTGCACATGGAGCCTGACGCCGTCCGGTCCGCCGGTATGGACCATGGCCATCGGTCAGCTCCCCCCGGCGGCCTTCAGGCAGCCGACGACGTACTCGACGAGGCGCCCCACGGTGAGGTCGATGATCTCGTCGAGCTCCAGCCCGGCCACGAACTCGGCGAAGTTGACGTGCCGCCCGTACCGGGTCTGCAGAATTCCCGCCAGGGTGACCAGGTCGATGCTCTCCAGCTCCAGGTCCTCCATGAACCGGCTGTCCGCGGCGATCTCGATGTCGTCGAGGCCGTACTCGTCGAGCATCTTCCGGAGCATTCCGGCGATGTCCGCGAGGACGGTCTCCTCGTCGTCCGCCACGGGCGCCGCGGCGGTCTGCTTGGCGGTACTCACTGGTCATTCTCCTCACTCGTCGTCCGCCGGGCCGGTGGTCCAGGCCACGACGTAGTCCCTGCTGGGCAACCCGGGAGGGTTGGCCGTACGCACGCTGTGCACCCGGTAGCGGCGCGGCTGTCCGGCGGCCGTGGCCACGTGGAGCAGGAGCCGCCGTGGGTCCTCCGCGTCGAGCACGGTGACGTCCGGCCCGTGGCTCTCGTCCCCGATGCCCTCGATGCCCTCGATGCCCTCGACGCCCTCGATGCTCTGGACGCCCTCGGCCTTGGCGACCGCCTCCTTCGCCGCGCGGAGGGCCGCGGTTTCTTGTGCGGCGGTGTCCAGTCCGGTGATCTCCTCGATATGGATGCCGGGGCGCGGCCCGGAGTCCGCGCGGTCGCGGTCCGGCGGGCGCGGCACCACCAGGGCCAGCCCGGCCTCGGCCCGGCCGGCCAGTGCGACGTCCAGCGCGGGCAGCGTCCGGCCGTGTACCCCGAGGACGTACGGGCGGCCGCGCGGGTCCTCACACACCTGGATCTCGGCCGGGAAGACCGGCCCCTCCCCACGCGCCCAAAGCCACTGCCGCACCGCGTCCTTGGCCGCGATCCGGCCCAGCAGCCACTGCCGCCGGCCGCGCGGGGCCTGTCGCTCGTACGCCCTGCGCTCGGCCCCGGCCAGGTGGTTGCGCATGATCAGGTCGCGCGACGCCAGATCGGGCCAGCGCTCGTGGAGCAGCACCCAGCCGC
>NZ_MUNE01001071.1 GCF_002154605.1 Streptomyces milbemycinicus | reverse complement strand
GCGGAGGAGGAGGGGGGTCGGGTTTCGCCGGCCGTCTGGCGCGCGCCCGGAACGGGGGCGAGACGGACCACTGGGCCCGTTCCGCCGATGCGTTCGCGGGGAAGCTGAGGGCCTTGGACCGGACGGGGGCCAGGTCGTACCGGTCCGTCTGCCAGAACCGCTGGAAGGCGGGGACGTTGTGCTCATGGGCGGTCCGCAGCGCCCCCTGCGGCACCCACGGGCGCGGTCCGCCGTCGGAGGTGACCGCCGGGAGGGTGCGCAGCACCCCTTCGATCAGATAGATCGGGCGGGAGTGCGCGTCGTGCAGCGGACCCTGCCGTTCCCCCGCCTCGGCCGGGTCCGGGCGTATCACCCGGAACACCAGGGCGAGGTCGTCTGCGTCGGACCGCTCGATGACCCGGAACCGCAGCTGCCCCTCCGGGGTGGGCTTCCCGCCGGCCGCGTCCAGCAGCACCGGCTCCAGACCGTCGGCGCCGGGCAGACCGGGCACCACGACCGTACGGAACGGGGTGCGGCGCCCTCGGCTGATCAGGAAGGGCCACCACTCGACACTCTCCACGGGACCACCCACGCCTCAGGCCAGTATGGAGTCCGGCTCGTCCCGCTCGAACTCGCCCAGCTGGCCGACCAGGCGGTGAACGGTGTGGTGCACGGCGGACGTCTCGTCCTTGACGGATTTTACGCGGCGCCCGCGCCACGACCGCTGGAGTCTTTTGGCCCTGCGGACCTCTCTCGGCGACCGGGAGGCCAACTGGCCGAGCGCCCCTAGCGCGGCATCCAGGAAACCCGCCAGTACGGCGGGGCTGACGGTGATTCCGGACTTCATCAGCTGCGCCTGCAACTGGGGTGACAGGCCCGCCGCGAGGAGCTTCCTGACGCGCCCGGGGGAGCCGGGCGCGCCGGCCTGGTCCCCCAAGTCCTGGCCCGGGTCCTGGTTATCGCCCGCTTCCTGGTCCTGCTGCAGATCCTGGCCGGCCGCCCGCCGGGCCTCACTGATCCGCAGCGCTTCGTATGCGCGCACACACAGATCCGGCAGCACCGAGACGAGCGGGATCTCCACATTCATGGGCTTGGGGTTCGTCCGGTCCAGCTTGCGCACCTTGCCCTCGCTGTCGAGCACCGCGAACCCCCGGCCGACGGCGCTCACCGGGATCAGCCGGATCCGGCCGGGTGGCACCGGGAATCTTCGGGTCCGCCCGGGCGCGCGGCTGGCGACGAGCTGGTTGAAGGTGGGCTCCCGCATCAGGCGCTGCTTGACATCGGCCAGCGTGAAGTTCTGCTCCACCAGGTCCCACTTGGTCAGCACGAAGTGGATGGGCCCCGGGAATCCCTGCATCAGGGAGAACATCGGCGCCAGGTCGTCCCGGAGGAAGTCCTCCGCGCCCCGGTTCCCGAACAGCAGACCGCGGATCTTGACCCCGTCCAGCAGCCCCAGCAGCGCGTCGGCCGTCTCAAGACGCTCCTCGAACCAGTCCTGGACCTGCGAGCCCTCGCCGACGGGGTGGGTCAGATGCTCCCCGGCGTAGTCGATGTACTCGATCTGCATCGTCTCGAACACCCCGAACCGGGTCCACATCCGGCACGTGAACGTCCACTCGGGGGTCTCCGTACGGTCGGTGGGCGCCGGCCAGTCGCCCGAGCTCGCGACCTCGGAGTACACCTCGGTGAGCTTCCGCTCCTGGTCGCGGGGGAGCCGCACATGGAATCCCAGCTGCGGGTCCTGTGTGCGCAGCCGCTCCTGGAGCGCCGCCAGATACACGGTCTTGCCGGAGCCGGACGGCCCCAGCGCCACCACGTTGAACTTCTCCACGCTCATATCCCCCTGGCGCCCCGGCAACGGCCATGCCGGTGGGACGGTACCGCTGGAACGGCCGATACCGGCTCATGGATGCGACGATTCATTCGAAAGGGTGTTGACAGCCCCGTCGCCACTTGTTGTCCCATTGCTGTCCCACCGGATATTCCGTGGCCCGGCGCCCGACCCGTACGCCACCATGGCGTACGTGTCCCCGCATCTGGAACTCCACCGCCGCGCGGTGGTCGCCGACGCCCATAACGACCTGCTGATCGCGGTCACCGCTCGCCCGCCGCACCGCTGGGCCTCCTTCTTCCGCGACCAGTGGCTGCCCCAGCTGCGCGAGGGCGGGGTGGATCTTCAGGTGCTGCCGGTCTTCATCGAGGACCAGTTCCGCCCCGAGGGCGCGCTGCGCGAGACGCTGCGGATGATCGAGTGCGCGCACACCCTGGCCGAGGGCAACGCGGACGAGGTACGGCTGTGCCTGGACGGGGACGATATCGACCGCGCCCTGGACGAGGGCAGGATCGCGCTGGTCCTGGCGCTGGAGAGCGCCCCAGGACTGGACGCGAACGTGGAGCTGATCCCGACCCTGCACCGGCTCGGGGTGCGCATGGCGTCCATCGCCCACTGGGGCCGTACCGCCCTGGCCGACGGCAGCGGCGAGGACGCCACCGGCAGCCGGCTCACCGAGGCGGGGGTGGCGGCACTGGCGGAGATGGAGCGCCTGGGGATCCTCTTCGACGTCTCCCATCTGGGCGCCTCGGGCGTCGCCCATGTGCTGGAGCTCGCCACCCGGCCCGTGCTGGCCACGCACTCCTCCGCCCGCGCCCTGCTCGACCACCACCGCAACCTCACCGACGAGCAGATCCGCGGCCTCGTCGCGACCGGCGGCATGGTGTGTGTGAACTTCCTCGGCGAGTTCCTGGCCACCGACCCCGCCGAGCGCACGGTGGACCGGCTGGCCGACCACATCCTGCATATCGTCGAGGTCGCGGGCGTGGACCGGGTGGGCCTGGGGCCCGACTTCATCAAGGAGGTCAGCGCGGACACCAGCCCGCCGTGCTGCGAGGACCTGGAGTACGCCGAGCTGGTGGTGCCCGGCCTCGAAGGCCCCCGCGGGCTGCCCCTGGTGACGGAGGCGCTGGTCCGCAGGGGCCTTCCGGAGGGCGACATCCTCAAGATCCTCGGCGGAAACGTCCTGGAGCTGTTCCGCAAGGAGCTCGGCCGCCCCGCGTGAGCCGTACCTGCTCGTCTGTCACCGTTCCGGTGCGGATCCCGTCTTCAGGTGTACGACGTTGGACCCCTTGCCGTAGGAGAAGGCCCGCACCCGGTACGTCGCCCGCTTCTCGTTCTCCAAGGTGATCAGGCCGAAGGAGTTGATGTCCGGGTCCAGGACGGCCACCGGCCGGAAGCGGTCGCCGCCCTGCGGCCGGTCCTCCAGCAGATAGCCCTGCTCGTCGGAGGCGTGGTCGGTCCAGGTGAACCGGATGCCGTTGGCGTGCATGACGGTCGCCTTCAGACCGGTGGGGGTGGCCGCGCTTGCCGTGGCGGCGTCTTTGACGGAGCCGGTGCGCACGGCCGTTTGGCGCAGCGTCCGGGGCGGCGCCCACTCGTGGTCGCTCTTCTGCTCCTTCGCCGTGAAATCCCCCTTGGGCAGCCGCACCTCGACCGGCCGCGAGGCGGGCCCGTAGTAGGGGCGCACGCGGTAGTAGAAGGGCGTCCGGGGCATCAGGTCGGGGTGCCGGTACGAGGTCCGGCCGAGCGGCACGTACTCAAGGATCGTGTACGGCCCCTCGGGCGCGGTCGCGAACTCCACGATCCGCCCGGCGGCCCCCGGCTCCGTGCCCGTCCACCTCAGGGTGGCGTCCACCGGCGAGGTCAGAGTGGCGGTGAGCCTGGTGCCGGTGGCGGAGGAAGGGGCCGGTTCGGCGGAGCGGGCGGCCGGCTGCGGCGACGAGCAGCCGGCCAGGGCGGCGGCGGCGAGGACCGCCGCCGCCAGGGCTCTGCGCGCGCCGCTCACTTGCGCCAGAACTTGACGTTGCTCCACACCACCGTGGCCGGACCGTTGCCGCTGCTGGTGCGGTAGGCACCGAACTTGTCGTAGAAGCTGCCGCCGGGGCTGTCGACGGTGTGCTTCAGCGATCCGTTGATGTACGTGCGGTGTTCCTTGCCCACCTGGTGCACGGTGTTCACCCGCACCGTCGCGCCGACGGTCCCGGCGTTCGAGAGGGTGTCCCCGCCGTGCACGGCGTACAGCCGCCCGCCGCGCTCGACGGCCAGCATGAAGTACGGGCCCGCGCTGCCGTCCGTGTCGTTGAACGTCTGCTTCAGGCTGATCCGGGTGCCGCCCATGCTGGTGACCTTGAAATACCCCTCGAACTGGTGGGTGCCACCGGTGTAGGTGTCATACCGCCGCTCGGCGCGCTGGTCCCCGCTCGCCGTCGAGCAGGTGAGTGTGAAGGTCAGGTCGTCGACCTGACCGCAGCCCCGCTCCTGCACCTTGAATCCGGGGGACTCCGAGGTCCAGCCGCCGGGCTCGACCTCGGCGTGGGCGGCGGTCGGAGCCGTCAGCAGCAGTCCGCAGGCGGCCGAAATCGCGGCGATGGCGCGGTGTTTCACGGACATGTCTCGCGCTCCTCTACTTGACCCAATAGTGGATGTTGCGGAAGCGGGCCTCGGCCCGGCCACTGCCGTGGTGGTACACGCCGTTCTTGAAGTGGCGCGTCGCGGCCCCTCGGTCGGCGACGGTCAGGACCAGCTGGTCGTCGGCGTAGACCTGGATCTTTCCGGCGTCCGCGTCGTGCGCGACCTTCAGGTTCCACCACTTGTTGTAGACGCCGGACTTGATGACCTGGTCCGTATAGCGCTTGACGGTGCCACCGTTCTCGCTGGACACGCGCAGCATGATGTCGGTCGCGGGGGTGCCGGAGGGGTGCTTGACCCGCAGGATCTGCATGAAGTCCGCGCCGTTGGTGCCGGACGGGATGTACACATCGGCGTCCCACATGCGCTTGCCCGAGGTGTACTCCTGCTGCCACCGCATCTCGGTGCGCGGATCGGTCGAGCTGCCCTCTTCCAGGGGCTCGTCCGTGGAATACACCCACATGGTGTGCGTGTTGGTGCCCGAGTCGTAGCGGTAGCGCTCGCTGAGGTCGAGGTTCCAGGGCTTGTGCATGGCGTAGGTGAAGGACTTCTGCTGCCAGCCGTCCGTCGGCGCGGTCGCGGTCGCTGTCGCCGGTGTTGCCGATGCCACGCCGGTCAGCGCTCCCACGAGCGCGGCGACGGCGATGGCCACTCTGGTGCGTAACGCGGGCATGTGATCGTCACCTCCAGTCGATTGATCATGGTCTAGACCAAGAGTCACGGTAGGCCGGTGCGCATGGCGTGTCCATATCAATGAACGAGATTCTTATAGAGAAACGCCCCGGCTGGGCCCGAGATCCGCTGTGACAGGCTGGGGGCCGGTCCGCGAGTGCCGAGCGGGCCTGGATACGCGAGGTGAGTGACGGCGTGCAGATGCCCCGTTGGAAATCCGTGGGCGCGGCCCTGCTGCGGGTGCTCGCGGTGTGGGCGGTGTCCACGCTCACCATGCTGGCCCTCGCGGGCATCCTCCCCGACTTCCGGCTGCAGTCCGCCGACGGGGACAGCACGACCCGGATCGCCATCACCGCGGCGAGCGGCGCCGGGGCCTTCGGTCTGCTCAGCGCGCTGGTGTGGCCACTGCTGGTGCGAGCCCTGCTGCTGGTGCCCGCGTTTGTGCTCGGGCTGCTGGTGTTCGTGCTCAACGGCTCGCTGCTGCTGGTCGCGTTGAATCTGATCCCGGACGGGCGCGGCGCCGCCGAGCCCGAGACCGCCGTGGTGGTCGCGGCCGTGATGTCCGCCGCGTCCTCGGCGACCAGCACCTTCCTGACCGTACGGGACGACGGCGCCTACCGTCGGCGGCTGGCGCGGCTCGCGGACCGCCGTCGGCGCAGACGGGGCGAGACGGGCGGGCCGCCGCAGCCGCCCGGGACGGTGTTTCTGCAGATCGACGGTGTGGGACACGATGTGCTGCGGGACGCGGTGCGGCCCCGCGGCAACCGGCCGCCGATCATGGAGACCGTCGCCGGCTGGGTGGACACCACCCATACGCTCACCCCCTGGCGCACCGACTGGTCCAGCCAGACCGGCGCCAGCCAGCTCGGCATCCTGCACGGCTCCACCGAGGACGTGCCCGCCTTCCGCTGGTACGAGAAGGAGACCCGGCAGGTCATCGTCAGCAACCGGCCGACCAGCGCGGCCGAGCTGCAGCGCCGGGCCGCGGCCCGCACCGGG
>NZ_MUNE01001070.1:310-600 GCF_002154605.1 Streptomyces milbemycinicus | reverse complement strand
ATGGGTGGCGGGGTGGACGGCGGGGCTGTGGACCGCGCCGGCTAGCCCGGGTTCGTGTGAGGAGGTGCTTCCCATCGTGAGAGGTCGTCCCCGCGATGCCGTCGTCCTCGTGGCCGCGGTGTCCCTGGCCCTCGCGCTGGGGGCCTGCGGCAAGGCCGCCGAGTCCGGCACCGCCGTACGGCCCGTCCCGCCCCCGACGCCGGGCCGCCCGACGATCGGCCTGCTCGTACCGGACAGCACCACTCCGCGCTGGGACCGTTTCGACCGGCCCCTGATCGAGCGGCGGATCC
>NZ_MUNE01001070.1:0-158 GCF_002154605.1 Streptomyces milbemycinicus | reverse complement strand
AGGCGCGGGCGCTGCTGAGGGCCATGGGCCACCGCTCTGCGCACGACCGCGGGATCGTCATGATCAACGGCGACCAGGCCGACCCCAACGGGGTCGCGTTCAAGAAGGGGGCGCTGTCCGTCCTCACCGGCAAGGTCAGGATCGACAAGTCGTACGAC
>NZ_MUNE01000107.1 GCF_002154605.1 Streptomyces milbemycinicus | reverse complement strand
GCGTACGGGGCTACGCCGCCGGGGGAGGTCCCCACGGCTTCGGGCGTCAGCTTCTCCGCTTCGTTGTTGTCCTCGAAGTAGCGGCCGCCGATGCCCTCCAGCTGGGGGGAGGTCGCGACCAGCACGCTCGTCGCGGCGCCCTGGGCGATCGTCTTGAACCGGAACGGCGCGCCCTGGATCGAGCCGAGTTCCCCGGCCGCCTCGGCGGCGCGCAGCTGTGCGGCCTGGTCGGGATCCATGTAGCGCGACAGGTTTGTCGACATGATCACGCCGGGGTGGACGGCGTTGGCAGTGATCCCGTCGGCTGCCCAGCGGCTGGTCGCTCCGACCGCGAAGAGAACGTTGGCGGTCTTGGACTGCCCGTAGGCGAGCCACGGGTCGTAGGGGCGGGAGGTGAAGTTGATGTCGTCGAACTCGACGGACGAGGCGTGGTGGCCTCGGGAGCTCAGCGACACGATCCGCGCGTTGCCGGCCGCCGCGAGCGCGTCGCGGAGGCCGAGCGCGAGCGCGAAGTGGCCCAGATGGTTGGAGGCGAACTGCAGTTCCCAGCCGTCCGGTGTGCGCTCGAGCGTGGGCAGTGCCATCACACCGGCGTTGTTGACGAGAATGTGCAGGGGCCCGGTCCAGGCGCTCGTGAAGGCGGTGACCGACGCCCTGTCGGCCAGGTCGAGCCGGCCGACCTGGACGGTGTCGTTCCCGGTCGCCTTGCGGATCTCGGCCGCGGTGCGCTCGCCGGCGTCCGTGTTGCGGACCGCGAGGGTGACCGAGGCGCCGGCACTGGCGAAGGCGCGCGCGGTCTCGGCGCCGAGACCTGAGGAGGCGCCGGTGACGACTGCGTGCTTGCCGGTGAGGTCGACGCCTTCGATGACCTCGGCGGCCGTCGACTCTTCTCCGAAGGGGGTGTGGATGCGATGGGTGGTTGTCATGACCTCAAGTCCTAGTCAGTGGTCGGTTGTTTTTCCCCACCTGAACAGGTGAGGGAGTCGGTCCGGCGAACCGGTGCGGGTGCGCCGGGAGTCAGGGGCAGAAGGCTCAAGCCTGGTGCTCGAGTTCGAGGACGAGCTTGCCGGTGTTCTTGCCGGTGAACAGGCGTCTGAGCGTGGCCGGGAACGTCTCGATGTCGCCGTGCACCGTGTCCTCGAGGCTCGTCAGCTGACCGTCGGCGAGCCAGTGCGACATCTGCGCCATGGCCTCGGGATACCGGTCGGCGAATACGGGAACGGCGACGCCCGCCATGGAGGCGCTCCGGTACAGCAGGGTCAGGTAGTTGCTCGGTCCCACGGCCGCATCGGCGTTGTTGTACTGGGAGATCGCGCCGCTGAGGACGACTCGTGCGCCGCGGGCGAGGCGGGTGAGTGCCTGGTTGAGGATGTCTCCGCCGATGTTGTCGAAGAACACGTCGACGTATCGGGGGGTGCGGTGGCGCAGTTGGTCGAGAAAGTCGTCCCGCTTGTAGTCGATGGCGGCGCTGAACCCGAGCCGATCGACGAGCATGCGCGTCTTCTCGGGGCCGCCCGCGATCCCGATCACGTGCGCGCCTTTGATCCTCGCGATCTGACCGGCGGTGCTTCGCCCTCGGCGACCGCGAGCTGGTTGTCGTAGCGCAGGGTGGCCGGCAGGGCGCGGATCAAGTTGAACAGACCCTCCCGCCTAGGCGGGATGCGCCGACTTTGCTGAAGGTAGTCCTCGGACCAGAACTCCTGCGCGGCCTCGTAGTCGCGCTTGCCGAAGAGTGTGTCGAAGGCCGTCAGAACGAGTTCTTTGTTCTGCGCGGGTGTGGACATGCCGTGCTCCAGAGGATGGTTGTCATGGGTGCTTCGGACGTCGTCACGTGTGCGGCTACGCGCTTTTCGCGGTGACGCCGGTGAGGTCGGCGAGGCGGCGCCACTGGGCGAGCGGAGGGCTCTCGCCTCCCTCACCGGTGATGAGCTGCAGGGCCAGGTGGTCGGCGCCGGCGGTGTGGAACTCGGTCAGGCGGCCGCTGATCGTGTCGTCGAGGCCCCAGGCCACCAGGGCGTCGACCAGGCGGTCGCTGCCGCCGCCGGTGAAGTCTTCGTCGGTGAAGCCGAGGCGTTCGAAGTTCGTGGTGTAGTTGGGCAGCCGGAGGTACAGGTCGAGGAAGTCACGTGCGATGGCGCGTGCCCGGACGCGGTCGTTTTCCAGGACCACGGTGACCACGGGAGCCAGGAGCGGTCCGTCGCCCAGGACCTCCCGGGCCTGCTCGATGTATTCGGGGGTGACCATGGCGGGGTGGGCGCCGGCGGCCCGGTCGCGGGCGAGACGCAGCATCTTCGGTCCGAGCGCCGCCAGGGCCGCTGGTAGTTCTGGGGCCAGCTGAGCGTGGCTTGCGCCCAGGCCCAGGAGGAACCGGCCGGGGTGGGCATCCTCCAGCTCGGCTCGCTGCCGGGCCACCGTGTCGGCGTTCTCGTGCCAGATCTTGAGGATGCCGGTGGCCAGGGCGATGCGTTCGGTGGACTCGGCCAGCGCGGCGGCGTGGTGCACACTGCTGTTGCCCCCGAGCCAGATCGCGCCGAAGCCGAGGTCTTCCAGCTCGGCCGCCGCGTGGCGCCGCCGGTCTTGAAGTGCCGGGTCTTCGGAGCGCAGTTCGTGGCTGAAGATTCCGAAGCGGCCCAGGGACTGCTGCGGTGCGGGGCGAGGTGCGGAGTGCATCGTTTGTTCCTCACTAGGATGAATGCGTTATTCGTGCTGCGGATGTGTGGCGTGGGTCTTTCTTGGCCCGGAGGGGTGTCATGCCGTGCCGCTGGGCCGGTCGGGCCACTGCTGACGCGGCTCGGCTGAGAGCCTGGAATCCGGCCTCGCCCTCGGCGCCGGCGAGCCTGGCCGCTCTCCTCGGCGTAGGGGGCGCGAGGGGCGCAAGGGATCGGCAGCGTGACGTCGGATGCGCGCGGTGGATGTCATGATCTCAAGTCCTAGTCACTTATCGGCGGTGTTTCCCTCACCTGAATAGGTGAGCGGCCCCGATCGTCCGGTCGGCCGATGCACGATCACTGCGCGCGTCGGGCGCGGACGAGCTCGCCGGTGTTCTTGTCGTGAACATTCGTCTGAGCACGGCCGGGAACGTTTCGCGGCAAGCAGTCACTTGGGCCACGACCGCGTCTGCGTTGCCGTACTGCGTGATTGCGCCGTTGATCACGACTCTCGCACGGCTTGGCTGAGCGCCTGGTATTCAGCGTCGCCGAGGGCGATCCGGGCGGCCTGAGGGTTCTCCTCGACGTGGGACACGCGGGAGGTGCCGGGGATGGGCAGCATGACGGGGGAGCGGCGCAGCAGCCAGGCCAGGGCGAGCCGGGAAGGGCTCGCGCCGTATGTCCTCGCCGGCTTCTTCGGGATCCTTCGGCGGTCCCCAGACGCCTGGTCCGGTCAGCTGCATCGCTCCGTATCCGAGCCGGTTGACCGGCAGGTCACCGCCGATTCGGAAGACTCCGGAGGCGTCGGCGGGACGCTGGCCTTCCTGTGTCATGGTGTGCCTCTCGCTGTCGGATGGTTGTCCGAGGAGGTAGGGGTCGTACAGTCGCTGGTGCGCATCGGTGATCGCCGGTGAGCGATTCGTCGGTCAGCGACGGGTGTGCATGCGGTACTGCGCGAGCAGTCCGAGTGCGGCGGCCGCGATGACGACGACGCCGTAGCCGAGGACGGTGTGCAGCAGCCCGAGCGGGGCGATCAGGAGGCCTGCGATGATCGCCGGCACTCCGAAGCTCAGGTAGGCGACCAGGTAGACGGCCGCGAAGAGCCCGGCCCTCTGGTGGGGTTGGGCGAGGGGAGTGATGGTGCGCAGGGCTCCGGAGAAGGAGGCGCCGAAGCCCACACCACCGATGAGGCCCCCCAGCCACAGCAGCGGGAGTGTCGCAGTGGCGACTCCGGTCATGTTGACCGCGGTGCCCAGCAGCACGCCCGCACCGCCGACGAAGATGGTGCGGCGCGGTGCGAGGCGGCCGAGAGAGAGGCCGGCCACGGCGGCGGCCGCGGGTTGGACGAAGGCCGTGGCGCCGTTCAGGAGACCGCTGTGCAGGCCCAGCAGGTCGCGGATGATGGTGGGGACGAGCCCCATGAACAGTCCGGCCAGCATCCAGGCGGCCATGTGTACGGGGATGCTCGCCACGAATTCACGGCGCGCGGCCCCGGGGACGGAAACGTGTGGTGTCAGGGAGCGCACCGCTCCCGGGCGGGGAGATACCGTCTCGGCTGAGAACGCGACGACACCCGTACCGACGGCCATGATCACCGCGAGGGCCGTGAACACGATGACGCTCGCGTGGTTGCTGAACTGGACCGCGGCGCCGGTCAGCAGGGCACCCAGGCCCAGCCCGCCGGCCGGAGCGACGCTGGTGATGATCGTCCCCAGTTTCTTGCGGTGCTGCGGGGCGTGCTCCACGACCGAGGCAGAGAAGGCGCTGGTCGCCGCGCCGGTGGCGATGCCCTGAATGGTGCGGGCCGCGATCACCCAGCCGATGTCGGAGGCGAAGACGAACATGAGCATCGCCCCGAGTTCCACCGCGAGGGATCCGATCAGGACGGGTCGGCGTCCGATGTGGTCGGACAGGGAACCGGCGACCAACAGGGCTGCCAGCAGGCCCAGCGCGTAGGACGCGAAGGCGACCGTCAGCACCCAGGCCGGGAAGCGCCACTGCTGCTCGAAGACGACCAGCAGCGGCGTGGGCGCGCCCGCGGCCACATAGAGCGCCGCGAACACGGCACCGGATCCGGCGAACGCGGTGGAAGGAGCAAGCAGCCTCCGGGCCCGGGCAGGCTCGGTGGTCACAGGGACCGGGACCGGGCTGCGGTCGCGTGTTGATTCGATGACGCGGAACACCTCGAAGCCCCCTAAGGCAAGGATCTGTGCGTTACAGGCAGAGTAGACCCGGAGGGGGGTTATTGCCAAGCTGTGTGCCTTACTGTGGGGTGCATGACTGCAGAATCGACCCCGCGACGCCGTACCGGCGGCCGCAGTGCCGCTGTGCTCGCGTCCATCAGGAAGGCCGTCGAGGAGCTGATCGCCGAAGGGGGCAGCGACGCCATCACCATCCCGATGGTCGCGGAGCGCGCCGGGGTGAATCACTCCAGCATCTACCGGCGGTGGGGCGATGCCCGGACCATGATCAACGACCTGGCGACCTACCGGTTGGACCCTGGGCGCGGCCTTCCTGACACCGGTGATGTGCGGGTCGACCTGGCCGCGTGGGCGCGGGAGTTGGTCAGTCACTACAGCATCCCCGTGAACGCGGCCATCCTCCGGGGAGGGGCCGCCGCGGCGGGGGAGAGCGAGTCCGATTGTCTGCGTGACAGGCGGGCGGAGGCGGCCGCCTTTGCGGCCCGGTCCGGCGGCGCCTTCAGCGGTGACGATGTCATCGACCGGGTGGTGGCCCCGATCATCTACCGCGTGATCTTCCTGCCCTGGACCTTGTCCGAGATCGACGCGCACGCCTACGTGGACGAACTCTGAGGTCGGACCTCTGGCATCCCCCTTGCCTGCCATTCGCGCTTGATGCGCAGAATTTTGCGTTAAGGGGGATCCCTGCTAAGCTCGCCCTAAGGCGCAGATCTGTGCATTAGTTGATCTGCGTGGCAGGGCGGCTGCTGTCGCCCCGGAATGTGACCCGGCACCCTTCCCGGGGCCTGCTGGGCTTCGCCCTTCATCAGGAGACTCACATGACGAGTTCGACGCAGCCTCTGCTCCAGCCGTACCAGATGCGGGACCTCACGCTGGCGAACCGCATGGTCATGGCCCCGTTGACGCGGGCCCGCGCCCGCAACCGCGACCTGCTGCCCGGTGACCTTCATGCCCACTACTACGCTCAGCGCGCATCGGCCGGCCTGATCATCTCCGAGGGCATGTGGATCAGCCGTGACGCGATCGGCTGGCACGACGTTCCGGGGCTGTTCACCGACGAGCAGGTCGCTCGCTGGAAGCAGGTGACGGACGCGGTCCACCGTGCGAGAGGCGTCATCTTCGCCCAGCTCTGGCACACCGGGTCCGCCTCGCACCCCGACTTCTTCGACGGCCGGCCGCCTCTCGCGCCCTCGGCGGTCGACCCGGGGCTGCTGGCGCCCACATCGACGGGCCGCAAGCCCACCGTGGAGCCCTTGGCGATGTCGGAACACGACATCCGGCAGGCGGTAGCCGACTTCGCGACGGCCGCCCGCAACGCCATGCACGCCGGATTCGACGGGGTACAGCTCCAGGCGGGCTTCAACTACCTGATCAGCCAGTTCCTGAACCCCCGCACCAACGTGCGCACGGACCGGTACGGCGGCTCGATCGAGAACCGCGCCCGCTTCCTCTTCGAAGTCGTCGAGGCCGTCGGTGCCCACGTCGACCTGCGCCGTGTCGGTGTGAAGGCCGGACCCGCCTGGGCCGAGAGAGGGGCGTTCGTCTCCGGAAGCGAAGCTCTGGCCGACAGTGAGTACGTACTCGGACGACTCAACGACTACAACCTCTCGCACCTGCTGCTCATGGGGATGATGGCCGACCCCGCCGCGGGGCCGCTCGCGGACCTGTCCGGCGACGAGATGTTCCGGCACTTCCGCAAGGTCTACCAGGGCACCGTCATCGCGAACGTCGGATTCGACCAGCACCGGGGAAACGCGATTCTGGCCGACGGCCTGGCGGATCTGGTCGCCTACGGACAGGCCTTCATCGCCAACCCGGATCTGCCCGCCCGGTTCGCCGCCCACGCGCCCCTCAACGAACCGAAGCAGGACCTCTTTTACGGCCCGGACGCCGCCGGCTACACCGACTACCCGCGACTCGAGAGGTGGTCGGAGATGGCCGCGCCGGCGGCCCGCCGTCCGGCCGCCACCGCGAGGAAACTGGCGGGTCGGCGGCGGAAGCGGAGTGCTGACACGGTTCCGCCCGGTAACCATGAAGGCACGCCGATCACGAGAGCCGGTGAGCAGACATGAAGGTCGCACTACTCGACGACTACCAGAACGTCGCCCTGAGCCTGGCAGACTGGGAATCCCTGCACGCTCAAGTGGACGTCTACAGCGAGCCGTTCAGCGATGAGGCGGAAGTCATCGCGGCGCTGGCCGACTACGACGTCATCGTGGCGATGCGCGAGCGGACGCCGTTTCCGAGTTCGACACTGGGCCGCCTGCCCAAACTTGCTCTGCTCGTCACCACAGGCCCCGGCAACGCCGCGATCGATGTCGATGCTGCCCAGCGACTGAACATCACCGTCAGCGGCACGGGGTACTTCTCCCACCCTACGGCCGAACTGACATGGGGACTGATCCTCTCAGCAGCCCGCCTGATCCCCCAGAACGTCGAGTCGGTACGCTGCGGCGGCTGGCAGGTGGGCCTGGGAATGAGCCTGCACCACGCCACTCTGGGAGTCCTGGGCCTGGGACGGCTGGGCACCCGTGTGGCAGAGATCGGCAAAGCCTTCGGCATGCAGACCATCGCCTGGAGCCAGAATCTCCGGCCGGAAGACGCTCGGGCCAAGGGCGTGACCTACGTTTCGCGCGACGAGTTGTTCGCCCGCTCAGACGTGCTGAGCATCCACGTCGTGCTCAGCGAGCGGACGCGCGGGCTCGTCGGCGAACGTGAACTGCGCCTGATGAAGCCCACCTCGATCCTGGTCAATACATCACGCGGGCCCGTGATTGACGAAGCCGCACTCCTGGACGCGCTGAACGACGAGAGGATCGCAGGCGCGGCACTGGACGTCTTCGATCGCGAACCGCTGCCTGCCGACCACCCCCTGCGCTCCGTGCACAACGCCGTGTGACCCCGCACATCGGATACGTCAGCCGGGACCTGTACGAGGTGTTCTACCGGGAGGCGGACCTTCTCCCGCCGGGTGGTGGCCTGGGAGACCTCCGCCCACGCGGACGCCGACCTGGTCCTGACCTCGCTGGAATACGCTCTGGCGAGCCGCGAGGTCGCTCCTGGCCGACTCGTCCACCATGCCGACCACGGCTGCCAATATACGTCCATCAAGCTCACAACACGCCTGGTCAGGGCCGGAATCCAGGCGTCGATGGGCTCAGTCGGGGACTCGTTCGACAACGCCCTGGCGGAGAACCTGTGGATACTGATCAAGACCGAGGGCATCCGCGGCCGCGTCTTCGCCACCAGGGCCGAGGCGAACCTCACGCTCTTCGAGTACATCGATGGCTTTTACAACCCACGCCGCATCCAGAAACGGCTCGGCTACCTCAGCCCCATCGAGTTCGAGGAGAAGCACTACGCCAACCAGGCAACGGCCGAACCAGTGAACCTAAAACCACGTCAACCCGCCCTGACCAGCTAGTCAGCACCTCCCGCCCAGCGGGGGAACCTCAGGGGAAGACAGGTCAGGG
>NZ_MUNE01001069.1 GCF_002154605.1 Streptomyces milbemycinicus | reverse complement strand
CCAGGTGACACCCTCTATGGCTTCAAGCGCGGCATAGAGGATCTGAAGCTCGAGATGGCCGACGACGACGCGGACCGCGGCCGGCTGTATCTGGACCAGGCGTCGACCCGGATGAGCGAGGCGCGCCGGCTGATGGAGCGCGGCCGCTCGGGCGACCTGGACCACGAATCGCTGAGCGAGATCCGCAGGACCCTCGCCGGGATGCGCCATGACGCCTCCGAGGGCCACCGGCTGCTGCACAAGGTCTATGAGCGGGACGGCTCGCTCGGCCCCATGCGGACGCTGTCGTCCTTCTCCCGTTCCCACCGCGACGGCTGGTCCCGGCTGCGCGAGAAGCTGCCCGTCCAGCTCATGGACGTGGGGGACGAGGTGAGCTCGGTGTTCGACGCCATAGACCAAGAGGTCGGTCCGCTGCAGTCCCTGCTGCCCGCCTCCCGCGACGGCCGGGACAACACCGGTCATTCGGTGGTCGAGCCACCCGAGCGGACCACCACGGGCGGTTCCAACATCCCGGCGCCCGCCGTGACCACACCGAGCACCGCCCGCCCCAGCGGGGACGACACCCGGCCGCGCCCCTCGACTCCGTCCCATCTGGAGGACGGCGGCCTCATCGGCGGCGCCGGCGATCTGCTGGATCCGCCGACGGGCGAGCCGATCCCG
>NZ_MUNE01001068.1:589-1066 GCF_002154605.1 Streptomyces milbemycinicus | reverse complement strand
CCCGGCTCCACGCTGTGGCTCAACCAGGGCATGTTCACCGACGCCGGAATGAAACAGGGCTGGACCTCCCAGGACTTCGCCGACGTCGCCAAGAAGGCCACCCACGGCAAGACCTACGCACTGGGCGCCGCCACCGGCTCACTGTTCGGCAACGGCGTGCACTCCGCCGCCCACAACGCCCCGCAGGGCTGGGCCGTGGACAAGAAGGGCACCTTCCACCCGAACTACACCGACGAGCGGCTCAAGGCCGCGATCGCCTACCAGACGCAGCTGCGCAAGAACGGTTCCTACCACCCCGACGCCACCTCGCTGTCGCAGGTGGACCTGTCCACGCTGTTCCTCAACGGCACCGTGGGCTCCCAGCAGAACGGCTTCGGCTCCTACCAGACCCTCTACCCCGACTCCAAGGGCCTGCTCACCCCCGCGCCCGCCCTGCCCTACGGTGTGGACGGCACCCCCGGCGGCATCGTCGCCGCC
>NZ_MUNE01001068.1:0-564 GCF_002154605.1 Streptomyces milbemycinicus | reverse complement strand
ACTGCTGCTGCGCCTGCTCGACTATCTGGCCGCCCCGTTCGGCACCAAGGAATGGGAGCTGACGCACTACGGCCTGGAGGGCGTGCACTTCACCCGGGACAAGGACGGCGCACCGAAGACCACCAAGCTGGGTCAGGTGGAAAACGTCAACAACCTCCCCTTCAGGTATCTGGCCGAGGGGCCGCAGGTGCTGTTCGTGCCGGGCAGGCCGGAGGTCGTACGCGCGCTGCACGCCTGGCAGCAGAAGGTGGTCCCGGTCGCCATCCGCAACGCGTCGTACGGGCTGCAGTCCCGCACGTACACCGCGCAGGGCACCACGCTCAAGGCCCTGATGGAAGACACGATCACCGCGGTCATCGCCGGGCGTTCCCCGATGTCCGAGTACGACTCCGCCGTCAAGACGTGGCGCTCCCGCGGTGGCGACAGGATGGCCGAGGAGTTCGCCAAGGACTACGCCGCCAACAGCTGAGCGGGCACCGACGACCAGGTGGCCACGAGGGGCACGAGGGGCACGAGGAGATGGGAGACGGCATGGCGGCGACGGGGCGGGGGCGGATCACGATC
>NZ_MUNE01001067.1 GCF_002154605.1 Streptomyces milbemycinicus | reverse complement strand
GCGCACGTGTCGGCTTCCGCGTACGGCGGGTGAGGGGGTGGCGACCATACGGTCGAATCGCGAGATTACGCCCGAAAGAAGGGCATCGCTCAGCCCTGACAACACAGGATCAGCCCGCAACGGACCGGCCACAGAAAGGCGAGGAACAACGTCGTCGCAGACAAAGGGAATAACTGCGCCCTTGCATCTTTCCCCCGTAACTCCGGCCACAGTGTGACCTGAAACCCCGCGGTCGCAAAATATCCCGAAAACGAACTCACCTGTTCACTCTTACAACCGACGGCAACGCTACTCAGACCGACAGCACGAGGCAATGAACGCAGTGTGATAATCCACCCGCCCCAGGGAACGGAGCGTGACTCCGATCTGCCCTCTTCGGTCAAGTGCAGCAACAAAGGGCCGAAGCTCGGAATTCTCCGCCGAATACGGATACTCGGCGCAATCAAGGGACCATGTATTCGGCACACTTCTGTCCAATACCTGGGGGCTCGGCGCGAGTTGGCGATTTCTACCCGTCGCCAGGGGCAGACGAATTATGGTACTCGTGGTGCACTCGGCCGGTGAGCGCGGAATCCTGCAATCCGGTCCAGCCCGGCCAGGCCGATATCGCCAGGTATTCCTTCACGAAAGGCAGTTCACTCGAAAAAGCCTCGTCGGGGCCGGTTTGCCTGATTCACCTGTTCTGGCTTCTTCGCATCAAGGAGGCAAGGAACCCCATGTCCGACGAGCTGTCGTACCGCCGTCTGCCGTCGTTAACAAGCTTGCGTTTCATCTTGGCCTGCCCCGTCATCTGGTACCACGTCAGCTACGTTTCGGGGATCTTCGACGGTTCCCTGCACAAGTCGCTCGCTATCGTCTCGCCGTTTGCCGCGGGGGCCGTGAGCGCCTTCTTCATCCTCTCCGGGTTCGTGGTGACCTGGGTGTACAGACCCGGCGACCGGCCCGCCTCGTTCTGGCGGCGCCGCTGGTGGAAGATCGTCCCCAACCATCTACTCGCCTGGACGGCGACCCTGGTGCTCTTCGCCGTCGCCGCCAAACAGATGCCCATGCCGTCGCCGCCCGGAGACG
>NZ_MUNE01001066.1 GCF_002154605.1 Streptomyces milbemycinicus | reverse complement strand
GCGCGGCGACGTCGGTGGCCAGTTCACCGGCTCGTAGGGCCTGGAGGACGGTGGCGCGGTGGTCGGTCAGGCGCCGCAGTACGGGCAGCGGGCTGTCCCGCAGAAACGTGTCGTCGACACCGAAGCCGGGCCGCAGCAGGGCCCGGACGTGCTCGGCGGTGGGCGATGGGTCCTCCCGTAGTTCGTGCAGGACGAGCAGCAGCGGCACATGGGGGTGCGGGCCGTGCCGTTCGGCGAGCCATGCGGCCACGGCGTACCGGGCGGGCAGATCGCGGTCGAGGACGGCCAGCGCGCGCCCGACCGACGCGAGGTCGGCGAGCAGTGGCCGCCAGGGTCCGTGGCCGAGGGTGACGGCCGTGCCGTCGAGCACGGAGTCCTCGTGGACGGGGCGGCGTTCGTACGGTTCGCCGGGGGCCGGGAGGCCCAAGGCGCCTTCCACGGCGAGCAGCCGGTCGCGGGCCGCGCGGGCTTGGTCGCGGCGCTCGGCGTGGTCGGCAGGGCGGGGGCGGCGTGGC
>NZ_MUNE01001065.1 GCF_002154605.1 Streptomyces milbemycinicus | reverse complement strand
AGGGCGTCGGCGCCGACGCCCCGCAGCCCCTCCCGCAGCTCCGCGACCCCGGGGGCGCCGAGCAGGCCGCGCAGCCCCTCCGCCCCGCCGCCGTCAGGCCGCCGCAGCGCGTCCAGAGCGCGGCGGCGCAGGGTGCTGGGGATGGTGAGACCGGGGGCGGGTTCGGTGGCCGGCATGATGCGGGCGAGCGCGGTCCGGACGTCTTCCGGGGTGCCGGTGCCGGCACCGCCGGACGTCGGCGTCGCCTGGGGCGGAAGGTCCCGTACGGCGTTCCGCCACTGTTCGGCCAGTTCCGCCTCGCCCCGGGCGGCCAACTGCTCCGGAACCCCCGCCGCCGCGGCCGCCGCGCGCAGCACCAGCCCACGCCCGTTCTCCAGCGCCTCCACCGCCTCGGCGACCCGCCCGTCCACAGCCGCCCACTGAGCGGCGAGCAGGCCGCGGCTGGACCCCGCCCGGGCCACTTCGAGGCCGTGTTCGGCGCCGAGTTGCAGCAGGACGTCCTCGGCGAGCATCCGCAGCGACTCCTGCGCGGTGGTGACGGCGGCGGCGAGGTCGCCGCGCTCCCGGTCGCCGCGCAGGTGGTACGCCTCGGCCAGGTCCCACAGCACCTTCTGGCCGATCTCCGGACTGGTGCGGTCGGTGAGGTCGCGGCGGGCCTGTTCCAGCTCGCCGATGGCCTCATCCAGGACGGAACCATCACCGGTCGACCTGTGGACGGCCAGCAGCGCGTAGACGAGGGCCTGCCGGATACGGACGTGCCAGTCGGCCGTCGAAGCGGGGCCCTCCAGGGCCCGCCGGGCCCTGGAGGGCCCCGCT
>NZ_MUNE01001064.1 GCF_002154605.1 Streptomyces milbemycinicus | reverse complement strand
CGAGGGGCGCACTGACCACCGCACGCGCCCTCGCGAACGCCGCCCGTGCGCCCCTCGGCGGCGCGCTCGACCAGGCCCGGCTCGGCGCCGCCCTCGGCCGGCTCGCCGCCCTGCCCGCCGACCGCCTCCTCACCCGCCCGGACCGGCCCGTCGCCGACACCCTGGCCGGGCGCGGGCTGCCGGCCCGTACCGTCGAGGGCTTTCTGCGCCCGCTGCTCGTCTCGCTGCTCAGCGACCCCGAGTTGACCACCTCGAGCCGCTGCGCCGACCTGGTGCTGCGCGGCTACGCGCGAGGCCGCCTGTGCCTGCCCGCGGGCGGCGCCTCGGCCGTCCCCGAACTGCTGGCCGCGGCCCTGCCGCCGGGGACGGTACGCACCGGCATACGCGCCGTGACGGCCTCCACGACCGCCGTGGCCACCGCCGAACACGGCGAGATCGCCTGCCGCTCGATCCTGGTGGCCACCGGCGCCCGCGCCGCGGCCGACCTCCTCCCCGGGCTGCGGCTGCCGTCCTTCCACCCGGTCACCGTGTTGCACCACACCGCGGACCACCCGCCGCTGCGCGAGCCCGCGCTGGTGCTCACCGCCGGGGACCACGGCCCGGTCGCCCACACCGCCGTCGCCAGCGAGGTCGACCCGTCGCGCACCCCGCCCGGCCGGGTCCTGATCACCTCCACGGTCCTCGGCGCCGCCGCTGCCCTGCCGACCGCCGAACTCGACCGGGCCGCCCGGGCCCAACTCGCCGCGGTCTACGGCACCTCCACCGTCGGCTGGGACCTGCTGGCCGCCCACCACGACCCGTACGCGGTCCCCGCCATGCCCGCCCCGCACGACCTGCGGCGCCCGGTCCGGCTGCTGTCCGGCCTGTACGTATGCGGGGACCACCGCGACTCAAGCACCGTGCAGGGCGCTCTCGTCTCCGGCCGCCGCGCCGCCCGAGCGATCCTCCACGACCTCGGCGCCCTCCCCGGCGCCGAGCCCACAGCCCCGGACGCGGCGGCGGCCTGACCCGCCACGCCCGGAGGACCTGCGGGGCGGCGGGCCACCCGCCGCCCCGC
>NZ_MUNE01001063.1:421-774 GCF_002154605.1 Streptomyces milbemycinicus | reverse complement strand
CCGCCGCGACGGCGGCGGCCGAGCCGCTGGAGGAGCCGCCGGGGGTGTGGGCCGGGTGGTGCGGGTTGCGGGTGGGCCCGGGCTGGAAGTACGCGAACTCGGTGGTGACCGTCTTGCCCAGGGGGACCGCGCCGGCGTGGCGCAGCCGGTCCACCAGCCAGGCGTCGTGTGCGGCGATCCGCCCGCGGCGCAGGGAGGTGCCGCATTCGGTGGGCATCCCGGCGACGTCGATGATGTCCTTCACGCCGAACGGCACGCCCCGCAGTGGTCCGTCCGGTGCCCGCTCTGCCGCCGCGCGGGCCCCGTCGGGGTCCACACGGACCCAGGCCCGGATCTCGGGTTCGGTCTGCTCC
>NZ_MUNE01001063.1:0-404 GCF_002154605.1 Streptomyces milbemycinicus | reverse complement strand
CACGGCCGCGCGCCTTCCGGTACCAGGGGCGTGGCGTCGAGGCGGTGGAAGGCCCGGTTGAAGTAGACGAGGCTCTGGCCGCCCGTCCGGGTGCGGATCTGCTCGATGTCGACGAAGAGCACGCTGTGGGAGCCCATGGGAACGGCGTGCTTGATGGTTCCGACGGCGGTCACCAGGGCGTCCTTGAGGACCGGCAGGTCCTGGTCGCGGTCCCACACCTCCCAGGTGAAGCGCTCGGCCATGGCCACCTTGGTGGCCCCGGCGAAGTGCAGGGCGAGTTCCTGCTGCTCTCCGGCCAGGACGTTGACGCACACCCGTCCGTTCGCCTGGAATACGCCGTGCATGGCGCTGCCGCGGTTGAGGCAGACCAGGAGGGTCGGCGGTTCATCGGTGACGGAGCAGAC
>NZ_MUNE01001062.1 GCF_002154605.1 Streptomyces milbemycinicus | reverse complement strand
CCAGGGCCCGATCTCGAGGTGGTTGTCGAGGGTGTACTCGATCATGTCCTGAGGTGTCCCGGCAGTGAGGATCGCCTCAAACATCAAGGGCACATGCTCCGCGGACTCACCACAGCCGCACCTCAGCGCCGCCCATTCGTGGCGCGCCAGCTCGGCTCGCACCAGCTCACCGACGCTCAACCGCGCACCGCCTGCCGGTGATCGTCGCCCCGGAGCCGGTACACCACGCTCCGGCGCAGCGGACCCACGGGCACGGTCATGTCGTCGAAGTCGTCGGCCGGGTCGCGGGTCATGCCGATACGGCGCATCACCGCCTGCGAACGGAGGTTGGTGGCCGTCGTGATCGCGAGGATTTCGGTGAGGGCGAGGCTTCCGAAGCCGTGGTCCAGCGCCGCGAGGGCAGCCTCGGTGGCGTAGCCGTGCCCCCAGTGCGGGCGGGCCAGCCGCCAGCCGACCTCCACTCCGGTGAACGGCATGTCCTCGTCCACCGGATCGAGCCCGGTGAAGCCGATGAACGCACCGGTGGCC
This sequence comes from Streptomyces milbemycinicus, assembly GCF_002154605.1. Taxonomy (GTDB): domain Bacteria; phylum Actinomycetota; class Actinomycetes; order Streptomycetales; family Streptomycetaceae; genus Streptomyces; species Streptomyces milbemycinicus. Next base: position 288 of record NZ_MUNE01001062.1, on the reverse strand, counting down.
TTCACCTCCACCGCCCACCACCCCCAGCCCCGCCGGCCGAGATCGGCCTGGAAGCGGGCCACCGACGCCTCGCTCTGCTCGCGGGTGAGGGTGCCCGGGAAGTACTCGCGGACTTCGGAGTCGGCATTCATGGCGGCCCACGGCGCGAGGTCGGATTCCCGCCACCCGCGGAGCACAAGACGGTCGGTGCGCAGCTCGGACATCGCGTCAACGTAAAGGGACGCATGAGAGCGGAGCAATCAAATAAATGGGGCCGACGGATCATCTCCGTGCCGGTCCGGCCGTGGG
>NZ_MUNE01001061.1 GCF_002154605.1 Streptomyces milbemycinicus | reverse complement strand
CTGCCCTCGGCCAGCGCCTCGGACGCGGATCGCGACCGGATCGCGGACATCCTGCGCGAGGCGCTGGCCGAGGGCAGGCTCGACCCCGAGGAGCACGCCGAGCGGATCGACGCGGTCTACCGGGCCAAGACCGTGGGCGAGCTGGATCCCCTGGTCCGCGATCTGCCCGGGGCCGCGGAGGCCGGCCGAGCCCCCGCTCCGGCGCCGGGGCGGGGCGACCTGGGGCCGCGCGGGCCCCGCGCACTCCCCGCCTCCGACAACCTGATGGCGGTCTTCGGCGGCGCGACGCGCAAGGGCCGCTGGCGGGTCAGGCGCACCACCAATGCCTTCGCGTTGTTCGGCGGCGTCGAAATCGACCTGACCGAGGCGCTGTTCGAGCATCGGGAGATCGTCATCAACGTCTGCGCCGTCTTCGGCGGAGTCGAGATCAAGGTCCCGGAAAACGTCACGGTCAGCGGCGACGGCGGGGGCATTTTCGGCGGATTCGACATCAAGACGTTCGAGTCGCCGGATCCGGACGCCCCGGCCATCGTGGTGCGCGGATTCACCTTGTTCGGCGGTGCCGAGGTCAAGCGCAAGCGCGGAAAACGCCTGAAGAACCTACGTTCATATTGAATTCCCGGGCGGGGCAACGGTGTGCATAAGCACGCGCACAGCGGGTAAGGCTTGGTGCATCGTCTCTCGTACGGCTGATGGGGGTGCTAACGGGCCGTACGGGCCAGGCGGGCAAGGGTGACCACCGGAGCCGTCGTCAGGAGTAGACCGTGCTGCAACCGCATCAGCCCCTGCTGGACGCCGCCGTGCCCCCGCAGCGCATCCCCGCTCGGGATCAGGCAGGCCCCTGGCACTCGGAGGCGGTGTGTCGCCGGGACGAGGCCGGGCTGTTCTTCGCTCCCTCGAAGGAGCCCACGGCTGCGCGGCTGTCGCGCGAGGAGGCCGCCAAACGCGTCTGCGCGCGCTGCCCGGTCATGGTCGAGTGCCGCGAGCACGCCCTGCTGCAGCCGGAGCCGTACGGGGTGTGGGGCGGGCTGACCGCGGCCGAGCGCCGCGTCGTGCTGGCCCGCCGGCGCCGCCGCGAGGCGGAGCTGCAGCGCGCCGTGCGAGTGGCGGCTGCCGGCTGACTCCCGGCTGACCTCCGGCGGGGAACCTCCCAGCGGTGGCTGGGGGGAGAACCGAGCAAAAAAGGCGGCCGGGCCCCGCCGGGGAGGAGGGGCCCGCCCGTAACCATGTACTGGCGGCTAGCGCGCGCGGTCGAAGTCGACCGCGGCGTAGGCGCGCAGCTTGGACAGCCGGTGGACCGAGTCGATCTGCCGGATGGTCCCCGACTTGGAGCGCATCACCAGCGACTGGGTGGTCGCGGTCTCCGCGCGGTACCGCACCCCGCGCAGCAGATCGCCGTCGGTGATGCCGGTGGCCACGAAGAACACGTTGTCGCCGCTGACCAGGTCGTCCGTTTCCAGCACCTGGTCGAGGTCATGGCCCGCGTCGATCGCGCGCTGCCGCTCCTCGTCGTCCTTGGGCCACAGCTGGGCCTGGATGGTGCCGCCCAGACACTTGATCGCGCAGGCCGCGATGATGCCCTCCGGCGTACCGCCGATGCCCAGCAGCAGGTCCGCACCGGCGCCCTCGCGCACGGCCATGATCGCGCCGGCCACGTCGCCGTCGGAGATGAACTTGATCCGGGCGCCCGCCTCCCGGATCTCCTTGACGATGTTCTCGTGCCGGGGCCGGTCGAGCACGACCACGGTGACGTCCTCGGGGCTGGACTTCTTCGCCTTCGCGATCCGGCGGATATTGACGCCGGGCGGTGCGGTGATGTCGACGAACTCGGCCGCCTCGGGGCCGGTGGCCAGCTTGTTCATATAGAAGACCGCGGACGGGTCGAACATGGTGCCACGGTCGGCGACGGCCAGGACGGATACCGCGTTCGCCATGCCCTTGGCGGTGAGCGTGGTGCCGTCCACCGGGTCCACGGCCACGTCGCACTCCGGGCCGGTCCCGTCGCCTACCCGCTCTCCGTTGAAGAGCATGGGCGCTTCGTCCTTCTCGCCTTCGCCGATCACCACGACACCGTTCATGGACACGGTGTGGACGAGGGAGCGCATGGCCTTCACGGCGGCGCCGTCGGCGCCGTTCTTGTCGCCGCGTCCCACCCAGCGCCCGGAGGCCATGGCACCGGCCTCGGTGACCCGGACGAGTTCCAGGGCGAGGTTGCGGTCGGGGGCCTCGGGGCTGACTTCCAACTGGGACGGCAGATGATGCTCGGTCATCGGATCGCACCTTTCTGTACGGCGACGGCCGGATGTGAGGGTGATTTGTGCATTGTGCGGGAGCTGGGGACAGCCCCCCGAAAAGCACAGTATCCGCTGATTAGGAATGTGAGCAGAGGGCCCCACGCATGAGCGCGACTGTCATGAGGGACGATAGGGGGCGTGGCAGGTATGCGAGGCAAAGAGACGGTGCGGGACATGGTGCTGTCGGTGGCGGCGATTGGCGCCGTCGCAGCGGGCATCTACGTCTTCGCCATTCCGCACGACGACAGCAAGAATCCGCTGAAGACGGTCGACTACAGGGTAGAGCTGATCACCGCCCGGCGCGCGGCGCCGTATCCGGTGGCAGCGCCGAAGCCCGGCAGCCTGCCCAAGGGCTGGCGCGCGACCTCGGTGACGTACGGGCCCGTGCAGTCGTCGCAGGCGGAGGGCACGGCGTGGCACCTCGGCTTCCTCACCCCCAAGGAGGACTACGTCGCGGTCGAGCAGAGCGACGCCAAGGCGGGGCCGTACATCGCCGATGTCACCCAGCAGGCGAAGAAGACGGACAAGAAGCAGCGGATCGACGGCAAGGAGTGGGTCCGCTACGAGGGCGACAAATACGACGCGCTGGTGAGCGCGGAGCCGGGCGTGACCACGGTGGTCACCGGCACGGCGTCGTTCGGGCAGCTGACGGAAATGGCCGCCGCGCTCAACACGGGGAAGGGCTGAGCACGACGGCCGGAGCGCCCCGCCGGGGGGAGCGGGGCGGATCAAGGGCCCGGG
>NZ_MUNE01001060.1 GCF_002154605.1 Streptomyces milbemycinicus | reverse complement strand
CTACGCCCCCGACGCGTCGGGCGGCAGCAGCGGCGATAGCGGCGATATTGAGGGACTGCGGCTGCGCCCGAACTCCTACGCCCTGGACCGCTATGAGTCCCTGGAGGGCATGCGCGTCTCGGTCAAGGACACCCCGGTCGTGGGCGCGACCAGCCAGTACGACGAGCTGTGGGTCACCGCCGAGCCCGGCCACGCCCGTACCGCGCGCGGCGGAGCGCTCTACAGCTCCTACCGCGACCCGAACGCCGGCCGGGTCAAGATCGCCTCCCTCATCCCGTTCGCCCAGCGCCCCTTCCCCGTCGCCGGTGGGTGACCGGCTGACCGGCACCACCGCGGGGCCGCTGGACTACGACAACTTCGGCGGCTACGCGATCCAGGCCACCGCGCTCGGCGAGCTCGCGGACGGAAACCTGGCCCGGGAGACCACCCGTAAGCAGAAGGCCGACGAGCTGTCCATCGCCACGTACAACGTGGAGAACCTGTCCCCCAAGACCGCGCAGGCGAAGTTCGACCGGCTCGCCTCGGGCCTCGTGGACAACCTCGCCTCGCCCGACATCGTCGCCCTGGAGGAGGTCCAGGACGACAACGGCCCGACGAACGACGCGGTCACCAGCGCCGGAGTCACACTCGAGAAGCTCACCGACGCGATCAAGGCGGCCGGCGGCCCCGCGTACGAGTGGCGGCAGATCGACCCGGCCGACGACCAGGACGGCGGGCAGCCGGGTGGCAACATCCGCATCGCCTTCCTCTTCAACCCCGAGCGGGTCTCCTTCACCGATGTCGCGGGCGGGAACGCCACCACCGCGGTGCGGGTGACGGACGACGGCGGCAAGGCGGGCCTGTCCGCCTCCCCCGGCCGTATCGACCCCGAGAACCCGGTCTGGAAGGACAGCCGCAAGCCGCTGGTCGGGCAGTTCTCCTTCCGGGGCCGCCCGGTCTTCGTGATCGCCAACCACTTCAACTCCAAGGGCGGCGACCAGGGCCTGGACAGCCGCTTCCAGCCCCCGGCCCGCAGCTCGGCGACCCAGCGCACCGGGCAGGCCGAGGCAGTCAACGCCTTCGTCAAGAAGCTGCTCGCCGTGGACCCGCAGTCCCGGGTCGTCGTCGCGGGCGACCTCAACGACTACCAGTTCTCGCCCGCGCTGGCCGATCTCAGGGGTGGCGGTGTGCTCACCGACCTGGTCACCGGACTTCCGAAGGACGAGCGCTACGGCTATGTCTACAACGGCAATTCGCAGGTGCTGGACCACATCCTCACCAGCCACGCCGTGCGCCGCCCCGACTACGACATCGTGCACATCAACGCGGAGTTCGCGGACCAGTCCAGCGACCACGACCCGCAGATCGTCCGAGTGAAGCCGTAGCGATACTGAACTGTCGGACCAGCACAATTAAATAGACCTGTACCCCGAAGGGGCCCAGAATCCAGCGCAGGAAACACCCCCTGTCCCGTCCTCCTGCCGCACGGAGCGTTCACACATGTCCCTGGGCCCCTACGGCCGTACCGCCGCCGCCATGATCACCCCGTTCGACGAGGACGGCGCCCTCGACCTCGACGGCGCCCAGCGCCTGGCCACCCACCTGGTGGACCGGGGCGGCTGCGACGGAATCGTGGTCAGCGGCACCACCGGCGAGTCCCCGACCACCTCCGACACCGAGAGGGAGGCGCTGCTGCGGGCCGTCGTGGAAGCCGTCGGCGACCGGGCCCGGATCACCGCCGGGGTGGGCACCAGCGACACCCGGCACACCGTGGAACTGGCCCGCGCGGCCGAAAAGGCCGGGGCACACGGCCTGCTGGTCGTCACCCCGTACTACAGCCGCCCGCCGCAGGAGGCTGTGGCGCAGCACTTCCGTACGGTCGCGGACGCCGTCGGACTCCCCGTGATGCTGTACGACATCCCCGCCCGCACCGGCACCGAACTCGCCACCAACACACTGCTGCGGCTCGCCGAACACCCGCGCATCACAGCCGTCAAGGACAGCGCGTACAACCTGCTGAAGGCGGCGCGGGTGATGGCGGCCACCGGCCTCGCCTACTTCTCCGGCTGCGACGAGCTGAATCTGCCGCTACGGGCCATCGGCGGCGCCGGCTACGTCAGCGTCGTGGCCAACGTCGCAGGTCAGCAGGTGCGCGCGGTGCTCGATGCACACGACGCGGGGGATCCGGGCGAGGCCGCCCGGCGCCATCTGGCCCTCACCCCGCTCATCGAGCGGATGATGGCCGCCGGCACCCCGGGCACGGCCACCGCCAAGGCGCTGCTCGGCGCGCTCGGACTGCCCGCGGGCCCGGTCCGGGCCCCGCTGCTCCCCGCCGGCCAGGAGCTGACCGACGAACTGCTGGCCGCGTACGGCGAGGTGGCGGGCGGCGAGGTGGCGGGCGGCCGCTGACCCCGGTCCGCCCGCCCCACGCGTGGCTCAGTTGTGGCTGTGCAGCGCCTCGTTGAGGCCGCCCCACGAGCCGCTGCGCGGCAGCGCCTCGACCGCGCCGGTGGTGGAGTTGCGGCGGAAGAGGAGGTTGTTGACGCCGGACAGCTCCAGCGCCTTGTGGATCGTGCCGTCCGGCAGGGAGACCCGGGTCCCCGCGGTCACGTACAGGCCCGCCTCGACGATGCAGTCGTCGCCGAGCGAGATGCCGATGCCCGCCTCGGCGCCCAGCAGGCAGCGCTCGCCGATGGAGATCGTCTGCTTGCCGCCGCCCGAGAGCGTGCCCATGATCGACGCGCCGCCGCCGATGTCCGAGCCGTCGCCGACCACGACGCCCGCGCTGATCCGGCCCTCGACCATGGAGGTGCCCAGCGTCCCGGCGTTGAAGTTGACGAAGCCCTCGTGCATGACGGTGGTCCCGGAGGCCAGGTGGGCGCCGAGCCGGACCCGGTCGGCGTCGCCGATGCGCACCCCGGCGGGGATCACGTAGTCGGTCATCCGCGGGAACTTGTCCACGCTGGTCACCGACAGCTGCAGCCCCTCGGCGCGGGCCGCGAGGCGGGCCCGCTCGACCTGGTCGACGGGGACGGGGCCGAGCGAGGTCCAGGCCACGTTGGCCAGCAGGCCGAACATGCCGTCCAGGCTCAGGCCGTGCGGCTTGACCAGGCGGTGGCTGAGCAGATGCAGCCGCAGATACACGTCGTGCGCGTCGAGCGGCTTGTCGTCGAGGGAGCCGATGACCGTACGGACGGCCACGACCTCGACCCCGCGGCGCGGGTCCGGCCCGAGGGCCTTCAGGGCGGTGTCGCCCAGCAGCTCGGCGGCGCGCTCGTCGCTCAGCCGCTCGGTCCCGGCCGGGCCGGGCTCGGCGACCAGCTCGGGGGCCGGGAACCAGGTGTCGAGGACGGTGCCGTCCTCGGCGAGGGTGGCAAGACCGGCGGCGGCTGCGCCGGTTTGGGTGGTGCTGGTGGTGATGGCTGCGTCGGTCATGGTCAGAACGCTAACCGGAGCCGGGCCCGGGAGGCGAACCGGTCTCAGCGAGCGGTCCGGGCGGCCCGACCTCCGGCGTCGGCGGGCAGTCCCGGCGGCCGGTCATCCGGTGTCGGCAGGCCATCCGGGCAGCCGGTCATCCACCGTCGTCCCCGTTCAGCGGGCCGTCCCGGGCCGCTCGCTGAGACCGGTTCGCCTC
>NZ_MUNE01000106.1 GCF_002154605.1 Streptomyces milbemycinicus | reverse complement strand
CAGCAGGCCAGGCGTCACGCGGCCGCCACACCAAGCGCTGACGCCCAGCAGCCCGACACTCCCAGATCCCACACCCACAAACCCCACAACCCCCACGCGCCTCCCTTCCCACCGCCCCACCCTTCGGATGGCGGCCATCGACCCGCACAATGGGCTCGGTGGCCGCCATACTGCATGGCGGCCGGCGCACATCAGGCACAGGGGCGGGTGAGGAGCGAAGCGACGTGGGGTCCGAACGACAGCGCGGTCAGCGCGGTGCGAGCGTGCCGGAAGCGGAGGCGGCGGGGAGCCGTAAACCGCAGTCGGACGAGGCGCACAGCGCCTTCACCCCGCCGCTCGGGATGCCCTTGCCGCCCGTGCCCGAGGACGACCACCCCACCTCCGAGTTCGCCGTTCCCGAGGGGCTGGGCTCCGGTGGGTCCGAGTCCGCCACCGACACCGAGGGCTCGGCCTTCGTACCGCCCGCCGGGGTCAAGACCGGCCCGCAGACCGGCCAGGCCGCGAACTTCCCGGCGTTCACCCCGCCCAACGGCATCCCCGCTCTCCAGCTCATCCATGAGGGCCCCTGGCAGGACCGGATGCGCACCATGCTCCGCATGCCGATCAGCGAGCGCCCGGCCCCCGAGCGCCAGGAGCGGCAGGACGAGGCGGGGCCCGCCGTGCCGCGCGTACTGGACCTGATCCTGCGCATCGGCGAGCTGCTGCTCGCGGGCGGGGAGGGGGCCGAGGACGTCGAGGCGGCGATGTTCGGCGTGGCGCATGCGTACGGGCTCGACCGCTGCGAGCCGACCGTCACCTTCACCCTGCTCTCGGTCAGCTACCAGCCCTCGCTCGTCGACGACCCGGTCACCGCCAGCCGGACCGTACGCCGCCGGGGCACCGACTACACCCGGCTGTCCGCCGTCTTCCGGCTGGTCGACGACATCACCTCCGGCGAGGACTTCACCCTGGAGGAGGCATACCGCCGCCTCGCCGAGATCCGCCGTAACCGCCACCCCTACCCCGGATGGGCGCTCACCCTGGCCGGCGGCGCCCTGGCCGGCGCGGCGAGCATGCTGGTCGGCGGCGACTGGCCGGTCTTCTTCGCGGCGGCGGTCGGCGCGATGTTCGGCGACCGGCTGGCCTGGCTGGCCTCGGGGCGCGGACTGCCGGAGTTCTACCAGTTCGTGGCCGCGGCGATGCCGCCCGCCGCGATGGGCGTCGCGCTCAGCCTGGCCGGGGTGGGGCTGCAGTCCTCCGCGGTGATCACCGGTGGGCTGTTCGCGCTGATCCCCGGGCGGGCGCTGGTGGCGGGCGTCCAGGACGGGCTGACCGGCTATTACATCACCGCCGCGGCCCGGCTCCTGGAGGTCGCCTATCTGATCGTCGGGATCGTGTGCGGCGTGCTGACCGTGCTGTACGGGGGTCTCCAGCTGGACGCGAAGCTCAACCCGGAGGCGACGCTGCGCCAGGTCGACCGGCCGGTGGTGCAGATCGTCGCGGCGATGCTGCTTGCGCTGACCTTCTCCATCCTGCTCCAGCAGGAACGTCACACCGTGCTGTTCGTGACCCTCAACGGCGGGGTCGCCTGGGTCGTCTACGGCGCGCTGCACAACACCGCGGGCGTCCCCGCGGTCGCCGCCACGACGGTCGCCGCCGGGCTGGTGGGGCTCTTCGGGCAGATGCTGTCCCGCTATCGCTACGCGTCCGCGCTGCCGTACGTCACGGCCGCCATCGGGCCGCTGCTGCCCGGTAGCGCCACGTACTTCGGCCTGCTGGCGCTGGCCCAGGGCAATCTGGACCGCGGTATCGCCCATCTCACCCAGGCGGTGGCGCTGGCCCTGGCCATCGCCATCGGGGTGAACCTGGGCAACGAGGCCGCGCGCCTGTTCCTGAAGGCCCCGCGGCCCGAGACCGAGGCGTCGGGCCGCCGCGCCGCCAAGCGCACCCGCGGCTTCTGACGCCTGGTGCACCACGGCGAAGCACACAAAGGGCGGACCGGAAAACCGGTCCGCCCTCTGTCACAGCCCTCGAAGCTTTTAAGGCTCAGCGCAACTCAAAGGCCCAGCGCATCTCAAAGGCCCCACGCATCTCAAAGGCTCAGCGCAACTCAAGAGAAGTCGGCACGCTCAGTGCGCGCCGCCCGCGGCCTCCAGCCGCTTCACGGACGCCTCGACCTCGGCCTCGGCCTCGGCGCGGCCCACCCAGTTGGCCCCCTCGACCGACTTGCCCGGCTCCAGGTCCTTGTAGACCTCGAAGAAGTGCTGGATCTCCAGGCGGTCGAACTCCGAAACGTGGTGAATATCACGCAGGTGCTCGACCCGCGGGTCGGACGCGGGCACGCACAGCAGCTTGTCGTCGCCGCCGGCCTCGTCCGTCATCCGGAACATGCCGATCGCGCGGCACTTGATCAGACAGCCCGGGAAGGTCGGCTCGTCCAGAATGACCAGCGCGTCCAGCGGGTCGCCGTCCTCGCCGAGGGTGTTCTCCACAAAGCCGTAGTCAGCCGGGTAGCTGGTCGAAGTAAAGAGTCGACGGTCGAGACGGATGCGCCCTGTCTCGTGGTCCACCTCGTACTTGTTGCGCGAACCCTTGGGGATCTCGATGGTGACGTCGAACTCCACGGGTGGCTCCTCCATGATCAACACATACGTCTGGTGATTAAGTGTCCCCCACGCAGGTGTGTGGTGGCGAAAGGGGCTGGTCCGACGTGCCTGAAGCCAGATCGTGGCAGGTCAGGTGGTGGCAGAGCCAGTGGCAGAGCGCCACGGGCCGGTGGCGGAGCGCCACGGTGGAGCAGCGGCTGACGTGGCGACTGTCGGCGATCTCCGCCGTCGTCGGCCTGGTGGTGGCGGTCGCGACGGTGTTCGCGGCCGGGCCGTGGGACTCCGGGCAGCGTACGGCCGAGCGGGCCCGCGCCGCCGGGAGTCCCGGCACAGGTGGCGAGCGTCACGGCGAGGGCCCCGGGCGGTCCGTGCCCAGCGCCTCGCCGGTGCTGGCCCCCCTGGGCACGGCCGCCGTCGCGCCCTCCCCGGACAGCGGCGACGACGCGGTCCCGCAGCCCACCCGGGCGGGCCTGGCCGACGCGCTGGAGCCGCTGCTGGACGACGGGGCGCTGGGCAAACCGCGTTCGGTGTCCGTCGTGGACTCGGCGACCGGGCGACAGCTGTACGGGGCGCAGGCGGACACCCAGGCGGTGCCCGCCTCGATCATCAAGCTGGCGACCGGCATCGCCGCGCTCTCCGCCCTCGGACCCGACCACCGCATCGAGACCACCGTCGTCGTCCCCGGAGACGGTGCGAAGGGCGGGGCAAAGGGCAAGGGCAAGGACAAGGGCCGCATCGTGCTGGTCGGCGGCGGCGACCCCACCCTCACCGCCCGCGCCACCAAGGGCGCCGGCGCCCCGGCCAGCCTGCGCAAACTGGCCGACAAAACGGCGTCCGCGCTCAAGAAGAGCGGCACCGAAAGCGTCCGGCTGGGCTACGACACCTCGCTCTACTCCGGCCCGGTGCTGCACCCGATCGGACCCAACGAGAACATCTCCCCCGTCACCCCCCTCATGGTCGACGAGGGCCGCCTGGACGACAGCGACCACGGCCCGGCCCCCCGCTCCCACGACCCCGCCGCCGACGCGGCGGAGGAGTTCGCCACGATGCTGCGCGACCGCGGGATCGACGTGAAGGGTGAGCCGCAGTCCGTAAAAGCCGCCAAGGACGGGAAGAAGGCGCGGCCGCTCGCCACCGTCCGCTCCCAGCCGCTGTCCTCCCTGGTCGAGCGGGCGCTGACCAACAGCGACAACGACATCGCCGAAGCCCTCGCCCGGCAGACCGCCATCGCCGCCGGCGAACCCGCCAGCTTCGACGGCGCGGGGCGGGCCGTCATGGACCGGCTGAACAAGCTCCGGCTGCCGCTGTCGGGCGCCCGTATCGTCGACGGCAGCGGCCTGGACCGAGCCGACCATGTGTCCGCGGCCCTGCTCGCCCAGGTCCTGGTGCGCGCCGCCGACCCCGACCACCCCGAGCTGCGCTCGGTCCTCACCGGACTGCCGGTGGCCGGCTTCACCGGGACGCTGCGCGGCCGCTATGCGCAGGAGGCGGTCGGCCGCGGCGTGGTCCGCGCGAAGACCGGGACCCTGACGGGCGTCAACACGCTTGCGGGCACCGTCGTCGACGCGGACGGCCGCCTTCTGGTCTTCGCGTTTATGACGAACGGAACCACCGACCCCCAGGGCGCACAGCGCGCACTGGACCGCATGGCGTCCGCACTCGCGAACTGCGGCTGCCGCTGATGACCTCGTCGCCTCCCGGAAGGACCGCGCGCCACGTACCGTGAAGCCATGACGAGCATCGGTGGTGCGGAGATGGTCGACTGGAACCTCGCGGTCGCGACCGCGACCCGGCTGGTGCGGCCGGGCCCCGACGTGAGCCGGGACGAGGCGCGCGCCGTCGTCGCGGAGCTGCGCCGGTACGCCAAGTCGTCGGAGGAGCACGTCCGGGCGTTCACCCGAATGGCCCCGGCGGGCGGACCGGGCTCGGACACCCCGGTTCTCGTCGTGGACCGCGCGGGCTGGATCAAGGCGAATGTGGCGGGCTTCCGCGAAGTGCTCAAGCCGCTGCTGGGCAAGATGCAGGAGCGCCGCGGGGGGCTGCCGGGCGGCGCTGTGCTCGGCGCGGTCGGCGGCAAGGTCACCGGGGTGGAGCTGGGGATGCTGCTGTCCTTCCTGGCCTCCCGGGTGCTCGGCCAGTACGAGACCTTCGCCCCGCCGAGCCGCGATCTGCCCGCCTCCTCGGGCGGCGGGCGGCTGCTGCTGGTGGCGCCCAACGTGGTGCACGTCGAGCGCGAGTTGGACGTCGCCCCGCACGACTTCCGGCTGTGGGTGTGTCTGCACGAGGAGACGCACCGTACGCAGTTCACCGCGGTGCCCTGGCTGCGCGACCACATCGAGTCCGAGATCCAGGCCTTCCTCGGCGAGACCGAGGTGGACCCGGCCACCCTCCTGGAGCGGTTCCGCGAGGCCGTGCAGTCGCTGGGCGGCGGCCGCCCGGAGGCGGACGGCGACCGGGAGGGCAGTACGCCCAGCATCATCGAGCTGGTGCAGACCCCGGCCCAGCGGGAGATTCTGGGCCGGCTGACCGCCGTGATGTCGCTGCTCGAGGGGCATGCGGACTATGTGATGGACGGGGTGGGGCCCGAGGTCGTGCCGTCCGTCGCGGAGATCCGCGAGAAGTTCCAGAAGCGCCGGGCCAGCGGCGCGGGCCGGCTGGACCAGGCGCTGCGCAAGCTGCTGGGGCTCGACGCCAAGCTGCGGCAGTACCGGGACGGGGAGCGGTTCGTACGGTCCGTCGTGGACCAGGTCGGGATGGACGGCTTCAACCGCGTCTGGACCTCTCCGAACACGCTTCCGACCAAAACGGAGATCAGCGAACCCGCGGACTGGGTCGCGCGGGTGCACCGTAGGACGGAGTCATAGGAGCACCATGCCCTCCTAATCACCCGTCCGAGGGACCGTGAGCGACGGGTAGGCGTGCGATGCTCGGGGAACAGCGCGCTTCTGTCACCATCGACGTACTCAGCGTGACGAACTCTGTGTGACGAAACCCTCGTAACGGCCCCGAGGCACCCCCTCGAACGACAGATGGGAAACGGACATGGGTCCCCATCCAGCGGTCGCCGCGATACGCCTGGCGGTCCGCCGCGTCCTCCACGACGTACTCGTCGACCCTTCGACCTCGCCCCCCACCCGCGCCGCGGCGCCCCTGGTGCTCGTCGCCTGCTCCGGCGGCGCCGACTCCATGGCGCTCGCCTCCGCCCTCGCCTTCGAAGCCCCCAAGCTCGGGGTGCGCGCCGGAGGGGTCACCGTCGACCACGGTCTGCAGGACGGCTCCGAGGTGCGCGCGGCCGAGGTCGCCGAGCGGCTGCGGCTGCTCGGGCTCGAACCGGTCGAGTGCATCGGCGTGTCCGTCGGCCGGGACGGCGGCCCCGAGGCCGCCGCCCGTGACGCGCGCTACGCCGCCCTCGACACCGCAGCCGAGCGCCATGGCGCGGTCGCCGTGCTGCTCGGCCACACCCGCGACGACCAGGCCGAGACGGTCCTGCTGGGGCTGGCCCGCGGCTCCGGTATCCGCTCGCTGTCCGGTATGGCCCAGGTCTCCGGGGCGGGCGGCCGCTACCGCCGCCCCTTCCTGCGGCTCGACCGGCAGACCGTCCGCCGGGCGTGCCTGGCCCAGTCGCTGCCCGTCTGGGACGACCCGCACAACGTGGACCCGGCCTACACCCGCTCCCGGGTCCGCCACGAGGCGCTGCCCATCCTGGAGAAGGCCCTCGGCAAGGGCGTCGTCGAGGCGCTGGCCCGCACCGCCCAGCTCTCGCGCGACGACGCCGACGCGCTCGACGCCTGGGCCGCCCGGGCGGAGGCGGAGGTGCGGACCGATGTACGGCCCGCCAAGGCCGCCCCGGCCGACGCCGAGGCCCCCGCCGAACCCGGCGCAGTCGAATCCGGCGTCGCCGAACCCGACGGCGTCGAACCCGACGGCGTCGAACCCGACGCCGTCGAGCTCGACGCCGTCGGGCTGCACGCCCTGCCCCCCGCCGTCCGCCGCCGGGTGCTGCGCCGCGCCGCGATCGCCGCGGGCGCCCCCGCCGGTTCGCTCTTCGCCCGCCACATCGAAGAGGTGGACCGCCTGATCACCGGCTGGCGCGGTCAGCGGGCCCTCAACCTCCCGGGCCGCGTGGAGGTCCGCCGGGAGGGTGGCAGACTGGTCATCCGGCAGGGCTGACCCGCCCAGCCAGTAGAGCCGGTAACCCTAACGAGAGTGGCGCGGGTGGACGACAAGGACATGGGCACCGACCTCAAGTCGGTCCTCATCACCGAGGAAGAGATCAACGCGAAGCTGGCCGAACTGGCCGCCAAGATCGACGCGGAGTACGCGGGCAAGGATCTGCTGATCGTCGGAGTCCTCAAGGGCGCGGTAATGGTCATGGCGGACCTGGCACGCGCCCTGTCCACCCCGGTCACCATGGACTGGATGGCCGTGTCCTCGTACGGCGCGGGCACCCAGTCCTCGGGCGTGGTCCGCATCCTCAAGGACCTGGACACCGACATCAAGGGCAAGCACGTCCTGATCGTCGAGGACATCATCGACTCCGGCCTGACCCTGTCGTGGCTGCTGTCCAACCTGGGCTCGCGCGAGCCCGCCTCGCTGAACGTGTGCACCCTGCTGCGCAAGCCGGAGGCGGCCAAGGTCGCCATCGATGTGAAATGGGTCGGATTCGACATCCCCAACGAGTTCGTCGTCGGCTATGGCCTCGACTACGCCGAGAAGTACCGCAACCTGCGCTTCGTCGGCACGCTCGCCCCGCACGTGTACGGCGGCTGAGCGCCCTTCCCGGAGGGCGCTCAGCCCCTTCTCGGATGGCAGAGGAACCGCCTGGGAACCTGGCGCGGTTTCCCGCCGTTGGAGCAGGGGAAGGCGGATTTGTTAACAGTCCACGGCGGCGTCGGGTGACAATGCTGGGGTACCGTCCGAAGGTCAGTCTTTTTGAGACTGAGGATTACACAGCTCATACACCGCAAATACACCGCAATACACCGCACGCACAGGCGCCCCTCCAGGGCTGCCGTGCCTCACTGTGGCAGGAGGGACGGGGCGGCATCGCCCCGTATGGATGGACGTGAAGCGCTACTTCCGTGGGCCGGTCATGTGGATCGTGCTGGCCGTCCTCGCCGTGGTCGTGTTGATGCAGGTCGTCGGCTCGTCCGGCGGCTACAAGTCGGTGGACACCAGCCAGGTCGTCAAGGCGATCAACAGGAACCAGGTCCAGTCCGCCGAGCTGACGACCGGCGACGAGCACAAGATCAAGATCGAGCTCAAGGACAACGTCGCCAAGATCTCGGGCAGCAGCAAGCTCCAGGCCACCTACATCGGTGACCAGGGCCTCGACATCGCCCGGACCTTGCAGGCCAATGCTCAGAAGCAGGGCGGGATCCCGGACGGGTACAACGTCTCGACGTCGAAGCAGAACCCGTTCGTCGGGATCCTGCTGTCGCTGCTCCCGTTCGTGCTGATCGTCGTGGTCTTCCTGTTCCTGATGAACCAGATGCAGGGCGGCGGCTCCCGAGTGATGAACTTCGGGAAGTCGAAGGCCAAGCTGATCACCAAGGACACCCCGAAGACGACGTTCTCGGACGTGGCCGGGGCCGACGAGGCCGTCGAGGAGCTCCAGGAGATCAAGGAGTTCCTGCAGGAGCCGGCGAAGTTCCAGGCCGTGGGCGCCAAGATTCCCAAGGGCGTGCTGCTGTACGGCCCGCCCGGCACCGGTAAGACGCTGCTCGCGCGCGCCGTCGCGGGCGAGGCGGGTGTCCCCTTCTACTCGATCTCCGGCTCCGACTTCGTCGAGATGTTCGTGGGTGTGGGTGCCTCCCGCGTCCGCGACCTGTTCGAGCAGGCCAAGGCGAACGCCCCGGCGATCGTCTTCGTCGACGAGATCGACGCCGTCGGCCGCCACCGCGGCGCCGGCATGGGCGGCGGTCACGACGAGCGCGAGCAGACACTGAACCAGCTGCTGGTCGAGATGGACGGCTTCGATGTGAAGGGCGGCGTCATCCTGATCGCCGCCACCAACCGGCCCGACATCCTGGACCCGGCGCTGCTGCGCCCGGGCCGCTTCGACCGGCAGATCGCCGTGGACCGCCCGGATATGCAGGGCCGCCTGGAGATCCTCAAGGTCCACCAGAAGGGCAAGCCGGTCGCGCCGGACGTCGACCTCTCGGCCGTCGCCCGCCGTACCCCCGGGTTCACCGGTGCCGATCTGTCCAATGTGCTGAACGAGGCCGCGCTGCTGACGGCCCGTAGCGACAAGAAGCTGATCGACAACCACTTCCTGGACGAGGCGATCGACCGCGTCGTGGCCGGTCCGCAGAAGCGGACCCGGATCATGAGCGAGAAGGAGAAGAAGATCACCGCGTACCACGAGGGCGGTCACGCCCTGGTCGCGGCGGCCTCTCCGAACAGCGACCCGGTGCACAAGGTCACCATCCTCTCCCGCGGCCGGGCCCTGGGTTACACCATGGTCCTGCCCGACGAGGACAAGTACTCGACCACGCGCAACGAGATGCTGGACCAGCTCGCCTACATGATGGGTGGCCGCGCCGCCGAGGAGCTTGTCTTCCACGACCCGACCACGGGCGCGTCCAACGACATCGAGAAGGCGACGGCCACCGCCCGCGCGATGGTCACGCAGTACGGCATGACCGAGCGGCTGGGCGCGATCAAGTTCGGCTCCGACAACTCCGAGCCGTTCCTGGGCCGTGAGATGGCTCACCAGCGCGACTACTCCGAAGAGGTCGCCGCGCTGGTCGACGAGGAGGTCAAGAAGCTCATCGAGTCCGCGCACAACGAGGCGTGGGAAATCCTCGTCGAGAACCGCGACGTCCTGGACAACCTGGTCCTGGCGCTGCTGGAGAAGGAGACGCTCAACAAGGAGGAGATCGCCGAGATCTTCGCCCCGATCGTCAGGCGCCCGGCCCGCCCGGCCTGGACCGGCTCCTCGCGGCGCACGCCCTCCACCCGCCCGCCGGTGCTCTCCCCC